>CAZNSG010000204.1:0-3184 GCA_964575715.1 uncultured Hyphomicrobiales bacterium | reverse complement strand
TCAAAGCCTACAAAAGCTTCGCTATGATCGGTCACGACTCGCCCTCCTTGCGTTGAGGCTCTGCCCGGTCCATCCGGGTAACCCTCGCAACCGCATCGAGGGTGAGTCGCCTCATCAAAGGAAGGACATACGGTCTTGCTGTATAGGAAGCGTGGCCTTATCGCCCTACTACCTTCGGGTCGAGGCGCATGGCTTCCGCCAGGTCAACCGCGGCGCCGGCCTTGTCGCCCTTCTTCTCCTTGGCGAGGCTGCGGTAGTAGTACGCATTGGCTGAACCCGGATTGACGGCAATCGCCTGGTCAAAGTCCTGAATGGCGCGGTCGATCTCGCCCGTGGCGCGGTAAACGTTGCCACGGTTGTTCAATGCGGCGGAGTACCTCGGGCTGAGCTTGATCGCTTGGTCGAAGTCCTGGATGGCTCGGTCGTACTGGCTCTTGTTGTAATAGGCGAAGCCGCGATTGTTGAAAGCAACGGGATGCTTGGGATTGAGCTTGATCGCCTGGTCGTAGTCCTGAATGGCGCGGTCGTACTCGCGCTTGTCGTCGTAAGCGGAGCCGCGATTGATGAATACCACGAAGGTGACATCGAGCTTGATCGCTTGATCATAGTCCTGGATGGCGCGGTCGGGATCGCCCTTGAGGCGGTAGGCGTTGCCGCGGTTGCTATAGGCAATGGCGAGGTTGTCCTTTGAGTCCGTGCCGGCCTCGATGAGGCTGGTGCAGCCTTTGATCTGGGTGTCGAGCGGCGCGTTCTGCCGGTTCAGGCACCAGGTTTGCGCCTGCGTCCTTTGCGCCGCCGTAAGCTGCGCCCGCGCCGTTCCGGCGAAGCCAACCACCGCCGCGAGCGCTACGGCGCCGGCGATCATTCTGACTATCACTGACATTGAGTTCCCTGCATGTGGGCCGCTCGCGCGTGCTCTACCGGTGTCGACAAGGCATGTCACCTGCATAATGATGCTAATTCGATTGCCCCATGCAACACCGGCGAGAACCACCAAGAGGCCAACAACAATCCCCCGATAGGAAAGGCTCTTCACCCCGCAATAATATCACGGCCCTGCGTCACTTGCTTTTCTAGTGAAATAGACGCGTTTTTCCGCAGGTGTGAGCGTAAATTCGCAGCGATGCTGGTCTTGCGCAGCAAAGGCCCCCAACTTTGCTCGGCCTTGCTCGTCCATCTTTCCGAATGCGTACTCATTCCCCATCAGGGAAAACAATGAGCCTGCCTTTTTGTGAGTGATCCATCCGCGCGCTCCCGGCTGCAATTCTCGGATCGATGCCGAGAGTTCGGATTCGTTCCGGGCTGAAAGCCGAGGTTTCATCGGTGTTGCGTCCGACGATCGGGCCAAGAGAAGCGATGTAATGCGGTTCCACAAGCCCATCGAGTACCTCCAATAACCGACACCTTCGGGACCCCATCTCAGATGGTGGAGAATTGAGGAAGTGGTTTCCGATTCCACAGCCTCGATTGGTTCCCCGCCGCCTAACCAAATCAGCGTTCGCTGTTGAACGAGCGGGATTTCAGCTTTGACCGCGCGCCTTATGGGCCGCGATAGATACTGCCTGACGGCAGATTGTTGGCCGCCGGTTGGCAGGCGGTGGTGCTGCGATGCACACTTCATGTCCGGTTCGGGTCTTGGCTGTGTAAAAACTCCAACGCTTGCCGTTCGCGCAGAAAAATCTCAGAGCGATTGCGCATCATGGGAGTCAAATCATACTGCGCACAAACGACTCGATACCGCGTGAGAGAATTATATTATCTGCATTTTTTTTATGTATGAGTTTTCACACAGCCTGGGTCAATCTCGACCCTGCCGCAGGTATGGAATGGCAGCAATCGTCCGGAAGCGGACGTGCTGGCTTGGCCCAAGCTAATTTGGCCCCAGCGTTGGCCATGGCGGCAATCCGGCTAGAGCCGGAATTCCTCGCCGAGATAAAGCCGCCGGACATCGGGGTTGTTCACAATGTCCTCGGTGCGGCCTTCCATCAGCACCTCGCCGGAATAGATGATGTAGGCGCGGTCGGTCAGCCCCAGGGTTTCGCGCACGTTGTGGTCGGTGATGAGCACGCCGATGCCGCGATTGGTCAGGTGCCGCACCAGGGCTTGCAGGTCGCCGACCGCGATCGGATCGATGCCGGCAAAGGGTTCGTCGAGTAGCATGTAGTTGGGACGCGTCGCCAGCGCGCGCGCGATCTCGACGCGGCGGCGCTCGCCGCCGGAGAGCGCGATGGCGGGCGTCTTGCGCAGGCGCGCGATGTTGAACTCCTCGAGCAGGGCATTGAGGTCGTGCTCGCGCCGCCGCCGGTTGGGCTCCACGACTTCGAGCACGGAGCGGATGTTATCTTCGACATTGAGGCCGCGAAAGATCGAGGCCTCCTGCGGAAGATAGCCGATGCCCAGCCGCGCGCGCTGGTACATCGGAAGCGAAGTGACATCGTTGCCGTCGAGTTCGATGCGGCCGCGGTCGGCTTTGATGAGACCGGTGATCATGTAGAAAATCGTGGTCTTGCCGGCGCCATTGGGGCCGAGCAGACCCACGGCCTCGCCGCGGCGCACGTAGAGGCTCGCGCCTTTCACCACCTTGCTGCCGGCAAAACTCTTCTCGATGGCGTGTACCGCAAGATAGCCTTGCGCGGCACGTGGCGCGGGTTCTTGCGGCTGCGCGCGTCCGCGGCCATCGGCGCGGGGCAAAATCACCGGCCCGCTCATGGCCGCCACATTCGTACGCACGCGCGCACCGCCGGGATGCCGGCCGCGCGCTGGCGTTTGGCGACGGCGAAACAACGCGAAGATGTCGAACACTTCAAAGCCATTGTTCTGGTTCGAATCGGGGTCGGGTTGTTACCTCAATCCAGGGCATGATCTTAATCTTATACCAACGGCGATAATGTTTGACCCGTCATCCTGAGGTGGCCGCCATAAGCGCGTTAACGCGCGTCTTCGACGCGCTATGGCGGCCCTCGAAGGATGAACGGCCGCCGATCTTGGGTTTACCCAAGATCGGTATATTAAGCACGCAAGTCGGGTAAACACGACTTGCGTTGCCGTCGACCCACCGATCTCGGGTTTACCCGAGATCGGAATTTGGATGCGCAAGTCGGCCAAGGCCGACTTGCGGTGGCTCGCGGAGTTTACCATCGGGCCGCGCTCGCGCGGACCCGTTGGCTCGCACCTCAGGGTGACG
>CAZNSG010000203.1:0-7827 GCA_964575715.1 uncultured Hyphomicrobiales bacterium | reverse complement strand
AACTCCTGTCTGGGATGAGGTTGACGACACCTCGATCTTCAAGACAGGACGCCTCGTCCGCTATCGACGATCTCACCTCCGGTTACCGCGCTCGCGGTCGGGCTACCCGCGCAGCGGGCTATCGCGCAGCGATTTTGTGCTCTGGCACGGAACGACGCATTGTGCGGCGCAATGCCATGGCAGCGATTGGATGAAGACCGGACATTGCGCGGATACCGCGAATCCGACGCTCCTTGATCCTAAATAGACTTCTTCCATTCGTGCTATTCTGTGTTTTGTATCCACTTTCCTGCCGACACTGAATGGAACGCGATTGGGGGCTCATCCTATGGCCGCATCAAATGAATTTCGCGACTTCGAGCATGCGGGCTGGGGCAATGATGCCGTGGCCATCTCCTACCATCACCACCTTGGAGAAGTGACTTCAGGGTGTATTCCAGAACTCATCCGCGCGGCTAGTTTGAAGGCAGGTGACAAAGCCCTCGATGTCGCATGCGGCGCGGGATACGTGGCTGCCGCAGCACGCGACCAAGGTGCTGAAGCGATCGGTGTAGACTTTTCCGCAGCTCAGGTTCGACTAGCGGAGCAAACTTATCCGGGCATCCGATTTATCGAGGGGGATGCCGAGGCTCTCCCTTTTGCTGACGGGGAGTTCGATGCGGTGTTGAATGCCTTCGGCTTGCCTCACGTTCCCAATCCCGACAAGGCTACGGCGGAGGCATACCGTGTTCTCAAACCCGCCGGGCGATTCACCTACGCGTCGTGGTGCGATGCCACGAAGTGCATCGGATTCTCGATGGTCTATGACGCCATTCGCGCACATGGTTCGCTCGACGTTGGACTACCCCCGGGACCAAACTTCTTCAACTATGGCGATCTGAATTACGCCTCAGAGATGCTCGGCCGAGCTGGATTTACAAATGTCTCGGCAACGGAAGTTCCGTTGGTTTGGCGCGTGTCTTCTCCTGACGCAATCATCGAGGCCATTTCCTCCGGAACTGTACGCGCCGCGGCGGTTCTCAACCGACAGAGCTCAAAAAATCTGGCAAATATCAAACAGTATTTGCGCGAGAGAGTTTCGACCTTTGAACAAAACGGTGCCTATGCGGTGCCATCGCCTGCATTAGTAGTAGCAGCACGCAAGCCCCATTAAGATGCAACGGCGATGTCGGCTTCTTGGCACTTTGCGACAGACCGCATTTTTGCAACCGGCCGTCGCTTTTGGATCGAAGCGGAAATGGACTGAGGAGCCTGACCGGCCAATTATGTCGTGAATGCCGAGTAGGCCCGGGGAGTTTCACCCCGAGCCTCTCACAGATCCGGACTTGATACTCTCGCATCATCCGGCTCGTGCCACCGCGTGAAGGCTGCCGCCTTCCATTGTGCATCGAGTTCCTCCTGTTGGCGGTTGGAACCGACAACAGTTGACCCGATAAAATGGCGATGGCCTGCTCCCTTCGCTCCACGGGCATTACACCCGCTTCATCACTACTACGAAGCAGTCCGCCCCTAACCGGCGCATCGGTACTTTCGGCCTCGCGGTTGGAGCCGCTTGTGCCTTTTCCCTTGGCATCGCCGTCTAGGTTCTCACGTTCCGTACAAGAGCCTGGTTGAGCTTCGCGCCGCCTACATGCCGGATGCCGCTTGGGCGGTCTCAGTGCATCTCCCAAGCTGATCCCGGAAGATGGGTCAGCCCCCGGTTTTGACATCGTCTAATCGCATTTCGACACTTCACTGGCGGTTTGCTTGCGCTCGCCTCTCTCAACCTTGCCTGTCGGGATCATGTCCCGACTTTTCCGCAACGCTCACCACCATCGCTTTTGACGACAGCAGCTTGCGGTGGCTTGAGATCAGCTCCTGATCGCCGACCTCGAAGGGCCTTCCTCCATCTCTCGTACAGTTACGCATGGCCGTTTGGACCGGCAATGCTCGTGACACAAGACCCGAACCGGAACTCGCTGCGATTGATCTGACCGCAACGTTGCCCCTGTTCGGTTCTTCTGAAATCTGCCTACACTCACCTTGTGATTGCGCCGGGGGATAGCGCTTTATGACGACGTATGCTGATGCGGCAGCACGCGAAAGCGGATCGAAAGCCAAGGTATTCATCTCCTATTCGCGCAAGGACATGGCCTTTGCCGCGCCCGATCACAAACGGGTGCATGGTGTAGGTGGGCACGCCCCAGTCGACCGTCTTGTTCATGTAGAAGAATTCGTCTAGCCAGCTCTGCATCAGCGCGCGCGCCGGCATTGGCCAGGGAGAGCCCCTGTTCCAGCATTCTTATTCGATTTGCCTCGCGCCACAACACTGAGGCGCACATTATTTCGATCGGGTCTCCCTCGATGCTAACGAAGGAAGTGGCGAACTCTCATTGCGTCCACCGATCAATCGTCATCTATCGGAACTACATAAATGTTGAGCCTGTGGTCGACGATACGATAACCAAGTCGATCCGCAATCTTTGTCAGCAAGCGGATGATTTCCTCGGAATAAAACTCGACAACTTTGCCGGAGCGGACATTGATCAGGTGGTCATGATGTGTGGCCGGCGCTTGCTCGATGCGCACCCTGCCGTTACCGAAATCATGCCTTTCGATGATCCCCAACGTGCCGAACAGACGGACGGTGCGATAGACAGTTGATAGCCCGATTTGGGGGTCGACTGTCGAAACGCGTCGATGAAGTTCCACAATATCGGGATGATCGAGAGACTCGGAAAGAATCCTCGCGATAATACGGCGCTGACCGGTCATGCACAGTCCCCTGTCGACGCAAAAGCGCTCGATAGCGGTGACAGCCGTCGCACTTCGATCTTTCACTCGTGCAGCCCTCGCGGTGCGTGAGGTATTTTCAGCGGTCGGTTTCAGTCGCAGCGCCAGCTTAAAATCTCCGGCAACTGATCCGGACCGTGCCATTGCACATCGACTCACCGCATCAACCTACGGATAGCGCTATTCGCCAATTCAATGAGCACAACGAATGCGACGACGACAATGGTCAGCGTCGCGACCTTCTCGTACTGAAAGGTGCGCACATAGATCTGGATATAGAAGCCGATGCCTCCGGCACCGACGATACCGAGAATAAGGGATTCCCGCAGGTTCATCTCGAAGCGGAAGAGCGTATCCCGCACGATGACCGGGGCCATCTGTGGCCAAGCGCCGAAGCGCAGCTTCTGGAGCAAGGTCGCTCCAGCGCTCTCCAGCGCCTCCATGGGCGCGCGGTCGACGCCCTCGATTGCCTCGGCATAGAACTTGGCGAGCATGCCTGTGGCGTGGAAGGCGATTGCGAGAATGCCCGGCAGTGGGCCAAGCCCGACCGCGCCAACCATGAGCATAGCGACCAGGATCAGGGGAATCCCGCGGATGATGGCGAGCAGCCCCTTGAGCGGCCGGTGAACCCAGCGCGGTGTCAGCGTCTCGGCCGCGAGCAGGCCGAGCAGGGTCGAGAAGATAATGCAACCGCAGGTGCCGAGCACCGCGATGCGCAAGGTCTCCGCGGACGACTCCACAACAACCGGCAACACCGACAGGTCGGGGGGCACCATGCGGGCGAGGAAATCTACGATGCGTCCACCGCTCGCGGCGAGCTTGCCGAGATCGATGTCGCTGTCGGCCCACGACCAGATGATCAGCACGGCAAGCGCGACCGACAGCAAAAATTGCGCCCAGGATTGCCGCCAAACTTTCCGGTCACGCCGGCGCTGCCGGCGGTCCGTATCTTGGCGCGAAGTCGTGTGCTCCCGCACGGTCACGCGACAGGCTCCCGTGTTGGCAAGTTTGCGGCGTCCTCATAGATGCTGGCGAGGTACTCGTCGTGGAGCGCCTCCGGCGCGCCGTCGAACACGATGCGACCGCGATCGAGTGCCACGAAGCGATCAACATAGCGGGCGACCAGGCGGGGCTGATGCGAGGTGATCAGCAAGGCTGCACCCCGCCGCATCGCGCAGTCCCGCAACAGCGTGAGGATCGCCTCCGCGGTTACCGGGTCGAGATTGCTCACCGGTTCGTCGGCCAGCACGAGGGCCGGGTCCTGCGCGAGACAGCGGGCGATCCCGACCCGTTGGCGCTGGCCGCCGCTCAGCTGGTCGGCCCGCCGGTCGGCGAACTCTTCAATGCCCACATCGCGCATCGCCCGCAGCGCAGCCTCTTCGTCTTCCTCTGTGAACCGGCCGAACAGGGACCACGCTGGGTGGGTGCGGCCCAGACGTCCATTCAGCACGTTTTGCCGGACCGTCGCCTGCTCGACGAGGGCAAATTCCTGAAAGACGAAGCCAGTCTCGCTGCGCCAAGCACGCGGCGGCGGCACCGTCGGGTCGAGCACGTGATCAAGCACGCGCACCTGACCACTCCAACCGCGCAGGCGACCGTCGAGCAGCCGCAGCAGTGTGGTCTTGCCTGCGCCTGACGCGCCGATCAGCGCCATCCGCTCCCCGGCATGAACGTCCAGATGCTTTATGGCGATGGTTTCGCGGTCGTCGCCCTGATAGCGGTACGACAGGTTCCGAAGCGCCACGGCGTCGGTGGCCATGCGGACAACCTCATTTCAACAGACCATAGGCTTTCGCCAACTCCTTTACACCATCATAGGCTCCTGGGTCAGCCGCAACATAGCCGTCAGGGCTGTAGACGTGCTTGAGCAGGTTGCTGTGCGCCGGCGCATTGAGCTTGAGCATGGCTGCGACGAACTTCGTTCGCAACACTGGGTCGAGGTCCTTGCGGGCGATCACGGTGTGCGAAGGAATAGGTTTCGATTCAGCGATCCATTTCACTTCGGATTGCTGCTCGGGCGACAACAGAAGCTCAGCATATTGGCTCGCGCCAGCCGCATCCACCAAGCCCGACGCCATGGCCTGCATGGCCTGCTGATAGCCGCCGGCGAAGAACACCTTGCCAAAGAAGCGCTTTAGGTCGTCCCCGCGCTTCAAAAGGCCTGCCTCAACGAAGATTTCAAGCGGATAGAGATAGCCGGACTCCGAAATGGGATCGGCGAAGGCGATGGCTTTACCCTTGAGGTCGGAGAGGTTCTTGATCGCGCCATCGCGACGCACAAAGATGCGCCCGGTGTAGATAGGCTTGCCGCGATAGACTTCCGCGAGCACGACCGTCGCCCCGACCTGGCTGTTAGCGATGACATAGGGCAGCGCGCCCATGAAAGAGATATCAGCATCGCTGTTGCGCAACGCTTCCACAGCGGCGGCGTGATCGCTCGTCACGAACCCGCGCACGGGCGCACCAATCTCCTTCGTCAGCCAGGCCGAAATCACCTTGATGTCTCCGAGCAGCTTTTCGGGGTTCTCTTGGGGAATGAAGGCGAGAACGAGCCCCCTCTGCTTTTGAGCAGTGGCGGCACCGGCTCCCAATGAAAGTGTCGCCGCAGCCAAGCCCGTGAGGAGAAGCGATCGCCGGTTGAACATCGCCTGGGACATCTCAATACATCTCCTCATCATACTTTTCCTGCAGCTCTTTGAATGTCGCCCAGCGCTGCTCCGCGGTCTCCCAGTCGTTCGCGCCGATCGCCTTTCGCATATCCTGTAGGATGCCGGCAAGCTCGTACACTTTCGGCTTCGCAGCCAAGTTCGTCATGCCGCTCGCGTCGGTGGCAAGGTCGCTCGCGACCGATTCGAGCATCAAGTCGGCATGCTTCGCATCCCGCGTGGGGACCAGAGCCTCAAACGTGCTCGCGAAGGTGGTCAGCTCCTCCCAAGAGAGCCGGAACCGCGTTTCCTTTCCTTCGAACTTCTGATACGGCTCGTCGGCGTCGCCCACCGTCTCCAGATAGGCGGTGAGATCGGCGCGTTCCGCTTTCGTCAGCTTGAGCCTGTAGCGGTTGTCAAACCATTCGACCACGCTTGCCAGCGTCGGCAGCAAGCCATTGTGGAAGTAAGGAGCCGTGAAGCGGGAGCCGAGCAATGTCGGCGTGTCGAATGCACCTTCGCGCGCGTCTTCGTAGCTCGGCTTGGCCGACCCGATATTGTGCGCTTGACGGTCAAGGAAGTTCGCAGACGGAATATGACATGTGGCGCAGGATTTATCGTCCATCTGGGCGAACGGCTTGCGAAACAGTTTCTCGCCGCGGCGCGCGGCGGTCGACGCCTTGCCGGTTAGCCGTCCTTGCCCGTTTAGCTTCGAGTTTGGCAGGAAGTCAAACTCGAGCAGATATGCGACAAGCGCATCCAGCATGAACGGCGTGGGCTCAGGCCCTGCGAATTCGCTGACGATGACGTTGCGTGTGAAGTCGCGCAGACTGCCGAATCGGCCGTCGCGTCCATAGGGGCCTGTGAAACGGAGGCCACGCAGTGAGGGGATGTCCAGGCTGCCGCGGCGGTGATCGTTGAACATCGGATTGAAAAAAGAACCGCGGACGTCGATGGCGCCTTTCTGATGGCTCATGCCGGGGATGAAAAATGTCTGGTTGATGTCGCCCCGATTATGGCAGGTCGAGCAGGCGATGCGGAGCGAGCGTGCCGGCTCGCCGAAGATAAAGGGACTATCGAACAACATGTCGCCGTAGGCGACCAGCGGCAAATCCCTTTCCTTGATCTTTCTCTCCTCGAAATTGAGGACCAACTTCGGGAACGGATCCTGGTCATTCCGATTGGTGGCCGGTGGCAGCCAGGGTGCGACCTTCACCTCTCCCCGCTTCGTGACAACGGTCTCCGGAAGCGGCGTCAGGCTCTTGCGTGCTGAAAATCGTTGCGGCTCGAAGTTGGCGATCAGATAATCCTCGATCTCCTTGCGGGCGTCGTCGAACGCCTGCTTGTTGGGGGCGACGGTGCCGCTGCCGAGCACACCTGCAGAACCGACGCTACTGGTCAATTCCAACCATGCGAGGCCGAGGCGCTTGCCCGCTGCGGGATCGGCCTGGGCGATGAAGTCGCCGAAGGCTCGGTAGATTGCCTGCGCTTCGAGTATTTTCTGGTAAGCCTTCCCTGGTGCCGAAATGCTTTCGGCCGCTTCTGCGAGGGTCTTGCGCACGAGCTGCGACGTGGCCCGCGTTACGGACTCATAAAGCGCTTGGCGGTCCTGGTTCGCAATGGCCTTCTCAATCGATTCGATGGGTGATCCCGGGAGGGCTTGGAAAAAACCCTTTGCCGGTCGATCAACCACGGCCGCAGGATGTTTGCGATCATAGGCTTCGATGATCAGACCCCACACCACCGGCTTGAGATCGCCCAGAAATAACATCGTCCGATAAGCTGCCGCGGCCGGATGCCATGGTTCTTCGACCACGATGTGAGCGTTCACCGAGCCGACATGGCCGACGATCACGGCGACCAAAAAAGCGATGCAGACACGAAACCGGCGAACCATTGCGTTCTCCCCAACCAAAATCAACGCGCTAACGCAGCGCGCCCAGCACGACACGGGATCTGCAATTGCGAATTAGTAGCAAAAATATTGCATAGGCCCTTGGGGCATGTCAATGCTTATTGCGAGTTATTAGTAACTAGGGGGCTGAGCGGTGGGCGGCAGAAAGCACAACAAAAGTACAGCCGCGGGGCGAGTTCACCTGATGCTCGCGTCGTTCATTGCGCTGGGCACCCCGGGCATTGGAGCGCGCGCCGACGCCAATCCGCCGCTGCCGGATACGCCTGAGTGGCAGCCCTGGCTTGCGAGGCAAACAAGTTCTGATGGATCGAGACTCAACCCCAAGTAAGGGAATTTGAGTTCTCAATTATTGTTCGGCCACAATTACGCGATTGGCACGAAGCGTCGGAGTCGGCACGTCCGCTGTTTGGTCGATGTCGGGTAGAGTCGAGATGTGACGCGGTGGCTGTAGGTGGAACCTATCTGTTGCCGCCTCTTTCGTCTGGCGGTGCCTCA
>CAZNSG010000202.1:0-47654 GCA_964575715.1 uncultured Hyphomicrobiales bacterium | reverse complement strand
ATACGCTCCCCCCAAAGCCGTTCGATCATGGCAGTCGCGGCGGCATAGCCGCCATCGAGAAACACGGCGCCAATCAGCCCCTCGCACGCATCAGCCAGGATCGCTGTGCGCACGCGTCCACCGGCATGGGCTTCCGAAGCTCCAAGTTTGAGCGCCGTGCCGAGATCGATCGCACGCGCGACTTCCGCGCAGCTCTCCCGCCGCACAAGATCGGCGAGCCGGCGCGAGAGTTCACCCTCGTCGGCCTTGGGAAAGGCGCGAAACAGCATGTCGGAAATCACCAATCCGAGCACGTGGTCGCCCAGAAATTCAAGCCTTTGGTAGCTGCCGGCACGGTTGCCGCCCTTGATCGCCGAAACGTGGGTCAATGCGTGTTCGAGCAGGGCGGCATCGTTGAAGTGATGATCGATGGTGGTTTCGATCGCCGTCAGAGTCGTTTTGGTGCGGCGCGATTTACCGCGCGGCAGCGGGCGCGCGATCGCGTGCTCGTCCGAGCGCGGCGTCGACGTCGCTTTGCTATCGCCGCTCTTGGCCGGTCGCCTCATCGCACAATCGTAAACAGCCGGTTCCAGCGAACCGACCATGGCCAGCGCCAGACCTCCCGCGCGAGTTCGCCTTCGCGAACGGTGAAGAAAATGATCTGCGCCTTGCCGACCAGATTATCGAAAGGGACAAATCCGACGGACGGAAAACGGCTGTCGGTCGAATTATCGCGGTTGTCGCCCATCATGAAATAGTTGCCCTCGGGGACCGTAAAGACCTGGGTCGTGTCCGGGAAACCCGCTTGATCCAAGCAGTCGAGGGTCTCGTGGACAACTCCGTTCGGCAGCGTCTCTCGCCATCGCTTGACGCGGCTGACGAATGCCAGCGGGCCACATGGCTCTTCGCCGGCGAAATCGGGAATTTGCACGCGCTTCACCGGCGCGCCGTTGATATGCAAGAGTCCCTGGATCATCTGGATACGGTCGCCGGGCAGACCGATGACGCGTTTGATGTAATCGGTTGAATCATCCGCGGGCAGCCGGAACACCGCGACATCGCCGCGCTCGGGCTGCGAGCCCACGATGCGCCCGGTGAAAAAGGCGGGATTGATAAACGGCAATGAATAGCGGCTAAAGCCATAGCTGTATTTCGACACGAAGAGGTAATCGCCGACCAGCAGCGTCGCTTTCATCGAGCCGGAAGGAATGTTGAAGGGCTGAAACAAGAAAGTGCGGATGACCAGCGCTATAATTGCGGCATGAATGAGCAGACGAACCAATTCGACGAATTGGTTCTCCTTCTTCGGGTTAGTTTTGGCCATCACGCTCATCGACCTCTCGCCCGCGACTGGATGCGCGCCCCGCGATCTTGTAGCCTTTGAAACGCCAAGGCGCAAACCAGCAGCGGAGTGTTTTTGTGAGTCCTTAAATTTAAGAATTAATGCGCCACACCATAGGCTTAATTAGAAATCTTCATGACATTGCTCACTTGCGCGGCAGGCGCGTCAGCGATCCCAATTCGAGCCCACCGGCACCGCCGAAATCATCACCACAGCCTGCGCCATCGGCCCCTCGTCCGTGAGGGTGAGGTCGATGCGCGGCGCGTAGCCCGCAGGCGTAATTGTCACGAGCCGTTTGAGCGCGCCGCCCGTGAGCTCCATCGTGGGCCGGCCGGAGGCGAGATTCACCACTCCCATATCGCGCCACCACACGCCCGCGCGCAGGCCGGTCCCAAGCGCTTTGGCGCAAGCCTCCTTGGCCGCGAAGCGCTTGGCATAGGTCTCGATGCGGTTCCTTTTGCCTTCGGCGCGCGCGCGCTCGGTCGCGGTGAAGATGCGGTCGAGGAAGCGATCGCCGTGACGCTCGATGACATTGGCGATCCGCCGCACGTCGGTGATGTCGGAGCCGATGCCGATAATCATCGGCACGCCTTGGCGCGCCCGCGATCCATTGCCGCGCGCATACGTTTTACGGTTTCGGCAAGGCCGACGAAAGTCGCCTCCCCGATCAGGAAATGGCCGATGTTGAGCTCGACGATCTCCGGCAGCGCGGCGATCGTCTCGGCACTGTCGTAATCCAGTCCATGGCCGGCATGAACTTCGAGCCCCAGGTTCTTGGCGAGCTTCGCCCCCGCGCCGATCCGCTTCCACTCGGCTGTGGTGGCCGCCTGATCGCCATGGGCCAGCGCCTCGCACCAAGCCCCGGTATGGATCTCGATGACCGGCGCACCCAGCGCCATGGCCGTCCGGATCTGCGCCGGATCGGCCGCAATGAACAGCGACACCCGAATTCCCGCGGCCTTCAACTGCCCGATCATCGGCGCGAGCGCTTCTCGCCCACCGATTGCGTCGAGCCCGCCTTCCGTGGTGCGCTCCGCGCGCCGCTCCGGGACAAGGCAGACCGCATGCGGCTTTGTCTTGAGCGCGATCGTCACCATTTCCGCCGTGGCCGCCATTTCCAGATTGACCGGCTTGGCGAGTTCGGCCTTGAGCCGGGCAATATCGTCGTCGCGGATATGGCGGCGGTCCTCGCGCAGGTGCGCCGTAACGCCGTCGGCGCCGGCCTCGATCGCAAGCTTGGCCGCACGAACCGGATCGGGATGGCGCCCGCCGCGCGCGTTGCGGATTGTGGCTATGTGGTCGATGTTGACGCCCAGGCGCAGATGCGCAAGCTCACCCCTGCCCGCTCGCGTCTCGGTCTTCTCCACAACCCGGCTCACCCGGTCACCCGTTCCGCGCTGGCCACCACTTTCTTGGCGCGTATCTGCGCGATGATCGAGCTGAGATGCTTGAGGTCATACACTTCGAGATCGATCGTGAGCGAGGTGAAATCAGGCGACTGGCGGGACATGCGAACATTGTCGATATTGCCGTCGTGCTCGGCAATCACCTGAGTGATCTGGGCAAGCGTGCCGGGCTCGTTCATCGATTGCACGGCGATCCGCGCGGGAAAACGCTGTGGGACTTGCTCATCGATGTCCCAGCGCACATCGAGCCAGCGTTCGGGCGTGTCCTCGAAATCTTTCAGCGTCGGCGAATGGATCGGATAGATGGTGATGCCCTCGCCGGGAGTGAGAATGCCGACAATACGATCGCCCGGCACCGCCCCGCCGTTCGGTGCAAAGCGTATGGGCAGCTCGTCGTTGATCCCGCGGACTGGAATCGCGACGCCGTCGCCGCGCACCACCGGCACCTTGAATTTCACCGCCTTGGCTTTTTTCAAGCCGAACCAGCCGCCTTCCGATTTCGGCGGAGGAACGGCGGCGATACGCTCTTCCTTGTAATCCGGATACATGGCGCGCGCGACATCCGAGGGCCGCATCTCGCCGCGCCCCACAGCGGCAAACACGTCTTCGATCGAGGAGCGCGCGAGCCGCGGCAGCGCACCGGCGAGTTTCTCATACGAATATTCGCGTTTTGCGCGCTGGCAAAGCCGCTCGACGATGCGCTGGCCAAGCCCGGCGTATTGGTTGCGCACGGCCACGCGCGTTGCCCGGCGGATCGCTGCGCGCGCCTTGCCGGTACGCACAATCGATTCCCAGGCTGCCGGCGGCGCCGTCTGCGCTTTTGAGGTAACGATTTCGACCTCATCGCCGTTGGCCAGCTCGGACACGAGTGGGGCAAATTTGCCGTTGATCTTGCAGCCGACGGTGTGGTTGCCGACATCGGTGTGCACGGCGTAGGCAAAGTCGATCGGACTGGCTTTGCGCGGCAGCGCAATCAGCTTGCCTTTCGGCGTGAAGCAGAACACTTGGTCATGGAACAATTCGAGCTTGGTGTGCTCAAGGAATTCTTCCGGGTTCGAGCCTTCGGAGAGCGATTCAATGGTGTACCGCAGCTTGGCATAGGAACTTGACTCGCGCGCGAGCATTTCGGTCGGCGAGCCGGCATCATCCTTGTAGAACGCATGCCCCGCGATGCCGTATTCGGCAATCTCGTGCATCTCCTCGGTGCGGATCTGCAATTCGACGCGCTGCTGGCCTGGGCCGATCACGGTGGTATGGATCGCGCGATAGTCGTTCTGCTTGGGAGTGGAGATGTAGTCCTTGAAACGGCCGGGAACCACCGGCCAGGTCGTGTGCACGATGCCGAGCGCTTGATAGCATTCCGAATGCGTCTTCACGATCACCCGAAAGCCAAAGATATCGGAGAGCTGCTCGAAGCCGATCGATTTGCGCTCCATCTTGCGCCAGATCGAATAGGCGTGCTTTCGCCGGCCTTCGACGACGGCAGCAATGCCGGATTCAGCGAGCTTGGTGACGAGCTGCTGCTCGATCTCCGCGATCAGGTCCTTGTGACGGTCGGCGAGCGCATTAAGACGCTCGCTGATCGCCCGATGACCCTCTGGATTGAGCTCACGGAACGACAGGTCCTCCAGTTCCTCGCGCAACTCGTACATGCCGATGCGCCCGGCCAGCGGCGCATAGATGTCGAGCGTTTCCTCGGCCATCCGCCGGCGTACGTCGGCCGCCAGGTGATTGAGCGTGCGCATATTGTGCAGCCGGTCGGCGAGCTTGATCAGGAGCACGCGCACGTCTTCGGCAATCGCCAGCAGGAGCTTGCGCAAATTTTCCGCCTGCTTGGCTTCTTTGGATACCAGCTCTAGCTTATTGAGCTTGGTCAGGCCCTCGACCAGCACACCAATATCGTGGCCGAAGATCTGCTCGATCTCCGCGCGCGTGGTCGGGGTATCTTCGATCGTATCGTGCAGGAGTGCCGCAGCAATCGTGGAATCGTCGAGCTTGAGATCCGTCAAAATGGCCGCGACTTCGAGCGGATGGGAGAAATAGGGGTCCCCGGAGGCCCGCTTTTGCTCGCCATGCGCCTTCATGGCGTAGACGTAGGCACGATTGAGCAGGGCCTCGTTGGTGGCCGGGTTGTAGCACCGCACCCGCTCGATCAGGTCATATTGCCGCATCATGGGCGGCTTTTCGGCCCCAACTTCATCCGCTTTTTTAGCTGGTTTTCCAATAACTTGTGAGACAATATTCAGGCCGCGCTTAAGCGGCGCGAGCCGCCGTGGCCCACGCGGTGTGCGAGGCAGATCGGTGGTCGAACGAGCCATGCTCACCTTTCAGCTGCCGCAACATTATGGACCGAGCGTTTATCTTCACGCAAAATATCATGGGAATTTGGCTGAGCCGCAAGGGCGCAGCCGTAACCAGCCGTTAATTCGGTTGCTAAAATGCCAACGGCCCGGGTCCTCCGGGCCGTCGTATCGTATTCGGGTGAGCGGAAAATGCCGTCGCGGGCTCATTCCCCCTCGTCTTCTGGTTGTTCCGCGGGGGGCGCCAGTCCTTCCAGCCCCTTGAGCAGCTCTTCTTCGCTCATGTGCTCCACCGCCACATCGGTATCGTCGGCATCGACCGGCGCGCCGGTTCCCGCAACCAGCGGTATTGTCGCAGACTCGGGTTCGTCGACTTCGACGTATTTCTGCAACGAATGGATGAGGTCTTCCTTGAGATCGCCTGGCGAGATCGTCTGCTCGGCTATTTCGCGCAATGCCACCACCGGATTCTTGTCATTATCGCGCTCGATGGTGATTTGGGCGCCGGACGAGACCATGCGCGCGCGATGACTGGCGAGTAGCACGAGATCGAAGCGGTTTTCGACCTTGTCGATACAATCTTCGACCGTGACGCGGGCCATGCATGAACTCCTGCAACGTAGCGTTGTCCGAAATCGTTGCCGTTAGGTATCCCTCCGCCAGCAAAAGTGCAAGCATGAAATGCATTTTTCGGCTTGTGCGTCCCGGCCGGCGTCTGTTAGGCAAGGGGTGTCAATAAAACTGTTGCAAAACCTAATTGGGAAACCAGTCCGGCCGGTGCGAATTTAACCTCATTCATTATGTCGTACCGTCCGCCGCATCGCGTGGGCCGCATTTGCTGAAAGCACCACGGTTGCTGCCAGATCACGCCACACCAGCGAGCTTCGCCATTTTCATTGCCTATGGCGAGGTATCCGATGGGTTGGATTTCGATGACCTAAAGAGAGTGAAACCATGTCCCTGCCAACCGAAAAAATCGCATTGTTTATTGACGGCGCCAATCTTTACGCCACCGCCAAATCGCTCGGTTTCGACATCGACTACAAGCGCCTCCTGCGCGAGTTCCAGTCCCGCGGCAACCTGCTGCGCGCGTTTTATTACACCGCCATCATCGAGGATCAGGAATATTCCTCAATCCGGCCGCTGATCGATTGGCTCGACTACAACGGCTATTCCGTGGTGACCAAGGCGACCAAGGAATTCGTCGACCAGACTGGCCGACGCAAGGTCAAGGGCAACATGGACATCGAGCTCGCAGTCGATGCCATGGAGCTTGCGAACCACATCGACCACATTGTGCTGTTCTCCGGCGACGGTGATTTCCGCTCGCTCGTCGAGGCGGTGCAGCGCCGCGGCGTGCGCGTCACCGTGGTGTCCACTATTACGACTCAGCCGCCGATGGTAGCCGACGAATTGCGCCGCCAGGCCGATGTTTTCATCGACATCGTGGAGTTGCAGTCGAAAATCGGCCGCGATCCCACCGATCGTCCGGCACGTGAGCCGCGCGAGACGCGTGAGCCGCGTGAGCCGCGCCAGCATACGCCGCAATTCCTCCAGCGCGGACCAACGGCACCGCGCACACCCGCCCCCGCCGGTGCCGATGACGAGGATTTCGAGGAGCGATAGAGCATGATCCCGAAAAGTGGAAACCGGTTTTCGGAAAAGATCATGCTCAAACAAGAGGCTAGACCATGATCCGATTCAATTGAATCGGATCATGGTCTAGACAGCGATGGCCGAGCCCGGCCGCAATTGCCCGCGCTGCCCGCGCCTTGTCACCTTTCGCGAAAGTTGGCGCACGCGCGAGCCGGAATGGTTCAATGCGCCGGTACCCTCCTTCGGCCCGATCGACGCCCGGCTGCTGATTGTAGGTCTGGCGCCCGGCCTGCAGGGCGCCAACCGCACCGGCCGGCCGTTCACCGGCGATTATGCCGGTCATCTGCTCTACCAAACGCTGGCTCATTACCGCTTCGCGCAAGGGAGCTATCAGGCCCATCCGGACGACGGACTGACCCTGATCGATGCCCGCATCACCAACGCAGTACGCTGCGTCCCGCCGGAAAATAAGCCGACACCGGTGGAAATCACGGCCTGCCGTGATTTCCTCAAAAGTATCATCGCAGAAATGCCGAAACTTGCCGCCATCTTGGCGCTCGGCCGCATCGCGCACGACACCACCGTCACTGCACTCGGGGCCAAGCGCTCGGCCGCCGCGTTTCGCCACGGCGGTACGGCCACGATCGGCGCCTACACCTTATTCAGCAGCTATCATTGCTCGCGCTACAACACCAACACCAGGGTGCTGACGCCGGAAATGTTCCATGCCGTCTTCGCGCAGATACGCGCCTATCTTGATTCCCGCAGCCAAGAGATCACTTCTTCCGCGTTCTTGTCCGGCGGGAACACCGGATAGAATGCCTTGGCGATGACGCCATCGTCGATGATCCACGCCATGCGCTTGATCAGCGTCATGCCTGCGACATCGAAGGTCGGGAGTCGAATCGCACGGGTGAGCTTGAAATCCGCATCCGACAGAATCGCGAACGGCAGGTGCAGCCGCTCCACCACTTCACGCTGATAGTCGGTTGACTGCGTCGACAATCCGAACAGCTGCGCCACACCCAGACCCTTTAATTCCGCAAAATGGTCGCGAAAACCGCACGATTGCGGCGTGCAGCCGCGCGCGCCGGGAATGGCGTCCCAGCCTTCGATCAACGGCACGCCAGGAATGCCGGTACGCGGATAGACATAGACGATCGTGCGCCCGGCGAGCTTCGCCAGGCAGACTGCCAACCCGTCGGTCGCCGGCAAAGTAATATCCGGCAGCCTTAAGCCGACAAGATGACGCGCGCCGCCATCATCCTGCGGAACCGGCAGGTTGTCGGGAAGAACGAGAAGATTGCGAGGCGGCATTGCCATAGGCCCGCGCTCCGAACTGCGGCGTCATGCGCCGAAGCACCATTCGATCACGCATCAGTGTCGGCTGACCAATGACTTATTTCAATGGATCGACATACGACATGAATTCCATCAGCGAGCCGTCCGGATCGCGGAAATAGACGCTCGTCCCCCTGCCCTGGGCGCCGAATCGCTCAAGCGGGCCGCGCTCGATTGCCACGCCATGACGCGTTAGATGCGCGATCGCGTCCGCGATCGGCCCCTGCCACTCAAAACACAGATCGCTGTTGCCGGGCAGCACCGGCAGCCGCGCCACCTCCGCCGGCTTCACCCCCGGGCCATGCACATTGAGCTGCTCCTCGCCAAAGCGATAGGCAAAGCCGACCGGCCGCGCCACCAGCTCGGCGCCGAGCACGTCGCGATAGAATGCGTTGGAGCGCACCCAGTCGGAGACATGGATGACACAATGATCGAGTTTGGTCGGAAGTGACATGACGATCCTCGTTCGAACCTGACGTGAGTCATCTTTGATTAAGAACTCTGCGGAACACCAAGTTTCTTGCCGACGCGCAGCGCCACCTCCCGCCGCTCCTCGTTCAACTTCGCAAGCCGCTTGCGCACCGCCTCGAGCGTTTCCGGCAATGCGGTCCGCGGCGAGCCCGAATTGAACGGCGGGTTCGGATCGTACTCGATCTGAAGTTGAATCTGGCGAGCGACCTCCTCGCCTTCGAGGATCGCTGCGAGCGCGAGAGCAAAATCAATACCGGCCGCGACACCTGCACCGGTGACGATATGGCCGTCCACGACGACCCGCTCGTGCACAGCAATCGCACCAAGCGGCTTGAGATGCTCAATCGCCGCCCAGTGACAGGTCGCGCGCTTTCCTCTGAGCAAGCCGGCCGCACCCAGGACCAGCGAACCGGTACATACCGACGTGACATATTTAGCCGCCCGTGCCTGCCGTTGCAGGAATTCGAGCGCCGTTGCGTCTTCCATGAGGTCTTGCTGCCCGGGGCCGCCTGGAACCATCACCACGTCGAGCTGCGGACAGTCCGCATAGGTCGCGCTCGGTAAGATCATCATCCCGCGGTCGGTCTTCACCGCATCGAGCGTATGGGCGACAAGGTGGACCATGGTGTTCGGCAGCCGCGCCAGCACCTCGTACGGGCCGGTCATGTCGAGCTGCGTGAGCCGCGGGAAGATCAGCATGCCGATGAGGCGTTCCGAAGCCATAGCGTTAGCCTTTCTGCCGCATGAGCCGGCCGCGCTCGCGCTCCCACGAGCGCTTCTTTTCGGTCTCGCGCTTGTCGTGCAGCTTCTTGCCCTTGCCGAGAGCAAGCTCGATCTTGGCACGGCCCCTTTCGTTGAAATAGAGCTTGAGCGGCACCACCGTCATGCCTTCGCGCTCGACCGCGCCGATCAGCTTGTTGATCTGGCGCTTGTGCAGGAGGAGCTTGCGCTGCCGCTTGGGCGCATGCGTGAAGCGGCCGGCCTGCTTGTATTCCGAGATGTTGCAATTGTAGAGCCACAGCTCGCCGTCGCGCGCGCCGGCGTAGGATTCCCCGATGCTGACTTTTCCTACCCGCAGGGATTTCACTTCGCTGCCGGTGAGCGCGATCCCGGCCTCAAAGGTTTCGCCGATGGCATAATTGAACCGCGCCTTGCGGTTGTCGGCGACGAGCTTGAATTTACGTTCGGCTTTGGCGGCCATGGCGACATCCTAGCCTGCTTTGCGGTTAAATTTCCTCCGGCGGCTTGACGTGCCGAAACGAATACAGGAGCGTCACGTCATAGACGATCTTGAGTACGCCGCAAACGACCAGCGGCAAGCCCGAAAATGCCGTGCCGAGCATGAGCCCGGCAAACGCCGGGCTGACGGACGAAGCGAGGCTGCGCGGTACCGCCGTGACGCTCGCGGCGGCGGTCCGCTCGGCCGGCGTGACCACGGCCATGACATAGGACGATCGCGCCGGCACATCCATCTGCGAGAGCGCGGACCGGATCAGCAAGAGCGCAAGCGCCAGATAGAGATTGGTCGTGAACGCCGCCAAGATTAAAAAGATGCTGGACGGGATGTGGGTGAATACCATGGTGTTGATGAGGCCGATGCGCCGCGACAACCGAGCGGCCACGGGATAGGAGAACGCGGTGAACACGCTCGACCAGAAAAAGAACAGGCTGGCGGCGGACAACGACAGATCGAACCGCTCGAACAGCCAGAGCGCCATCAGCGATTGCACAATGAAGCCGCCGGCAAACGAGTCGAGACTGAACAAGGCGGCGAGCTTGTAGACCACGAAGCGCGACGGTCCCAGCGGCGTACTCGGACCCGTTTGCTGGGCCTGCGCGTGCGGCAATCGCCGGTAGAGCGCGCCGCCCACGAGACCGAGTGCGGCATAGAGGTAGAACATGCCCTGGAATGCCGCGATCTTGCCCACCCCCGCCGCGACGAGGAAATCCGGCAGCGCCGCCGCCAGCGCGCCGGCTGCGGTCGCGAGCGCCCCGGTCAGGCTGTAGCGGGCAAAGGCGCGCGTGCGCTCCTTATCGGGCACGCCCTGGGCCAGCATTGCGTGTTCGAGCGGCACCAGCACGCCGCTGTCGCCGGTCTGCGGATTGATGGTGCCGACAAACGCCACGAGACCAATGAAGGCGATGTGCTCGACCTGGGGAAAGGCCAGTCCCGTTGCCACCATCAGCGCCGCGCCAAGCATGAGCAGATTGCGCAGGTCATGCCGCGGAGCGATAAAGCCAACCGCCAGCGTCAGCAGCGACGACCCCAGCAGTGCAACGGTTGCAACGATGCCGATTTCAAATGGGCTAAATCCGATCGCTGTGAGATACACCGGCAGGATGATGACGGCGAAGCCGTCGCCGAACCCGCGTACGCCGCGCGCGGCATAGAGCAGGTTAACCGTGGAACGGACGTCGCCTGGTTGGAAATTTGTGGACCCTGCCGTCATGCGCAATCTCCTCGACAACTCGAGTGTTGCGCAGCGCTTGGACGGCACGGCCATCTGACGGGGAGACTGCGTTTCCCCCGTAATCGCAAACTAATTTGACCGCATCTTCTGTGCAACCCCCCGCACAAGAGCGGGTTGAGCGCGCTAAAAAAACATAGTATTCATTGCGTCTTGGGGACACCGCAGCCTCCCCGTGAAGTGGGTTCACCCATGCAAGCGCTGCTCGCTCAAGATTTGGGAGCGGGCACATGGATTCGAACCTCGACCCTACCCTCGTCGCCATTACTCTTCCTCGGCGCGACTTTTGTTGCAGCCCTGGTCGCCGGCCTTGCCGGCTTCGCCTTCGGCCTCGTGGCGGCCGCGGTCTGGCTTTACATTCTGACACCGCTGCAAACCGCGACCTTGATCATCGGTTTTGGCCTCATTGTGCAGGGCTACGCCGTTTGGAAGCTGCGTGGAGCGCTAGACTGGCGACGGCTGTGACCGTTCGTCCTTGGCGCTGCGATCGGTGTCCCGCTCGGTGTTGCGCTCGTGAACTGGGTCGCGCCTGCGCAGATGCGGACCGGCATCGGCGCCGTGCTCGTGCTCTACAGCCTGTATGGATTTGTTCGCCCGACCATGCCGCCAATCGCGGCTGGACCGGCAGCCGACACCGGGATCGGGATTCTCAACGGCATGCTCGGCGGCGCGACCGGACTTGCCGGCATCATCGCCACCATCTGGTGCCAGCTGCGCGGCTGGCCAAAGGATCAGCAGCGCGCGGTCTTCCAGCCCGTGGGCGTTGCGACATTCGCCATGAGCGCGGCCTGGCTCGGCGGCGGCGGAGCGATATCCGGCGAAACGATCAGGTTGTTTCTGCTCGGATTGCCGGCGCTGCTGCTCG
Source organism: uncultured Hyphomicrobiales bacterium (assembly GCA_964575715.1). Classification (GTDB taxonomy): domain Bacteria; phylum Pseudomonadota; class Alphaproteobacteria; order Rhizobiales; family Xanthobacteraceae; genus PNAI01. The sequence goes on along the minus strand of CAZNSG010000202.1, from coordinate 35,886 downwards.
GCACCTGGGCGGGCATAAAACTCTACGGCCGCCTGGACGAGGCAGCCTTTCGCAAGGTCGTGCTTGCGCTGTTGTTTGTCTCCGGTGTCGCGCTGGTAATTTGACAAATGCCTGCCCGCCCGCAGCCGATCCGACGGCTTGACGAGATCACCCTTCGCCAGCCAAGCTTTCCAAGAAAGCGCATGCCGACCAAACCACAAGGCGCTCATCAGGGGGAAACATGTCCGCTCGATCGATTGTCCCGATTTTCACCGCCATTCTGCTGGGCACCGCATCGCAGGCCTGGAGCCAGCAACCGCCGCCGCCTTTCCCTGACGGCCCCGGCAAGGAAACCGTCGTCAAGGTTTGCGGTGCCTGCCACGACATCAACCGCGCGCGCGCGGGCTACACGCCGGCGGGCTGGAACACGCTCCAGCACATGATGCAGAACTTCGACACGCCGATCGCGCCGGAGGAATGGCCGGCGGTGACGGCCTATCTGATCAAGAACTTCCCGGAGCGTCCGCGGCCGCCCGCGGTCATTATCCCCGGCCCGGTTCAGGCCACGATCAAAATGTGGGATGTGCCGACGCTGGGCTCGCGCCCGCACGATCCGGTCGCCACCAAGGACGGCGCCATCTGGTGGACCGGGCAGCTGGTCAACAAGCTCGGGCGGGTCGATCCCAAGACAGGTGCGATCCGGGAATATGTGCTCAAGACGCCGCATACCGGGCCGCATGGGCTGGTCGAGGACCAGGATGGCAACATCTGGTTCACCGGCAACCACAAAGCCCTGATCGGCAAGCTCGATCCCAGGACCGGGCTGACCACCGAATACAAGATACCGGACCCCAATGTGAAAGATCCGCACAGCCTCTCGTTCGCACACGACGGCATGCTCTGGTTCACCGCGCAGAATTCCAACACCGTCGGCCGCCTCGATACGAGGACCGGCGAGTTCAAGCTCATCGCCATGCCGACGCCGCGCTCGCGGCCCTACGGCATTCTGGTCAGCCCGAAGGGCGTCCCGACGCTATGCCTGTTCGGCACCAACAAGCTTGCCACCATCGATCCAAAAACCCTGGCGGTCAAAGAATACACCCTGCCAAATCCAGCCTCTCGCCCGCGCCGCATCGCCATCACCGGCGATGAAGTCTGGTATGCCGATTTTTCGCGCGGATTCCTCGGCCGTCTCAACTTGGCGACCGGTGAACACAAGGAATGGGCTTCGCCGAGCGGCCCACAATCGCAGCCCTACGGCATCGTCTTCGCCAAAGGCGCGATCTGGTACAACGAGTCGTTCGCCAAACCGAACACCATCGTGCGGTTCGATCCCAAGACCGAGCAATTCCAGACCTGGGCGATCCCGGGCGGCGGCGATATCGTTCGCAAGATGGACGTCATGCCCAACGGCAATCCGGTGACGGCCAACAGCCTGACCAATCAAGTTGGCTTGGTTGAGATCAAATAACCTACGGTGAATTTCGATCAGGTAAAGTTGGTTTTGATGTCCGCTCGTCCCCGCGAAAGCGGGGACCCAGGTGCAAGAGTCTGAAAAATCAGAGCGAGCGGCCTCTGGATTCCCGCTTTCGCGGGAATGAGCGGATGAGCTAGTTGATCAATCCCGCGTGCACCATCGCTTCGCGCACTGCGTTTTTGGTCGTGTTCGTGACCCCCACCAGCGGCAGCCGCACGGTCTCCGCGCATTTTCCCAGCAGCGAGAGCGCGTACTTGGCCGGCGCCGGATTTGTCTCGATGAACAACGTCGTATGCAGCGGCATCAGCTTGTCCTGCAGCTTGAGCGCGGCGGCGAAATTTCCCTTCAGGCACGCGGTTTGAAATTCGGCGCACAGCCGCGGCGCCACGTTCGACGTTACCGAAATGCAGCCGTGTCCGCCGTGCGCCATGAAACCAAGCGCGGTCGCGTCCTCGCCCGAGAGCTGATTGAACCCCTCACCCATGACCGCGCGCTGCTGCGACACGCGCACCATATTCGCCGTGGCGTCCTTGACGCCGGCGATGTTCTTCAACGCGAACAGCCGCGCCATGGTCTCCACCGACATATCGACCACGGAACGGCCCGGAATGTTGTAAATGATGATCGGAATACCGATGGCGTCGTTAATCGCCTTATAGTGCTGGTAGAGACCTTCTTGCGTCGGCTTGTTATAATAGGGCGTCACGATCAGCACCGCGTCGGCACCGGCGCCTTCGGCATGCTGCGACAGCTCAATCGCTTCCTTGGTCGAATTCGATCCCGCGCCCGCGATCACCGGCACGCGGCCCTTGGCCTGATCGACGCACCATTCGACCACTTCCTTGTGCTCGTCGTGGGACAGCGTCGGGCTCTCGCCGGTGGTGCCGACTGGGACAAGACCACTGGTGCCCTCGGAGATTTGCCATTCAACCAGCCCGCGAAACGCCTTTTGGTCCACTGAGCCGTTCTGCAATGGGCTCACAAGCGCGGTGAACGACCCACTAAAACTCGTCTTTGCGGTCATGATGGTCCTCGATACGCGCGTGGCGCCTTGCCGCCGGCACTGGACCGGCGCGTGCTAGCATGCATTGATATCGGGTCGCGGCAACGGATGAAAGCCCCGGTGGAGAATCGTCGCTCACGACCGATTCCGCGGGACTTTGCCACGAATCTTACATATTCCTGAGTGATACTGTTTCATCAATATTATCAATCAAGTAGTCTGAATTATCGAATGCCTGCGCCAACCGCCGCAGAGATGGCAGAGAGATGAAAAAGTGACCGCAACTGGCCGCCTGACATTGCTCCCCAAGACTGCGCTGCTCCCCAAGACTGCGCTGCTCACCATGACCGCGCTTGCGGGACTGCTCGGATTTTGCGCCGCGGCCGGTGCGCAGACTACGCCGGCGCCCGAAGGACGTGTCACGGAGACCGCAGCTAAAGCCGCCAAGGAGCCACCGCTGCCACGCCCGCGTCCATCGTCTTCCGGTGCGCCCACTGCCAATAAGGACAAATCTGCGGCGAGCGCTGCACCGCCTGCTCCCGTTGCCCCGCCCAAACCGGGCGCCACGATCACCGAACTGCCACCGCTCACAGACCTCAACTCCGTGCGTCAAGCGATCGATCTCGTGCGCAAGAGCCGGCACCGCGACGCGACCGATATTGCGCGCAGCATGAAGGATCCGGTAGCCAGCAAGGTGGTCGAATGGGTGCTGTTGCGCAGCGACGACAATGGCGCAAGCTTCGACCGCTACTCAGCTTTCATAGCCAACAATCCAAACTGGCCGAGCATATGGTTCTTCCGCCGGCGCGCCGAGGCAACGCTTTGGACGGAACGGCGCGAGGCCTCCACCGTGCGTGCATTTTTCCGCGGCGACAAGCCGCGCACCGCCAAAGGCAAGTTTGCGCTCGCGCGCGCACTCGCTTCCCAAGGCGATCGCGCGGAGGCCGAAGCGCTGGTCAAAGACGCCTGGCGCGCTGATCTCATCACAGCCGACGTTGAGTCCACCGCCTATGACTTGTTCGAGAAATATCTCACCCGTGAGGACCACAAGATCCGCATGGACCGCCGCCTCACCGTCGAGGATGTGGAAGCCGGCATGCGCGCGGCTGGACGCCTAGGCGGCGTCGACCTTACCATTGCACGCGCGCGCGTCGCTGTGATCAGGAAAGAAAGCAACGCCGCCGCCCTGCTCGATGCGGTGCCGGCCGCCGCGCGGACCGATTCCGGCTATATTTTCAGCCGCGTCCAGCTCTTGCGGCGTCAGGACAAGGTTGCCGAGGCCGGCGCCCTGATGTTGACCGTCCCGAACGATGCCGCGCAATTTTACGATGTGGACGAATGGTGGACGGAGCGGCGCTTTCTCGCCCGCAAATTGCTCGATATTGGCGATGCCAAGACGGCCTACGTGGTCGCCCGCGATGCCGCCCTGCCAAATCGTCCCGTATATCGCGTCGAAGCGCCTTTCACCGCCGGCTGGATCGCGCTGCGTTTCCTGCACGATCCGCAGCGCGCGCTCGAACATTTCAACAAGGTCGCGCTCGACACCGACAACCCGATCGCCAAGGCGCGCGCCGCCTATTGGCAGGGACGCGCCACCGAAGAACTGGGCCGCGCCGACGAGGCGCGCAGCCACTACGAGCGGGCGGCGCAATTTTCGACCGCCTATTACGGCCAGATCGCGCGCGCCAAGCTCGGCCATGCCAAACTCGAGCTGCGCCCCGCCCCGGGGCCCGCGCCAGGCGAGCGCAGCAAGGCCTTGCACGACGAGGTCGTGCGCGCGGTCGAGCTGCTCTACATCATCGGCGAGCGCGATCTTGCCGCCATCATGGCGGTGGATTCCGGCGAAAATTCCGGCGACACAGGCAAGCTGGGCCTGATCGGCGAGCTGACCGCGCACCACGAGGACGGGCGCTCGATGCTGCTCTTGGGCAAGGCCGCGCTCGCGCGCGGATTCCCCTTCGAGGTCTACGCCTATCCGACCGTCGGCATGCCGAAATACGAGCCGATCGGCCCGCCGATCGAGCCGGCCCTGCTCTATTCGATCGCGCGCCAGGAAAGCGGCTTCAATCCCCGCGTGGTATCGACCGCCAACGCGCTCGGCCTGATGCAAGTGACGCCCGCCGCCGGCCGCTACGTGACCGGCAAGTTCAAGGTGCCGTTCGATCAGAACCGGCTGCTCAAGGACACGGTTTACAATACGCAGATCGGCGCGGCCGAACTTGGCGATGTACTCAAAGATTATCGCGGCTCGTTCATCCTTGCCTTCGTCGCCTACAATGCCGGCCGCGGCCGGGTGAAGGATTGGACCGCCCGCTACGGCGACCCGCGCGACCCCAAGGTCGATGCCATCGACTGGGTCGAGCGCATCCCGTTTTCCGAGACCCGCAATTACGTGCAGCGGATCATGGAGAACATGCAGGTCTATCGCGTCCGCTTCGGCGCCGGGACCAAGCTGACCATCGAGGCGGATCTGCGCCGCGGCGGTCCATAGAGCATGATCGTTCGGAATTGAAACACGTGTCCCGGATGCGGTGCAGCGTGAGCGCCATAGCGCGTCGAAGACGCGCGTAAACGCGCTTATGGCGCGCCGAAGACGCGCGTAAACGCGCTTATGGCGCGAACGGTGCACCGCTGATCCGGGACCGCCACAGACTGGAACGATCCCGGGTCTGCAGCGCACCACCATAAGGCCGCCTTCGGCGGCCGTCTAAGAACGGCGACGCTTTGCGTCGCCTATGGTGCTGCGCTGCGCCCGGGAAACGTGTTTCCAAACCAGACAATCATGTTCTAAGCGTTACGAGCGTATCGGCGCGACGGCAAAACTTTTCGGCGCCTCGCCGCGCTGGCAGATCTCCCACATGGTGGTGTAGGCCGTTTCGATATGGCGGGTAAAACGCGCGGTATCGAACAGCGGATGGGTATCGCGGTTGCGCGCGAGCTTCGCCCTGATCTCGGCCAGCAACACCGGCTCGCACGCCAATTTGAGCGCCAGCGTTTCGTACTCCTCCACTGAGTGCGTGATCAACTCGGGCAACCCCACCGCGCTCAGCAGGCTTGCCGCCACCCTCCCCACAAATGTCTCGCCAAGACACGTCAGCACCGGCAGCCCCGCCCACAGCGCGTCGCAAGCCGTGGTCTGGGCATTGAACGGCAGCGTGTCGAGAAACAGATCGGCCACACGATAGCGCGCCAGATGATCCTCGACGCGCGGCGCATATTGGGCGAAGATCAGCCGGCCGGGATCCACGCCCCGCGCCGCCGCCTCGCGTCGCAAATTGTGCGCAGTCGCCTCGCTTGCGCTCATCAACCACAGTACGCTGCCCTCGACATCGCGCAGCAGCCGCATCCAGATGTCGAAGATCGCCGGCTTGATCTTGTAGCTGTTGTTATAGGCGCAAAATACAAAACCGGTTTCCGGCATTCCGAGCTCTGCGCGCGATAGCCTGCGATCGGAAATCTTCCGCGTTGTATCGTAAGCCAAATAGCTATCGGGCAAATAAACCACGGGTTCGCTAAATTGCGCCCGTTGATCTTCCGGGATGACATAACGGTCGGCAATGATGTAGTCGATAAAGTCCGTCCCGACGATGCCGGGATAGCTCAGGTAGTTCACCTGGATGGGCGCGGAGCGATAGGCCAGGATGGTTGGGCGGCAGCCACTGGTAAAACCCATCAGGTCGACCGCGATATCGACCTCGTGCTCGCGCAGCAAGCGCGCCACTTCCCCGTCGCTTTTGCCGTCGACGTCGATGAACCGTTCGAATGCGCCTTGCAGCCGCGCCCGCATCTCGCCCCGGTCGTCGTGACCAAGCGCAATGGCGACGGTCTCAAATCGCTCGCGGTCGTGTTGCTCGAACACGCTCGCCAGCAGATGCGCGACCGGATGCTCGCGAAAGTCGGCCGATACATAGGCGACCCGTATGCGATCGTGCGCATAGCGCTCCCCCTGCCAAGTGCGCCGGGCGGAGACGGAAATTTCCTCACGCACGGCCACCTGAGCGCTTTTGAGATGGTCGCCCACCATGGATGGGATCGAGAGCAGTTCAAAAGGTGACGCCGCGGGACGGCCCGCTCGAACGTCCGCGACCAGAGCCGACGACTGTTTTTCAAAATCGCTCCAGTCGCAGAGTAACATCTTGGTGTGCAGCCGTCGGCCCGCCACAAAACTTAAGCCGGGCTTGATCGCCAGCGCCATATCATAGGAAACGATGGCCTCGTTATATTGTTTAAGCGCAAAGAACAAGTTGCCGAGGCCCTTGAGCGCTTCGGCGTAATCGGGTTTTATTGCCAATGCCTTAGTGTAACTCGCCAGCGCCGGTTCGTAGCGCATCAGTTCGTGCAGTGTGAGGCCGCGGTTGTAGAGAGCCTCGACTTGATTCGGTTCAATAATGAGCGCCCGCTCGAAACACTCGAGCGCCGGTGTGAAGCTTTTCGACTCCAGCAAGGCATTACCGCGAGTGATCAGCGCATCCACATGGTGTGGATTAATCGCCAACGCCCGGTCGCAGGCTGCCAGCGCCTCTTCGACACGGCCGAGACCTTTGAGTGCAACACCGCGGTTGTTGAGCGCATCGAGATGTTGCGGCTCGGCCGTCAACACCCGGTCAAAATCGAAAAGCGCCAGTTCGAACCTCTTTAATTTCACCAGCACGTTGCCGCGATTGAGACGTGCGCCGACCGTCTCAGGGGCATGCGCCAGCACCCGTTCATAGTCCGCCAGCGCCGCTTCATAACGTTCGAGTTGCGCCAGCAGATTGGCGCGATTAAACCAAGCTAGCAGATCATCCGGATCAATCGCGAGCACCTGGCCGTAGCTAGAAAGCGCCGCCTCGACGCGGCCGAGTTGGCCCAGCAGCACGGCACGATTGTACAGCGCATTGGCGTCGCGCGGCTTGCGATTCAGCACCTGGTCGAAGCACGCGAGTGCCTCTTCATGACGCTGCAGCCCAACCAAAACTGCGCCCAGATGAGCAAGCGCATCGGCTGAGTCCGGTCGGCGTTTAACCGCCGCTGACAAGAGATCGAGCGCTTCGTGCGTCTGTCCCTGCTGGGCCTTGAGCACGCCGAGACAGTGCAGGGCATCGAACTGACTTGGCTGCTGCGCCAAGATCGACCGATAGGCCATCTCGGCCTCAACCATGCGGCCTTGACGTTGCAAGCTCATCGCTTGTTGGATCAATGTCATGCGATCGGCTCGACGGCAAAGCTCTTCGGCGCTTCGCCGCACTGGCAGATTTCCCACATGGTGGTATAGGCCGCTTCGATATGGCGGGTAAACCGCGCGGTATCGAACAGCGGATAGCTCTCGCGGTTGCGCGCGAGCTTTGCCTTGATTTCGCCCAGCAACGCCGGCTCGCGCGCCAATTTGAGCGCCAGCGTTTCATAATCGGCCAGATTTTCGGTCACCAATTCCGGCAGGCCTACTGCATTGAGCAGGCTCGTAGCCACGCGTCCCGCGAAGGTTTCCCCACGGCAGGTCAGCACCGGCAGCCCGGCCCAGAGCGCGTCGCTCGCGGTGGTATGGGCATTAAACGGCAGCGTGTTAAGAAACAAGTCTGCCAGACGATGGCGCGCCAGGTGATCCTCCATGCGTTGCAGCCGAGGCGCGAAGATCAGTCTTGCCGCATCGATCCCGCACGCTTCCGCTTCCCGGCGAAGGTTGCGCACTGCAATATCGTTAGCCGGCGATAGCCACAGCACACTGCCCTCCACCGCACGCAGCAGCCGCATCCAGATGGCGAATAGTTGCGGCGTTAGCTTGTAGGTATTGTTGAACGCACAAAACACGAATCCGGCTTCCGGCAAACCCTGCTCGGTGCGGGTTGGCATCTGTGAAGCGCATTTCTGCTTGTTATCGTATGCAAAAAATGTATCGGGCAGATAGACCACGTGTTCGCTGAATTGCGGCTGTTGCTGTTCGGGAATAACGCATCTGTCGCCGATGATGTAGTCGATATGGCCCGCACCCATGGTTCCTGCAAAGCCAAGATAATTGACCTGAATCGGCGCCGGGCGATGAGCGAGTATGCTTGGACGGCAATCGGTCGTATAGCCCATCAGGTCGATCGCGATATCGATCTCACGCTCGCGCATCAAACGCTCGGCATCCGCGTCTGTTTTGTCGCGAATGTCGATAAAATGGTCAAAGGCAGCTTGCAACCGGGCCCGCATTTCGCTGCGATCGTCAGGGCCGAACGATATGGCGATGGTTTCAAATCGCGCGCGGTCGTGTTGCTCGAACACGCTCGCCAGCAGATGCGCGACCGGATGCTCGCGAAAGTCGGCCGACACGTAGGCGACCCGAATGCGATCGTGCGCATAGCGCTCCCCTTGCCATGCATGTCCGGCAGCAGCAGGAATTTCCTCACGTACATACACTTGAGCGCATTTGAGCTGATCGCTGGCCGAGGACGGGACCGAGAAAAAGTCGAATGGCGTCGCTGCAGGATGGTTCTTTCGAACTTCTGAGATTACGTGGGCACATTCATTCTCAAAATCGCGCCAGTCGCAGATAAACATCTTGTTGTGAAGCCGCCGGCCTGCCAAGAATTTCAGATCCGGCCTGATTTTTAGCGCCGAGTCGTAGGCGGCAAGCGCCTCATCGTATTGCTTGAGCATGAAGTAAACTGCACCGCAGTTGTAAAGTGTCTCGGCATGGTCCGGCCGCAACGCGAGCGCACGCCTATAGCTTGCTAGCGCGTCCTCGTACCGTTTTAGCGCATGCAAGGTGTTGCCCCGGTTGCCGAACGCGTCGGCAAAATCGGACTTGAATTTCAGCGCCATATCATAGGCCGCGAGCGCTTGATCCAGCCGATCGAGTTCCGAAAACGAGCGGCCCATGTTGTAGAACGCCTCGGCATATTGCGGACTCAAGGCGATGGCCTTTTCAAAATCGCCGACGGCTTCGCGATAGCGTTTCAAATCGTTGAGCGCGGTCCCGCGATTGTTCCAGCTTTCCGCGACGGAAGGATTGATCGCGATGGCCTTGCTGAAGGCCTCATATGCCTCCAATGACCGCTCGAGCGCCTTGAGCACAATCCCGTAATTATAGAACGTTGCATCCGAGCGCGCATCCACGTCTATCGCGCGGCGCAGGATGCCTTCGGCCTCGCCATAGCGCGCCAGACGGGTCAGCAGGACGCCGTATAGATTCAACGCGGCGAAATGCTCGGGGTTTCGCTGCAGGAACTCGGCAAAGCCGCGCTCCGCATCCTCCAGCGCCCCGGACTGCAACGAAACAATCGCGCGTTCAAAGATCTGTTGATCGGCGGGTGTCAAACAATTTGCTCGCGAATAACAGATTACACCAACGGCCCTAAGCAAAGACCGTCGTCCTGAGGTGCCCGCGCCAAAGCAAGCGCAGCCTGCGTACACTGTGGCTGCGATGCGCGGGCCTCGAAGGATGGACGGCCACCGACCGGGCCCGTTCACCCTTCGAGGCTCGGCCTTCGGCCGAGCACCTCAGGGTGACGGGGAAGGTAAGTCATTCTTCGAGGCCGTTGATATCACACCCTAAACCATACGCCATCTCTCCCCGCGCAAAAGAAAACCCCCGGCGGGATGAACCGCCGGGGGGTAAGAACAACTCCTGTGACGATCGACCGATCGTTATGGGAAGTCGCGATGGGCGCGGAACGTAACCGACCAATTGTCCTGATCGGCTAAGTCATACAAACCAGACGCACGTCCGGCGCCGAGAGCGGTCAAGTTAAGTGGCGGGCCTGACGCCGATATCAGCTTCTGGTACAGAACGTCGAAGCCCATGTAGAGGCCCTTGGTCACGTCCCACTGCGTGCGTGAGCCGATGTACCAGAACTGCCAGTCCAGACTATAGGGCGCAGGCAGGAGAATGGCCGTCGCGGTCGCATTGTAGCTGATATCCATATAGCTACCGTAGATGCTGGTCTTCAGCTTCGGGTTCCAGCGGTGATCGTACGACGCGTTGACCGACCACGCCGTCGTCAGTTGAATGTCGCCACCTGCTCCGCTGAACGTGCCGTCAGAAAGTAACCCAAAACCAAGATTGCCAACTGTGCCAGCACCTTGATTGGAGGAGAACTGATAGAAGCCCGGCACCGTTCCTTGAGCGTGGATGTGGTAGCGCGTAGCACCCTCGCTGTAGGTGGCTTGTATATCGAACACACCGGTCGGGGGCCGCAGACGCAAGCCGGCGCCCGCCGCCCAGCCCAGTTTATCGTCGGGATGGCCGCTGGCAATGTTACTAGAGCTGTAGTATCCGCTACCCACATCATGCAATGCGCCCATGATCTGGAACGAACCCCAGGCTTGGTCCAAGCGCAGGTTGGCAACCACGTCGGGAGCGCGCTGCTGCACGTAGCTGTTGGTACCAGTCACACCGCCAGTCGTGGTAAAATTAGCCTGAGCGTTAATGGTATCTTTTAGGACCGTCGTCCGGCGCGGTTCTTCCGCGGCGATGGTCGCCGACATGCCGCCACCGAATTGCGCGGTGTAGGCCGCCACGATCCAGCCGCCGTCACCCGTGTCGCCGGTGACCGTCGCGTTATACGACGATGCCGGTGCCGAGTAATGGTCGAAGTACGACGTCGCCTTGCCGAGGGTGAACCCGGCGATCTGGATGAAGCCGCGGTTGGCATAAATCGAGGTGCCACCCACCGCCGAGTTCAGATCGTTGGTGTAACCCACCGTCGAGACCGAACGCAGCGTGCCGTACTCGGTCTGCTGGCGGGCGTCGAAGGTGAGCATGGTGCGGACGCGCAAGCTCAACGAGTTGCCCGTGCTGACCCGTAGATCGCCGCCGTTCGGCGCAGAAAAGACCGAAGCAGTTCCAGATTGCGAAGCAGCACCGGAACCACCATCCCAGCTACTGAACTGGGCGCGCATGAACCCGCTAATGCCCAAGCACACATTCGTGCCCGGGATGTAGTAAAATCCCGCGCCGTACAGAGAGCAAATCCTCACGTACTCGACCGCTTTGGCCTTGACGGGAAGATCGGCCGCCTGTGCCCCAGCTACTGCAACGATACCCGCTGCAGAACTGAGGAGAAGGCTTTTCACCATCTTCATATGAACCTCCAAAGTTCTCTCTCGTTGGGAGGGTTCCGTCTCCGCCGGGTGCGGTGTGCACCCCTGGAAGGTCCCCTTAGTCCCCGTTGAACCACCCGGTTTTTCCCTCTTAGGAAAAGTCCCCTTGGGAGAAACCAGACGGGACGACCCGGGGAAGTCCCCCCTTCGTCGCGCGCTCACATTAACTGAACCGACCTCGCAGGCAATAAAGAAGTACCGTGCCCACAGGTTTTCATAGCTGTTTTCAGGCGCATGTTGCACAAATAACACGCAGTTTTTACCACCTGTTAACCGCCAAAAATCGCCCCAAGGCGATTTTTCCGGATAGGAATTAGTTAGCATTTACAATGCGTTAATAAGGGCCGCGGGGCGCCGTCGGTTGCGCTCGATCGTCCTGCCCGCCGCAGGTCCTAATAATTCGTCAACACGCGGCGTGCGGCGCTCGTCGCCGGATTTATCGCCGCCGCTTGCGAATCCGTGATTCGGGGCCGGCGCAAATTTTCCCTGATTCGCAGGGCGCGATATCATCCGCGTAATTTTTGACTGGTCATTCCGGGGCGCCCGCCGTAGCCCGAAAGGGCGAAGGCGTGGCGAGCCCGGAATCCATAATCACGGCCGGTGGCTATGGATTCCGGCTCTCGCCGCCAACGCGGCTCGGCCGGAATGACATGTTGAGAGCGTTGGTATGAAACGGCGGATTTTTCGCTTTGAACCCCGCCGCGACTATCGCTTCTGTATCCAGAATTGGTACATGGCGACGAACGTGGCGGGCCGTTCGGACTCAAACACATGCCAGTGCGCCAGATCGCGCATCGCCGGATCGTCGGGAAAGCGCTGGACGTAGTCAGCTTGCACCCCTTTCGCGAGATCGAAGCCGATGAATCGCAAATCGTGCACGGCGAGGAACGCCTGGATTTGCGCAAGCGTGAAGCGGTGCTCCTGCACGTGAAACAGCAGATCGCGGCATTCGCTCGTGCTGTAAAAATCGTTGACCCGCGCAAGGCTTTTGAATTCCGTGCCCACCAGCTCATGCCGCGCGGCGCGAATGTCCACCGCGCTCGGGCGATAGCCATGTTCGGCGCAGTAGGCGCGCGCGGCGACGATATCGCGGCGCGCCAGCTCGCTGTAGAGGCCGATGTGCATAAAACCGTTTGGCCGCACCAGCGCCACCAGCGCCTGCCAGCCCGCCACCGGATCGGCGAGATGATGCAGCACGCCGCTGGCGTCAACCACATCGAAACTCCGCCCGAGCGACGGCAGCTTGAGAACATCCGCCTGCGCGTAGGTGATGTTGCCGATCCCCAGCCTGCGCGTCTCGCGCGCCGCATAGGCCAGGCTCGCCAGGCTCAGATCGACGGCGAGCACGCGCGCGTTCTTGTACATCTGCGCCACCAGGATCGGATGCCGGCCCGTGCCGCAGCCCGCGATCAAGATGTCGGCGCCGTCGCTACCGTCGCTATTGCCGTGGCCGAGCAACGCGACCGCCGGAAATTTCCGGTTCAGATATTCCTCAACCGTCAGCTGCGCCTGCGCCAGCCTGGATGGCGGCAAAACCCAGCGCGGATATGGATTTTCCTCGTATTGCTGCTGGACCAGCAATGAAGTCGCATCCTCGATCGCGGTGAGCGGCGCAATGGTCGCGCGGATGCGCCGCTCTTCAAGCGGCTCGCGCAATTGCTGGGTCAGAAGATCGTCAACGGCCGCGGGCCACGAATGATCGAGCAGCGCCTCCGCGTTGGGCAGCGCACTGAGCGCCTCGTAGCTGCCGGCCGCCGCCAGCCACAGCGGCGGCGGCGCGGACTTGCCTGCGAGCGCGGCCATCAGCGATTGCTTGAGCCGCTCGAGCTCTTCCAACTCCTCCGGCGTCGTCGCGAACACGTATTCGTTGATGAAACATTGCCTCGCCAGCGCGCAGCAAAAAATCAGCCCGCTTTCATCGGCGCCAACTTCAGCGCTCGCATGCGTTGCGGATTTCAGCAACGCCCAGCGCACGCTCGTGAGCAAGCGCTCGATCGTGATGTCGCGCACCTGCGCGGACACCAGAACACGTTGCAGCAACGGATCGCCAAAAACCGCCCGCAATCCCGCGAGTCCGAACAATTCCTCGATCGGCAAGCGGCACGGCCAGGCCGCGTCGGCGCGCGCGACGGCCGCTTGCAGAGCCGGATTGAGTTGGAACAGCGTTGCGGCTACATCCGCATAGCTATCCAACAGCTCCGGCGTGAGCACCAGCGCGTGCGCGAATTGCGCCGCCGCCTCGGTGAGCTGGCCCTGCTCCATCAGCCTGACGGCGAGGTTGTTGTAGCTGCGCGCGCTGTCAGGTTCGAGGTGGATTGCGCGCCGATGATGGGCGATGGCTTCGCCCGTCCGGCCGAGCGCATGCAACGCAATGCCCAAGTCGTCGTGGTAGGCCGCGATGTCGTCGCGCGACGCGATCGCCTTGCCGATCATCTCGGCCGCAACATCGGGACGGCCGAGCTGCAAGGCAATTGAGCCGCGGATATGCAGGCAGCCGGCGTGTTCGGGATAGCTGGCGAGAATGCTGCGGCAAAGCCTGTCCGCCTCCTCTATTTCGCCATTCATCCGAAGCTTGGCCGCCTGCACAAACAACTGCGCGGCTTGCGCCGGCGGCAACGATCCGATCCGCGCGCTGCCGCCAGGAGCGCCAAGAACACCGGCGCCGACAACAGCGCCGCCCGGCCCCCGCTTGTGCGCGGCGCGGCGTTCTTTTCGATTCATCCGGCGCTCCAAGATGGCTTGCCAGTCGATGCTGCGAAGCAGCTAAACATATTTCATCGAACATCGCCCGTCTTCGCCCTATGGGCTTCGACGGGCAGCCTTCGCTGCTTCTTACATGAGCGTAAGGATTTACGTGAGCGCAAGGATGGCTTGCCAGCCGAAGCTGCGAAGCAGGATGGCGGAGACGGAGGGATTCGAACCCTCGATACGGCTTTAGGCCGTATAACGGTTTAGCAAACCGCCGCCTTCAGCCACTCGGCCACGTCTCCGTCGCGGCCGATATGCCCGACGACAATGGCCTTGGCAAGGCAACGTCATAGCAACGATACGCCACGCGTGTCCCGGGCGCAGCGCAGCGCGAACCCCGGCCGAGCCATAAGCGCGTGTACGCGCGTCTTCGACGCGCTATGGCGAGAGCCGGGGGCAGCGGTGCGCTGCAGACCCGGGATCGTTCCAGCCTGTGGCGGTCCCGGATCAGCGGTGCACCGCATCCGGGACACGTGAATCAATTCTGAACGATCATGCTCTAAGGCTCTATGCCGCCGCGTGCAGCCGCTGCGCCGGCGGGGCGAACGATTCCGGATGCTGCTTGATGTAGTCGCGCGCCGCGCGCTGCGCCGCGCCGATCTCCACATTCGACATCTGCGCCGCGATCTCGCGGCGAAGCCGAATTGCGTCCTCAATGCCCCCCATGGCCGCGAGATTGAACCATTTATGCGCCGACACCAGATCGACCGGAATCTCGCCGCCGATGGAGCACTGCATGCCGAGAGCGAAAAACTCCCCCGGTGACGGATCTGTGAGCACCGGTTCCGCATATTCGGCGGTGGTCGAGCGGGCCATACTTGCCTCCCCTAGTGGCGCGCGTGCCGGTTTGCATTCGGACCACACACCTTGCCGCTCGATCCAATGTTTGGCCGAGCGTCGCTATCATCGGGAGAAAATTTGAACAGCAGTTTAATCGTTGTAATGAATGAGCGATGAAAGTCGCGAACTTGCCGCAGCGCGCAAACGCTCCATTAAGCAGGCAAGTGCCCGCATTACCGCGACTTCGCATTTGCGGTGACGCTGCGCTAACCCTTGCAATTGGGCCGCCGATAACCATGGCAACAATGTTGCCGTTATCGCCCATAACCGTGACGGGCGCCGCGGCTATCTCGTGTCCCGGATGCGGCGCAGCGTGAGCGCGTAAGCGCGAAACGGTGCGCCGCTGATCCGGGACCCAGAAGTTTGAAAGCTCATATCATGGGTCCCGGGTCTGCGGCGCATCACTCCGCTAACGCTACGTGCTGCGCCGCGCCCGGGACACGATCATTTCCTGCCGATCCCACCTTAGCGGGAGCGCTGATTAAACAGCACCGCCCGCACCTTTGGATCCTGCATATTGACCTGGCTCGCGGCCTCGACCCTAATTCCCATGCCGCGCTTGACCGCCGGACGCGCCAAAATCGTGTCCATCCAGCGTTTGACGTGGGGGAA
Source organism: uncultured Hyphomicrobiales bacterium (assembly GCA_964575715.1). Lineage (GTDB taxonomy): Bacteria > Pseudomonadota > Alphaproteobacteria > Rhizobiales > Xanthobacteraceae > PNAI01. Next base: position 20,164 of record CAZNSG010000202.1, on the reverse strand, counting down.
CTGGTTCATGTCCTGGCCCTGGCGCTCGTAGCGGCTGGCCCAGCCGATGCAGGCGATATCGGCGATCGAATACTTGCCGGCGAGGAATTGGCGATCCATGAGCCGCCTGTTCATCACGCCATAGATGCGGTTCATCTCGTTGGTGAAGCGATCGATCGCATAGTGCTGCTTTTCCGCCGCGGCATAGTTGCGAAAGTGGTTTGCCTCACCGGCCTTGGGGCCGAGGTTGGCCATTTGCCAGAACAGCCATTGGTCAACCTCGACAAGGCTGCGCTCGTCGGCCGGATAGAATTTGCCGGTTTTGCGACCGAGATACTGCAGGATCGCTCCGGACTCGAACAACGAGATCGGCCGTCCGCCCGGACCATCGTGATCGACAATGGTCGGCATCCTGTTGTTGGGGGAGATTTTCAGGAATTCCGGCTTAAACTGATCGCCCTTGGAGATGTTCACCGGGATCACGTTGTAGGGTAGTGCGCATTCCTCAAGCATGATCGAGATTTTCCAGCCGTTGGGCGTCGGCCAGTAATAGAGATCGATCGGCCTGGCGGACGCGCCGCGCGCGGTCCTAGCCTTCTTCGTTATTGCTCTCGATTTGGACTTGGCCCGGCTTCTAGGCTTGGGACGAACCATGATGTTTCCTTCTGGAAGAGGCCGATCGTAGGCTGTATCCTGTTTATGTCGCGCGCACGCAAGCCGCAACGGTCTCATTCCGGTTTGCGGTTTACCTGCGCTCAACAAGATGGGAGCTCTCCGATGTTCAAGTACGCACTTTCGGCCGTATTGGCTGTTGCTCTGCTCACCTCGCCGCTCCTGCCTGCCGCGGGTCCGGCATACGGCCAGTCCACCACTGCGAAACCGCCGACCGCCGCGCAGACGGCGGCGCGCGAGCGGCAGAAACGGTGTAGCGCCGAATGGAAGGAGGCCAAGGCAGCCAAAAAAGTTGAAAAAGGCATGACGTGGACAAAATTCTACCGAGCCTGCAATAAGCGCCTCAAGGGCGCCTGAGCGCAAAGCGCGCGCTCGCCTTTAAAAACACCGAGGGCGTCGGTGAGACCTGAAGTCTCCTCGACGCCCTCTTTTGTCTTCCGGAACCGGCGCCCCGCGGTTGACAGCAATTGCTTATCACCCCTCGAAGCTTACCGGCCCGTGCGAAGCAATCTTCGACCTGAATTTAAGTCGTCGAAGATTTCAAAGCGGTAGGAAGTTACTTCTTCTTCCGACGCTTCGTCTTCTTCGCCGCTGCCTTCTTTCTCTTCTTCGCCATGCTGCTCTCCTGATATCAAAAGTGGCGACGTCGCTAAGTGCAGTCGCGAATCGACTTGCACTGCATTCGGATTACTACAGCCCGATAAAAAAAACAGCGACTTTAAGGCTTGCGGCGTAAATGTGTCTGAGACCGCACGCCGCAACGCGCACGCGCACGATGCGTGAAGTTGCCGTGCGCAAACCTTCGTCAACCCTGAAAATGGCGCGTCAGTCAAAATTTCTGATGTTGCAATAACCCTTATGAATTGCGGGTTTTCGACGATACGAACTGCCGTGCCCGCGCATTTGTAATTGCGTGCGCAAGCGTTTGCTCGCGCTCTTGCGGAGGCATCTTGTGCGTGCCGCAAGCAAGCATATTTGTCCGTGGAAAATTTTTCATACAACACGGCATTTTTGACCATGCACGGTCACTCATACGACCGAAATTGAACGAATCGATGCAAAAGTGATTCGCGCGCGCGATCGATCTCCACCAAAGTCGCTTGCCGATCGCGATCGGTTTTCAGCGTGAAAGAGATTGCGCGCGGTACGTTGGATCAATTCCGATGCGCGCACGAATACGAACGCAATAAATTAAATCCCGAGTTTTTTCTTGAGCAGATCGTTCACGGTCTGCGGATTGGCCTTGCCGCCGGAGGCTTTCATCGCCTGGCCGACAAACCAGCCGAGGAGTTTCGCATTCGCCTTGGCCTGCGCCACCTTATCGGGGTTTTGGATGATGATTTGGTCGACCACCTTCTCGATCGCGCCCAGGTCCGTAACCTGTTTCAGGCCCCGCTCATCGACAATGCTGCGCGGATCTCCCCCCTTACTCCAGACAATATCGAAGACATCCTTGGCGATCTTGCCCGAGATGACCCCTTCGCCGATTAGGTCAAGCACCGCGCCAAGCTGCTCTGTGCTTACCGGCGACGCAGTGATGTCCCTGCCCTCCTTGTTGAGGCGGCCCGTTAGCTCGTTGATCACCCAATTGGCCGCCACCTTGGCGTCGCGCCCCTTTGCCACCGCTTCGAAATAATTGGCCAGCGCCAGTTCGTTCGCCAGCACATCGGTATCGTAGCTCGACAGCCCGTAGTCCTTGGCAAAGCGCGCCTTTTTTTCGTCGGGCAGCTCCGGCAGACCGGACTTGAGGCTATCGACAAAGGCCGCATCGATTTCCAGCGGCAGCAGATCGGGGTCGGGGAAGTAGCGATAATCGTGCGCCTCTTCCTTGCTGCGCATGGAGCGCGTTTCGCCCTTGTCGGAGTCGAACAGCCGCGTCTCCTGCTCGATCTTGCCGCCATCCTCGAGGATGCCGATCTGGCGCCGCGCCTCATACTCTACCGCCTGTCCGACAAATCGGATCGAATTGACGTTCTTGATCTCGCAACGCGTGCCGAGCGCCGCGCCCGGCCGGTGCACCGAGATGTTGACGTCCGCGCGCAGACTGCCCTTCTCCATGTCGCCGTCGCAGGTGCCGAGATAACGCATGATGGTGCGCAGCTTGCTCAAATAGGCCTTGGCCTCCTCGGCCGAGCGCAAATCGGGCTTGGAGACAATCTCCATCAGCGCCACGCCCGCGCGGTTGAGGTCGACATAGGACATCGAAGGGTGCTGGTCGTGCAGCGACTTGCCGGCGTCCTGCTCGAGATGCAGCCGCTCGATGCCGACTTTGATCGTTTCCCCGTCCGGCAAATCGACGGCGATCTCGCCCTCGCCCACGATCGGGGATTTGTACTGGCTGATCTGATAGCCCTGCGGCAGATCGGGATAGAAATAGTTTTTGCGTTCGAACACCGACTTCAGATTGATCTTGGCTTTGAGTCCCAGGCCGGTGCGGACCGCCTGCCGCACGCATTCCTCGTTGATGACGGGAAGCATGCCCGGCATCGCCGCATCAACCAGCGCGACATGGGAATTCGGCGCGCCGGCGAATGCTGTCGAGGCGCCGGAAAACAGCTTGGAGCTGGAGGTGACCTGGGCATGCACCTCCATGCCGATGACGACCTCCCAGTCGCCGGTGGCGCCCTTGATGAGCTTCGAGGGTTTGGATTGGGCGCTCATGGCGGCCGCTCTATCGCCTCTCGGCGTGGACGGCAAGCTATTAGACTGGCACTTGGCGTTACGCTAATCATAGCATCCGTGCTTCTCCATCAGGCATGACTCTCGTGGTTGAAATCAAAGTTCTCTCCTCGCTCGCCACCAAGAAGGCCCATCTTGAGCTTGTGCCGCTCTTCGAGCGCGCCGCCGGCCACCGGGTCTCGACCACATGGGCAGGGACGGTCGACATTATGAGGCGGCTCGCGGCGGGCGAGACTTTCGATCTCATCATCGTCTCCAGCACTTCGCTCGACGAGCTGATCATGCAAGGCAAAATTGCTGCCGGCAGCCGCGTTGAGATCGCGCGGTCGGGCATCGGCGTTGCCGTGCGGGCGGGCGCGCGCAAGCCCGACATCGGCTCGGGCGCGGCGGTCAAGCAAGCACTTCTGGCTGCCAAGACCGTCGGCTATTCCACCGGACCGAGCGGCGTTTATCTAGCCGGTCTGTTTGAACGCATGGGTATTGCCGCTGCAGTGAAGGCCAAGACCCAGCAGGTCCCTTCCGGCGGCACGGTCTGCACGATCATCACCAGCGGCGCCGCCGAAATCGGATTCCAGCAAGTAAGTGAGCTCGTGCACGTTCCCGGAGTCGATTTTGTTGGTCCGCTCCCCGCCGATGTCCAGCACGTCACCGTGTTCTCCTGTGGCATCCAAACGGGGGCAAAAAATCAAGATGCCGCGCGCGAACTCGTCTGGTTCTTGACCGTGCAGGCGAACTTTCCCGTATTCAAGAAACATGGACTGGAAGTTGGCGCCCGGTGAGCATTGGCTTCATTGATGACCCGATCCGGCGGCCGCACGCGATGGCGACGATCGAGTCGGCGCGCGCCAACGTCGGCTCAAACGCCGGTCAGTGCAGTAACGATTGCGTCCCATTCTGTATCAGAATTGCCGGTTGCGGGGCGCCGCCTCGCCTGCGTGTACCAATAGCGCGCGTTGCCCTCGTCACCCTCGACGCGGTGCAGAAAGGCGTGCACCCAGGCGGCGTCGCGGCCTTGCGCGTTCATGACGATGCGGTGCGCCGTGTCCCAATTGCCTTTCTTGGCCCACCACAGCGCCGCCAGCGCCGGGCCGGCCAGCTTGGGCGGCACGCGATGGGACAAGCTGCGCTTGAATGCGGCGGGGGTCACTGCCGAAACAATCTCGCTTAGCACGCCAAAGCTTGGACATGCCCCTGAGCTGCATACTCCAACAGCGGACGATCGCGTGTGACAAGTCTGTAGCCGAACTCGCGCGCCGTCGCGGCAAGAATTCGATCGGCTGGGTCGCGTGGCGGCGTACCGGGAAGGAATGAGGAGGCGAGCAGAATTTCAGATGGCAAGTCGGCCTCACGAAAATTCAGCACTGCAAACAACCGCCGAAACCAGAGCCCTGGTTCAATTTGCAGGTTCAATCGCCTGCGCGAAGTCAGAATTCCGATCTCCCATGCGGTGATTGGTGAGACGAACACGCCCGCACCGCTGTCGTAGACCTGCTCCAACGCGTCGGTTGCCGATCGCGAGAGCGTCTGAGTTTCCGCAATCCAGATTGCGGCGCACGTATCCAACAGCAGAGGCGCCAGCATTTACTTTTGATCGTCCCAGGTCCGATCCCCGTACGCAACCTCGCCCCATTCCGGATCTGCGGGCGCAGTTAGGTCCGTTCCTGGGGCGATCGTAATGAGTCCCTTCATGGCTCCGAACAATGGGTGGCGCTTCGATACCGCTGGGCGGTCGTCCACATTCGCCTCAGAGCCGGCTGGCGCGATCTTGCGGAACACCAGCTTGCGTCCTTCCATATCGACTTGCTCACTGCGAAACCCCGCATCCAACCAAGCCTTGGTCAACACGTTGTTGGACGGATTGTTGCTCCACCATGCGCGATGATGCTGCGCCTTCGGCGGCAACTTCGCGCCAATGATGCGCTCGATTTGCGCAAAGCTCATAGGCACCTCGTCGGCTGACTGCTTGCGCAAAAATTGGCTCAGCGGTTCGTATTTGCCCATGACACACGCTTCAAATATGTATAGTTACACACTAACTTTTATAAGGTGCAAGATCAAGCGGATTATTGACCTCCTACCACCACTTCTCTGGCATAAATCGCCCGGCCGCATCCTCGATCACCTGCCCGAGCGAAAACAGCGTCGCCTCATCGAACGGCCGGCCGATGAGCTGCAGGCCGAGCGGCAATCCTTGCGCGTCGAGCCCGGCCGGCACCGAAATGCCCGGCAGTCCCGCCATATTCACCGTCACCGTGAACACGTCGTTGAGATACATCTCGACTGGATCGCTACCCTTCTCGCCAATGCCGAACGCGGCCGAGGGCGTTGCCGGCGTGAGCATGGCGTGCACGCCCGCGGCAAATGCGTCCCCAAAATCCTTCTTGATCAGCGTGCGCACTTTTTGCGCACGTAGATAATAAGCGTCGTAATAACCGGCGGACAGAACATAGGTGCCGATCATCACCCGCCGGCGCACCTCCGCACCAAATCCCTCCGCGCGGGTCTTTTCATACATCGCTGTGATATCGCGGCCGGCGGCGCGCAGGCCGTAACGCACGCCGTCGTAGCGTGCGAGATTGGACGAGGCTTCCGCTAGCGCCACGATGTAATACGCCGGCAGCGCATACTTCGTGTGCGGCAGCGAAATCTCTACGATTTCCGCACCGGCTTGCTTCAGCCACGCGATGCCCTGCACCCACAATTTTTCGATCTCCATCGGCATGCCGTCGACGCGATATTCTTTCGGGATGCCGATGCGCATGCCCTTGACCGATCTGCCGATGGCCGCGGCGTAATCGGGCACCGGCCGATCCACCGAGGTCGTATCCTTGGAATCATGGCCCGCCATCGAGCCGAGCAGCAGCGCCGCGTCGCGCACGCTGCGTGCGAACGGCCCGGCCTGGTCGAGCGACGAAGCGTACGCCACGACGCCCCAGCGTGAGCAGCGGCCATAGGTCGGCTTGATGCCGACGATGCCGGTAAATGCCGCCGGTTGCCGGATCGAGCCGCCGGTGTCGGTGCCGGTCGCGCCTAGACACAGATTTGCCGCCACCGCCGCCGCCGAACCGCCGGACGAGCCGCCCGGCACCAGCGGCGTGTTGGCGCCTTTTCGCCGCCATGGCGAGATCACCGGCCCCATGTGCGATGACTCGTTCGACGAGCCCATGGCGAACTCATCGTTGTTGGTCTTGCCCAGCAACACCGCGCCGTCGCGCCAAAGCTGCGCGGTCACCGTCGACTCGTAGGTCGGCACGAAATTATCGAGCATGTGCGAGCACGCCGTCGTGCGCACGCCCGCGGTGCAGAACATGTCCTTGATCGCAAGCGGAATGCCTTCGAGCGGGCCGGCCGTGCCCTTGGCGATGCGCGCGTCGGAAGCCTTCGCCATTTCGCGCGCGCGTTCCGGCGTTTCCAGCACGAAGGCATTGAGCGAACGCGCGCGTTCGATCGCGGCCAGATGCGCGTCGGCGAGTTCAGCGGCCGAGAACTGCTTTTTTGCAAGCCCCGCGCGCGCCTGCGCGATCGTGAGTGACGTCAGTTCAGTCATTCCGGTTCATCGCACACAAAGCGTGATTTCGCTTGCGCGGGTGCCGCGGAAGCAACCGGCACGGGCGGCGCTTCATCCTGTGGGAAAATCGTTACTTCGCATTGCCAAGGCTGTGCTGCCTGCCGCTCGGCAGCTTTGCGCGCCTCAACCTCGTTGCGGTAGGCAAAATAAAGCTCCATCTCCATGCAGGCGTCGCACATCATCTACACCGTCATGGCCGGGCGAAAGGCGAAAAGCACCGTCTTTGTGCCACAAGACCCGGCCATCCATGCCTTACTGCACGAGATCCTCGGGTCACGCTTCGCTCGCCCGAGGTTGGTCGAATGATGCGCTTCGCTTCTCATTCGACCACCTTCGGCACCAGGAAAAAGTGTTCCGCCGTCGCCGGCGCGTTCTTCACGATAGCGTCGGCGATGCCGCCATCGGTGACCGCATCCTCGCGCTGTTTCATCCGCATGGGCGTCACCGAGGTCATCGGCTCCACGCCATCGACATTGACTTCCGCTAGCTGCTCGACAAACGCGAGAATGGCGTTGATCTCGCCCTGCAGGCGCTCGACTTCGTCGTCGGCGACCGCAATACGCGCCAGATGCGCGATGCGGCGGACGGTAGCGGCGTCGACGGACATGGCCTCAAATCCCAAGGTTTGGGAAGTTCAAGCGCGAGCCTATAGCAAAGCCGCTTTCGTGGCGACAAGCCGCCTGTGCGCTACCCCGCCATTCGCAATAACAATGCTTGCGCCTCGGCCGCAAGCTTCGCAGTCAGTTCGCGGGCCGGCATATTGCGGCCGAGCGCGGCCGCCTGGCCTGACCACAGGGGCGAGAAATCACCCGACCCTTGCGCCTCCGCCTTGGCGCGCAGCGGTGCGAGCGCTCCGGCGGCGAGCGGGAACTCGGGGGCAACCGTGTTAATCGGCCCGATCTCGCGCATCAGGCGATTGACGATGCCGCGCGCCGGCCGGCCGGTCATCAGATTGGTGAGCGCGGTACCGTCGTCACCCGCGCTTTTGAGCGCGGCGCGGTGGGGCGCCGAGATTTTCGCCTCCGGGCAGTGCAGAAAGGCACTGCCGATGTTCACACCTGACGCCCCCAGCGCAAAGGCTGCGGCGATCCCGCGCGCGTCGCTAATCGCACCGGCTGCGATCACCGGGACTTGCACTACATCGACCACCTGCGGCACCAGCGCGAAGGTCCCGACTTGCGTCGTGAGATTGTCCGTCAGGAACATGCCGCGATGACCACCGGCTTCAAACCCTTGCGCGATCACCGCATCGCAGCCGTTGACTTCGAGCCAGCGCGCTTCCTCCACGGTTGTGGCGGAACTGACGACCAGACAGCCGGCCGCCTTGACGCGCTTGACCAGCGCCGCCTCCGGCAGCCCGAAATGAAAGCTCACAACCTCGGGCTTGAGCTCCTCCATGGCCGCGCAAAATGCAGCGTCGAACGGTGTGCGGTTGCTCGATGGCACCGGCGCCGACGGATCGACGCCCAATTCCTCGTAATAGGGTTTGAGCCGCTCGCGCCAGGCGTGCTCGCGCGCATTGTTGGGTACCGGTGGCTTGTGACAAAAGAAATTGATGTTGATCGGCTTCTTGGTGCGGCTGCGGATGTTCGCGATCTGCTCGCGCATCCGCGCTTCGTTCAGCATGGCGACCGGCAGCGAGCCGAGCCCACCGGCTTCCGACACCTCCGCCGCCAGCTCCCAATCCATCGCACCCGCCATGGGCGCGAGCATGATCGGGTGTTCGATCTTGAAAAGATCCATAAGACGTCGGTCGGGCCACATTATCGACGCCCTCCAAATTGAAACCGTTCTGCAAGTATGGCGACGCGGTGCCGCCAACACCACCGCCCACACCGCTAACGCATTCGCGCGCCGCGAAGGAAACATTTTTCTAACACGGAGGCAGTTGTAACGGCGGCGCAATCAGCCAATATATGCCCCATGGACGCAACAAATCCCTCGGCCACCCCCACCTTCGCGAACCGTACCCCGCTGCGCATCGGCGCGGTCGGAATGATCGTGCGCGATCTCGGCCTGCTCACCACTTATTACCGCGATTTGCTTGGACTTACGGTGATCGAGCGCAGCGCCAACTCCGTGCGGCTCGGCACCGCCGGTGTCGCACTGCTCGAACTCGCGCAAAAAGCCGACGCCCTGCCCGACGATGCGCGCGAAGCCGGCCTCTATCACACCGCTTTTCTGATGCCGACGCGCGCCGACCTCGCGCGCTGGATCCTGCATGCCGGCAAATGCCGCGCGCCCATCACCGGCGCGTCCGACCACGACGTGAGCGAGGCCATCTACCTCGACGATCCGGAAGGCAACGGCGTCGAAGTCTATTCCGACCGGCCGCACGAGCGTTGGCGTCGCGACGGCGAATTGATTTTCCAGAAGACCGATCCGCTCGACATCGACGCCATCGTCCGCGAGATCGATCCCGCGACCGCGAGCTATCCCGGCGCGCCGGAAGGCTTGCGCGTCGGCCATATCCATCTGCGCGTCGGCAACGTGGCCAAGGCGGAGGAATTCTATCTCGGTACGCTCGGCCTTGCAGTGACGCGCCGCCGCACCGGCGCCACCTTCATGTCCACGGGCGGTTATCACCATCACATTGCCGCCAACGTCTGGCATAGCGATGGCGCGGGTGCGCGCAACGAAAAGCGCGCCGGACTTGCCTGGTTCGAGATCGAAACTGCCGACGCCGCCACGCTCGACGCACTCGCCAAGCGCCTGAGCGCTGCCGGCGCGCCGGTGAGCGCGATCCCGGGTGGAATTGCCGCGGACGATCCTTGGGGCACGCACATTCGTTTTACCGCCGCAACGTAATGGTGCTCGCGCGATCTTGCGGGCGAGCGGGAATGCTTGCTAGAGCATGATCCCGAAAAGTGGGAACCGGTTTTCGGAATAGATCATGCTCCAACAAAAAGCTCGTGCCCGGTTCCGATTCCGCCAAAGCGGATGAAGCTCAGAGCGAGCGCAATGCCAGCCCTGATCCTGCCGCTCGTGGATGCGGCCCGCCATCTGCCGCCGCGCGGCGCATTGCTTGGCGTTGATCTCGGCAGCAAAACCATCGGTGTGGCCGCATCCGACCCCGACCGGCGGCTCGCGGCTCCGGTCGAGACCATCAAGCGCAAAGTATTCATGGCCGATGCCAAGCGCCTGCTCGCGCTCGCCGCCGAGCGCCGCTCCGTCGGCTTCGTGCTCGGACTGCCCATCAACATGGATGGCAGCGAGGGGCCGCGCGCGCAATCGACCCGCGCCTTTGCGCGCAATCTCGCCAAGCTGACCGAACTGCCGATCGCGCTCTGGGATGAGCGGCTCTCCACCGCGGCCGTCGAGCGCGAGCTGATCGCGGCCGATGCCAGCCGCTCAAAGCGCGCGGCCATGATCGACGCCCACGCCGCAACTTATATTCTGCAAGGCGCACTTGACCGGCTGATGCGCCTTTAATGCGGACGGATCGAGATTGGGTGGCGGCGCGCACAAAAACGCGAAAGGCGGACCGCATGATCCGCCTCGCGCAACTTCAAGTCTGGCACGAACTTCAGCTCAGCATGGCCGGTAATAGCCAAATCCCCGATCCTTGTCGGTCGAGACCCAGCATTGCCGCGCCGGGCCATTGGGATCTATGTACGGCTCGGCATAGACCGGTCCCGGTGGCGGGCCATAGACCACGGCCGGCGGCGGGCCATAATAGTACGGATCGTAGTAATAGGGCCGCGAAGCGATTGCCCCAAGCGCAAGACCGGTGGCAAATCCGCCTATAGCCCAGCCGCCGTGGCGGTGGCGATGGCCATAGCCATGTCGCCGCCATTGCACGTCGATCACATCGCTTGCGACGGCGGATTTCAACGCCGCTGCCCCGGTTGAGATCGGCGCAGCCATGCTCGGCGCCAGCGCCGCAAGCACAAGCGCGCCGGCAACCCCGGCGACGAACCCAAATTTCAAATTAGCATTGCGCATCGTGTTCTCCCTCTGACTCCTCGTCACATTATAGGGTCGAAATTGGGTCGAATTCGCTTTACCGCCGGGCATCATTGGCCAGCGCATATGAACCGGGCTTGAATAAATCATGGCCGCGGCAAGGCGACTTTGCGCACCCCCGCAACAAACTTCGTATCATAACTTCGTGATCGATCGCGCCGATCCCATTTCAGGGCAAAGCGCGGTCGAGCAATACGGCAATATCGGCGGTATCCAGCGCGCTGGCGCCGAAACTTGCACCCGGCGCCGCGGCCAGCCGTGTGCGCGCGAAAGCCTCGGCAATGGCCGGTGGCGCGCTCGATGTAAGTGCCGCCGCCGCCGCCAGCAACGCCAGCCGTTCGACGGCGGCGCGCGCATGGGCTTCGGCCGTGGGGCTTACGAGCGCCTTTGCTATGGCGGACGCGGCTTCGGCCGATCCCGGCAGATCCATGGTCTCGCGCGCCAATTGCTCCAGCACCGCGCGCCCGCCGTCCTCGCGACTGACAGCACGCAGCACGTCCAGACACATCACATTGCCGCTGCCTTCCCAGATCGCATTGACCGGCGCCTCGCGATAGAGCCGCGGCATAATGCTGTCCTCGACATAGCCATTGCCGCCGAGGCACTCCATCGCCTCATAGACAAAGCCCGGCGCGCTCTTGCAGACCCAGTATTTCACCACCGGAGTGAGCAGCCGCGCGCGCGCAGCTTCCAGCGGATCGCTCGCCGCGCGATCGAACGCCCGGCACAGCCGCATCACCAGCGCAAGCGCGGCCTCGGCCGTGAGCGTCATGTCGGCCAGCACGGCGCGCATCATCGGCTGGTCGCTAAGGCGCTTCTGGAACACGCTGCGATGGCGGCAATGATGCAGCGCCTGCGCCAGCGCCATGCGCATCATTCCGGCCGAAGAAATGGCGCAGTCGAGCCGCGTGAGCTGCACCATCTGCAGAATGGTGCGCATCCCCTTGCCTTCCTCGCCGACGCGCATGGCAAACGCATCGTCAAACTCAACCTCCGCGGAAGCATTGGAGCGATTGCCGAGCTTGTCCTTGAGCCGCTGAAAATGCAGCGCATTGACTTGGCCGTCGGGCCGAAAGCGCGGCAGGAAGCAACAGCTGAGCCCCGCCTTGGCCTGCGCCAGCAGCAGAAAGCCGTCGCACATCGGCGCCGACATGAACCATTTGTGGCCGGTAACGCGATAGCCGTCGCTCGCGGCTTCCGCTCGCGTGGTATTGGCGCGCACATCGGTGCCGCCCTGCTTCTCGGTCATGCCCATGCCGAGCGTGATGGTGGATTTCTCCGCCCACGGCCGGAAACTTGGATCGTACTCGCGCGCCAAAATCTTCGGCAGCAGCCGTTTCGCCAAGCTCGGCTCGGCGGCCAATGCCGCCACCGCTGCGCGCGTCATGGTAACCGGGCATTGATGTCCGTTTTCGACCTGCGCCGCCATGTAGAAGCGCGCCGCGCGCGCGACTTCCGCCGGCGCGCCGGCAGGCGTGGCATCGTCTCGCCAGGTCGAGGCATGCAGGCCCTCCTTGAGGCTCTCGGCCATGAGCCGGTGATAGGCCGGATGGAATTCGACCTGGTCGCGGCGAAATCCCTTGGCATCGAAGCTGCGCAATCTCGGCGGATTTTCATTGGCAAGCCGCGCCTGTTCGAACATTTCCGCGGCACCCCAGCGCTTGCCAAAAGCGGAAAGCGCCGCCGCCTCGCCCTTAGCGCCGTTCGCGGCTACGGCATCCTGCAGCGGCCGGTCGCTGCCATAGAGATTGACATCCACATAGGGCGGCGACTGGTTGAAAACGTCGTGGGTATCGGAGCGAGCGGCCATGGCGAATCCGTTGCCCCGCAAGAGTATCACGGCATGTTCACCAGTTCTTGTGGAAGGCCGACTTTGGCCTTGCCCGCCAGGCAAAGTGCGCATATACGTGCCGCTTTAATGAACATCGTCACGAAATCCTCGTTCGTCCTCGGCCATCGTCATTTGCTGGGGATCGAAGGGCTTTCGCGCGCCGAAATCGTTGGTCTGCTCGATTTGGCCGGGGAATTCGTCGAGCTCAACCGCCAGATCGAGAAGAAAACGACCGCGCTGCGCGGCCGCACCCTGATCAATCTGTTCTTCGAGGCCTCGACCCGCACGCAGGCCTCGTTCGAACTCGCCGGCAAGCGGCTCGGCGCCGACGTCATGAGCATGGCGGTCGGCTCTTCCTCCATCCGCAAAGGCGAGACGCTGATCGACACCGCCATCACGCTCAACGCCATGCACCCAGATATCATCGTCGTGCGCCATCACGCCTCCGGCGCTGTCGAGCTGTTGGCGCAGAAGGTCGACTGCTCGGTCATCAACGCCGGCGACGGCAGCCACGAGCATCCGACTCAAGCCTTGCTCGACGCACTCACCATCCGCCGCCGCAAGGGCGACATCGAGCACCTCGTGGTCGCTATCTGCGGCGATATTCTCCACTCGCGCGTTGCCCGCTCCAACATCATTTTGCTTAACACGCTCGGTGCGCGCGTGCGCGTGGTGGCGCCCTCCACGCTCCTGCCGCCGGGGATCGAGCGCATGGGCGTCGAGGTCACGCGCGACATGCGCGAAGGCCTTGCCGGCGCCGACATTGTGATGATGCTGCGCCTGCAGCGCGAGCGCATGAACGGCTCGTTCGTGCCCTCGACGCAGGAATATTTCCACTATTATGGTCTCGACCAGAAGAAGCTCGCCTATGCCAAGCCCGATGCGCTGGTCATGCACCCGGGGCCGATGAACCGCGGCGTTGAGATCGACTCCATCGTGGCCGACGGCGCGCAATCGCTCATCCGCGAACAAGTTGAAATGGGCGTCGCCGTGCGCATGGCGGTGCTTGAGGCATTATCCAGGAACTTGCCGAATGCGTAGCGATGAACCTGTGCCTCTGCTCACCTCCCCCACTTGCGGGGGAGCAGAGGCGGCCTTCGGCCGCCGTTCTTTACGCAAAGAACGCCGATGCGAGGCATCGGCTATGCCGCCGAAGCTCGCGAACAGCGAGCGAAGGCGTGGCGGGAGGGGGCATCTGCCTGCGTCTCCAATCGCACCCCCTCCCCGACCCTCCCAGCCGAAGTCGGATATTTCCGACTTCGGCCGCTTAATAAGTGGCCGAACTCGGGTAAACCCGAGTTCGGGTGCAAGCGGGGGAGGGAGAAGGTAAGTGATGCTCTCCGACCGCCGCCCGATCCTGCTCGCCAACGCCCGGATCATCGATCCGTCGCGCGATCTCGATTTCGCCGGCGACCTGCTCATCGCCGACGGCGTGATCCGTGATGCCAAGCGCGGCATCGGCGCGGCCGGCGTCCCCGAAGGCGCCGAGGTTGTCGATTGCCGCGGCATGATTGTCGCACCCGGCTTGATCGACATGCGCGCCTTTGTCGGCGAGCCCGGCGCCGAGCACCGCGAGACGCTCTCCTCGGCGAGTCAGGCGGCGGCCGCCGGCGGCGTCACCACCGTCATCAGCCAGCCCGACACCACACCCGTAATCGACGATCCGGCGGTGGTCGATTTCGTGCAGCGGCGCGCGCGCGACACCGCCATCGTCCACATCCACCCCATGGCGGCGCTGACCAAGGGCCTCAAAGGCGAGGAGATGGCCGAGATCGGCCTGCTCAAAGCTGCCGGCGCCGTCGCCTTCACCGACGGCACAAAGAGCATCGTCAACTCCCAGGTGATGCGCCGCACTCTAATCTACGCTCGAGACTTCGACGCACTGATCGTGCACCATACCGAGGATCCCGATCTCGTCGGCGAAGGCGTGATGAACGATGGCGAGTTCGCCACGCGGCTTGGACTCGTCGGCGTGCCCAAGGCAGCGGAAACCATCATGCTCGAGCGCGACCTCCGCCTGGTGGCGCTGACCGAAGGGCGCTACCACGCGGCCTCGCTGACCTGTGCGGAATCGCTCGATGTGCTGCGCCGCGCCAAGCAAGCCGGGCTCGCGGTCACCGCTTCGGCCTCGATCAATCATCTCACATTGAACGAAATCGACATCGGCCCCTACCGCACATTCTTCAAGATGGCGCCGCCGCTGCGCGCCAATGACGACCGTCAGGCTCTGGTCTCGGCACTCGCCGAAGGACTGATCGATGTCGTGATGTCCGATCACAATCCGCAGGATGTGGAGGTCAAGCGTCTGCCGTTTGCGGAAGCCGCGTCCGGCGCCATCGGCATCGAGACCATGCTCACCGCGGGCCTGCGCCTCGTTCATGGCGGCGAATTAAAACTAACCGCGCTGCTCAAGGCGATGTCGAGTCGGCCGGCGGAACTGCTCGGCCTGCCCGGCGGCACGTTGCGGCCCGGCGCGCCCGCCGACGTCATCGTGATCGATCCGGATGTGCCTTGGGTGCTCGATCGCGATGAACTCAAATCGAAATGCCGCAATACCCCGTTCGACGAAGCGCGCTGGCAGGGCCGCGCCGTGCGCACCATTGTCGCCGGCCGTACCGTTTACGAATACGTATGACGCTCCCCACCATCTTGGCGTTCGTGATCGGCTATCTTTTTGGCACGATCCCATTTGGATTTATGTTGACCCGGCTTGCCGGCACCAAAGACATTCGCGCGATCGGCTCCGGCAATATCGGCGCGACCAATGTGCTGCGCACCGGCCACAAGGCCCTCGCCGCGGCAACGCTGATTGGCGACATGCTCAAGGGTACCGTTGCGGTGCTCGTTGTCTCCGCGCTCTGGGGGCGCAACCCCGCGCTCATTGCCGGGCTCGGCGCATTCCTCGGCCATCTTTTTCCAGTGTGGCTGCGGTTCAAGGGCGGCAAGGGAGTCGCCACCTATATCGGCGTGCTGCTCGGCCTCGCCTGGCAGGGCGCGCTGGTCTTCGGCGTCATGTGGGCCATCGTTGCCGCGATCACACGCTATTCCTCGCTTTCGGGATTGATCGCAAGCCTCGCAACGCTCGCCTTTCTGTGGTGGCAGGGCGAGCGCAACGTCGCGCTGCTCTTTCTCCTGCTCACATTGGCGCTGTGGCTCACCCATCGCGCCAACATTTCGCGCCTGATCGCCGGCACCGAGGGCAGGATCGGTCCATAGCCACTCCCCGCAAGAGACCGGCAGTCATTCCTGATCGTGCTGAAACGGTTGTCGCCAGCCCGCGCTTGCGCGATGCTATCGGCCGCTAAGCGGGGAGCGACGTGGCGAGTAGCGAAATCGACGGGCGCGTGCGCCTGACCGACGCACAACGGCTCGACTGGCTGCGCCTTATTCGCAGCGAGAACATCGGCCCGCGCACTTTCCGGACGCTTATCAATTATTATGGCGGCGCGCGCGCAGCCCTCGGCGCGCTGCCCGGACTGGCTCGCCGCGGCGGTGCGCGCAACCCGGCGCGGATTTGCTCGCTGGATGAGGCCGAGCGTGAGATTGTCGCAGCCCGCCGGCTGGGCATCGTTTTTGTCGCGCTGGGTGAGCCCGAATATCCGTCGCGCCTGCGCATGATCGATGATCCGCCGCCGCTCATCGCGGTGCGCGGCAATCCTGCCGTGCTCGCCTTGCCGATGGTGGCGATCGTGGGCTCGCGCAATGCTTCCGCCGCCGGCATCAAAATGGCCGAACGGCTCGCGCGCGAACTGGGCGAGGCAAAGTTCCTGATTGTTTCCGGACTCGCGCGCGGCATCGATGCGGCAGCTCACCGCGCCAGCCTTGCCAGCGGCACGCTTGCGGTTCTGGCCGGCGGGCATGATCGCATTTATCCCGCCGAGCACGGCGACCTGCTCGATGCGATTCTCGCGAGCGGCACCGCGATCACCGAAATGCCGCTCGGCTGGGAGCAACACGGCTATTGGGGTGCCACGGATTGCTAACAGATTAAAATCAAAAGATAAAATGAGACCTGATCGCGGGCTATGGGTCTGACCGTGTACGCGATATGTACGGCAGAAGGCCGCCGGCCACCATCATCGGCGGCCGGCGGGTATAAGCTATGTCACACCGCCCTTTTGGCTGTGGGCTTCGACTTTGGATTTCCAAGCGGAAACCCTACCGCGCCGCGCGCATATTTCTTTATGGTGCGGAAGAAAATTTTGGGGCAGGCTTCATCCGCAAAGAATTCGTTAATACCATCCCGTCTGACCGTCTCATCCCATCTGAACGTCTCGATGTGATCGAGCATCGCGACAAGGCTGACGGCGTTGCGGGGCACCGTCGCGGCTAATGCGCGGCGCGATGATACCTCTGCTGCATCGGCGGCATTCTTTTCATTTTCGACTGCCTTCCGGGCCGCGTTCTGGACATCACATTCGACCTCGCTCCATTTGTCTAAGGCAACGCCAAACCGCCGCCAAGCTATGCGATGCCGCTCGATCGCATCGAGCATAGGATCGCGTGTTATTGCTTTTGTCTGCTGGGTCATGAAACCACCTCGCTGAGAACGTCAATCATGGGAACACCGGCAATTCGGCATACATCTTCGACGATTGTTTTGAGCGCGGCTCGACCGTTTTCCGCACAATCATCAAGCCACCAATCGGCATTGTCGAAGGAGGCCGCCCTCGCTTTAATCGCGAGCCCGGCCAGCGTCTGGGCCGGCATGGAATAAATTGCATCGATGATCGGAGAAATTCGTTCATAGATGGAGGTCCATTTATCGTCGAATGCGAAATCACGGTCTTGGGTGCCTGGATCATTCGCGATCTCTGCACGCGTTTTTGAATAGGCGGCAAATTCACTTTCGCCCATGGTCGCCTCTAAAGCGTCCAGGCCGTCACCCTTGCACTCCATTCGGATACCGGTCACCCGAAAGACGCGCTCCTCGAATGCAGCCCTGTCGGCATTGCACTGGCGATGAACCGTGGACCATTCGGCCAAAAGTGGATCGAGCTTGTGGCCGAGCGCTAGCAGCTCGGCGTCGGGATTGACCGCGGATGCGGCAACAGTGCCGATAGTGAGCGCAGCAGCCGTGCCGGCGAGTACAGCGCGACGGGTCGTTTTACGAGTTGTCATGGTCTAGCCTCCTAGCTGTGTGTGAAAACACCGACCAGGCGGCAAGCCGAATAATTTTTTGCTAGATTTTGATTCGGGCATGACGCGCTCTAGTCAGTGCGTTGTGTCAAGTCCCGTCCCGTTGGTTCACGCCAGCGGGACGGGGCACGAATCATAGCCGATCCGTGCGGCCGAGGGAATCCCCAAGGAAAATCGCCCATAAATGGCCGCTGCTGCGTTATTTCGATCTGGTCCTTACCCATGCATGGGGGTAATTAGCCGTGCGGCCTCAATCGAATCCGCCTGCAGCTGGTCGTACTTTCCATGCTCTTTGCCCCAGCCTTCGAAGCCCGGCCGCGTCTCGCGCGAGAACAGGTCCGCCCGGCGCACGGCGCCCGGCGTTCGGTTAATGACCAGCTCGTAAAATTCCTCGGGCTTGCGCGAGTGCTCGCGCGCAACACCATCGAACAGCGACGGGAACGGCTTATGTTTTGGATTGCCGATCGTCGCAACCAATATCGGCTCGTGCAGCGTGCGCACGCGGTAGCCAGTGCCCATGCGCCGCTTGCCGTTCACCGTGAGCTTGCGCCATATCATCTCCGATTGCGGAACGAAGCCCCAGGCGCGCGCGACCTCTTGCGCCTGGCCGGTCGCGATTGCCCAGCCGCATGTCCAGAGCAGCATGAGACAATCGCCGCGCGCGAGCTGCCCGACCGGCAACGCCTTGATCTCGTCGAGCGTCATCACCGTGTAGTGCGGATCGGCGCCCTTGGCCGTGCCGGCGGCGGAATAGTTTTTAAAATCCCACGGCGGATCGGCCACGATCAGGTCGCAGGATAGCGGCGCAAGATTGTTGAAGGCCCAAACGGTCACTGCGCATTCTCCGGTATCACCGCGGCGCTGACTGGTCGGCATCAATGTGCGTCGGGTGAATCCTCTCCCCGATCTTGTCCGGCCAACGATGAATGATCTTAGTGATGATTGAACCCGCCGTGACCGTGCTCAGCCTGCCAGATAATTGGGATTGTTGCGCCGCACGCCGGCGACTGCTTGCACCGCTTCACGCACGGCGGATTGCTTGGTGATCTGCAGCGCTGCGCGCAGCCGCGCTTCGGAACCAGGGTCGGCGCCAAAAAAGTTGTTAGTTTGATTGATGATGACCGGCGCCGCCGCCCCACTGCCGCCACTGGCGCGCACGCCGAGCGAACCATCCGGGCCGCGCGCGAGCGGCATCACCGCCTCCGGCCCGCCCTCGCCCATCAGGCCGGCGCCATTCGCCATCGGAAACAGGGTCGGGAAATTAACAATACCGCCGCGGGCGAACGGAATGACATTGCCGCGATTGTAGGCGTTGCCCAGAGCGTTGGAGGTTATCATAAAGGAGCCACCACCGGAAATGGTGCTCGAACTGCCCCCGCCGAACAATGCGCTGAACAATCCGCCGCCGCCGCCGCCGCCGAACGCTGCCGCCATCAGATTGTCTATCCCCATATTCATCAATCGCCCGGCCAGCCGCTGCAGCGCGTTACCAAGCGCTTCGCTCGCCTTTACGCCACGCATCATGTCGCTGGCAAACCCTTGGGCAAAATCCGTCGCCAAATCTTTTCCAAGCTTGAGTTGCTCGTTGACGCGGATGAGATTCGCGTAGGTCGAATTGAGATCGATCGGCTGACCGGCAGATCGTAATCGCGCCGCGACTGCCGCCTCGATGCCAGTGCGACCGATCTGGTCGCGCTCGAAGGCGAGTTGATTGGGAAGGCTGGCATACTCCCGCTGCAGCCGCGTACGCTCAAGGATCGCCGCCGATTGTTCCTTGGTAATTATCACACCCTGCGCATTGGCAAGGTTGATCTCGCGCTGTTTCTGCGCAACGATGTCGGAAACATTCGCTTCGTCGCCGAGCAGGCCGATCCGACGCGCCTCCAATGAGATCTGCTCCTGCAGGCGTTCCATGCCCAGGGCGCGGCCATATTGTTCCTGACTGATGACATTGTTGCGCAGGGCGATATCGAGTTCAAGTCGCCGCCCAGTCAGCTTCTCCGTCGCAGTTGCGGCTGCGCCCATGACCCCGACCAATTCACGTTGCGCGCGCAATTGGGCTTCCAGCGTAAGTCCGACCGTGATTTGCGGCACCACTGCGGATGGTGCGACCGCCAACGGCGTCGTCGCCGCCCATCGCGCTTCGAATGGCGACGCATCGCGTTCGGCGCGCAGCCGCCGTCGCCATTCCATGTGTTCTTTCGCCGCGCGCGTCGCCCTGAGCCAGGCTTCGGTCAGCGCGTGAACCCCGCCCAGCAGCGGTTCGCTAAAGATCGATGTCAAATTACGGCTGGCATCTTGCGACATATCGTCGATTTCGCGCTTGAGCA
>CAZNSG010000201.1:0-55836 GCA_964575715.1 uncultured Hyphomicrobiales bacterium | reverse complement strand
GCTGGCCGCCTTCCGCGCCGCGTTCAATGAATTCTTCGCAAATGTCGGCGGCTGGAAAGAGGAACTTGAAAAACTCCTCACCCCAAAATTCCACTTCATCGGAGCGCCAGCAAACGGGATTCCGTAGGCACTTGGGTATATAAGAACCCCGCCATGCCAAAGATCACCTACATCGACCCGGACGGCGCCTCCCATACCGTCGACGCCGAAATCGGCGCGACCGTGATGGAGACGGCGATGATCAACGACGTGCCGGGGATCATCGCCTCCTGCGGCGGTTCCTGCGCCTGCGCCACCTGCCACGTGCATGTGGATGAAGCATGGTTTTCAATGGTCAGCGAACGCTCACCTGAGGAAGAGGGCATGCTGGA
The DNA here is from genome assembly GCA_964575715.1 of uncultured Hyphomicrobiales bacterium. Classification (GTDB taxonomy): domain Bacteria; phylum Pseudomonadota; class Alphaproteobacteria; order Rhizobiales; family Xanthobacteraceae; genus PNAI01. Next base: position 55,465 of record CAZNSG010000201.1, on the reverse strand, counting down.
TTCTGCGATTGACGTCGATGCAACCTCACGGCTTTCTTGCCAGATCAAGGTGGTGGAGGAATTGGATGGGCTTGTCTTGCGGATTGCCGCCCGGCAGATTTGAGCGGGCCGGGATGGCCCTCGCGGTCTCCTCCGCGGCCCCCCGCCAGATTGCGCAATTCCTCCACATTCTGCTATCCAATTAATGCTCCGGCGGTGATCGGCTTTTGCCGACGCGCCCGCTAAGATCACCCAAAGAACACCCGATGACCGCGATCGATTTTCAGACCGACCCTTCCCGCTACCGCCATTGGCGCATCGAGCGCGACGGCGACATCGCTTACCTAGTGATGGATGTCGATCAATCCGGCGGACTGTCGGACCAATACGAGCTCAAGCTCAATTCCTACGATCTCGCCGTCGACATCGAGCTCAACGACGCGGTTCAGCGGTTGCGCTTCGAGCACCCGCAGGTGCGCGCGGTCGTGCTCAAGTCCGGTAAGGACAACGTGTTCTGCGCCGGCGCCAATATCCGCATGCTAGGCAAGGCCACCCACGGGCATAAGGTCAATTTCTGCAAGTTCACCAACGAGACACGGCTCGCGATCGAGGACGCCAGCGAAAATTCCGGCCAGAGGTATCTGTGCGCGATCAAGGGCAATGCCGCCGGCGGCGGCTATGAGCTTGCGCTCGCCGCCGAGCACATCATGCTGGTCGATGACCGGCGCTCCGCCGTGGCGCTTCCCGAGACGCCGCTGCTTGCGGTGCTGCCCGGAACCGGCGGCCTCACCCGCATGACCGACAAACGGAAAGTGCGCCGCGATCGCGCCGATGTGTTCTGCTCCATCGAAGAAGGCAGCCGCGGCGACAAGGCGGTGGAGTGGCGCCTGGTCGATGAAGTGATCCCGAATTCGAAATGGAGCGAAAAGGTCGGCGCGCGCGCCCATGAGTTCGCCGCCCGTTCGGATCGCCCGCAGGATGCCGCTGGAATCATGCTGACGCCGCTCGACCGGCGCTTCGTATCCGACCGGATGAGCTACTCCCGTGTCGAGATCGAAATCGACCGCGCACGCGCACTTGCCACCGTCACCGTGCAGGGCCCCGCTCAGCCTGCTCCGGCATCGATATCTGCGGCGCATGCGCTCGGCGCGGCGTTCTGGCCGCTTCTGATCGCCCGCGAGCTGGAGGACGCCATCCTGCATCTGCGCTTTAACGAGCCTAAAATCGGCGTGCTGCTGCTGCGCACCGAAGGCAGCACGCAAACCGTGCTCGATCACGATGACTTTCTGCTCAAGGCCAGCGGCGATTGGCTCATGCGCGAAATCCACCATTACCTCAAGCGCGTGTTCAAACGCATCGACGTGACCGCCAAGAGCCTGATTGCCCTGATCGAGCCCGGATCGTGCTTCGCCGGCACGCTTGCCGAGCTGGCGTTCGCGGCCGACCGCTCGGCCATGCTCATCGGCACCCGCAAGGGTGATAATCGCCCGCCGGCAGCGATTGTACTCGGACGCGCCAATTTCGGGCTCTATCCGATGGGCAACGGCCTGACGCGACTGCAGACGCGTTTCCTGGGCGAGCCCGCCACCCACGCGCGCGCACAAGAAAAGATTGGCATGCCGATCGGGGCCAGGGAAGCGGCCGAATTCGGGCTTGTCACGCTATCGTTCGAGGAATTTGACTGGGACGATGAACTGCGCATCATGCTCGAAGAACGCGCGAGCTTTTCCCCCGACGCGCTGACCGCCATGGAGGCGAACTTGCGTTTTGCCGGCCCGGAAACCATGGAGACCAAGATCTTCGGCCGGCTCTCGGCCTGGCAGAACTGGATTTTCCAGCGCCCCAACGCCATCGGCGAACAGGGCGCGCTCAAGCTTTACGGCAGCGGCATTCAGCCGACCTTCGAAAAAGACAGGGTGTAAGCCATGAGCACCACCGGCACCACCGCCATCGACTATGACGGCCTCATCCCCAACAACGTCGATCTCGGGAGCGACGTGCGCGTCAAGCGCGCGCTCGAGAGCTGGCATCCCGGCTATATCAACTGGTGGAAAGACATGGGGCCGGAGGGCTTCCAGCAATCGCTGGTTTATCTGCGCACCGCCGTAAGCGTCGATGCCAAGGGCTGGGCCAAGTTCGATTACATCCGCATGCCCGAATACCGCTGGGGAGTTTTGCTGGCGCCGCCAATCGAAGGGCGAAAAATTCCATTCGGCGCCCACCGCGGCGACGCCGCCTGGCAGGAAGTGCCCGGAGAATACCGCGCCATGCTCCGCCGCCTGATCGTAATCCAGGGCGACACCGAGCCGGCTTCCGTGGAGCAGCAGCGCCATCTCGGCAAGACCGCCCCCTCGCTCTACGACTTGCGCAACCTGTTCCAGGTCAACGTGGAGGAAGGCCGCCATCTCTGGGCCATGGTCTATCTGCTGCAGAAATATTTCGGCACCGACGGCCGCGAGGAGGCCGAGGCGCTGCTCCAGCGCCGCTCGGGCGATCCCGATACCCCGCGCATGCTCGGCGCTTTCAACGAGAAGACCCCCGACTGGCTCTCCTTTTTCATGTTCACGTTCTTCACCGACCGCGACGGCAAAATGCAGCTTGAATCGCTGGCGCAATCCGGCTTCGACCCGCTCTCGCGCACCTGCCGTTTCATGCTGACCGAGGAAGCCCATCACATGTTCGTCGGCGAGACCGGCGTCACGCGCGTGATCCAACGCACCTGCGAGGCAATGCAGGAAGCCGGCATCGCGGATCCTTACGACAAGGCGGCGGTGCGCAAGCTCGGCGTCATCGACCTGCCGACCATACAAAAGAAGGCCAATCTTCATTTCTCCCTCACGCTCGACCTCTTCGGCAATGAAATATCGACCAACGCCGCCAATGCCTTCCACGCCGGACTCAAAGGCCGCTTCCGCGAGGACAAGCTGCAGGACGACCATCAATTGGAAAACAGCACCTATCCGGTGCTGCGGCTGATCGGCGGCAAGATTCAAAACGTGGACTCGCCCGCGCTCTCTGCGCTCAACATGCGCCTGCGCGACGATTATCTTGGCGACTGCAACAATGGCATGGGCCGCTGGAACAAGGTGATTGAGAAATACGGTATTGCGTTCCTGGTGAAGCTGCCGCACGTGGCGTTTCATCGCCATATCGGCGAGTTCTCCAGCATCAAGGCCGACGTGGACGGAAAAATCCTGAGCGACGCGGAGTGGCACAAGCGCAAGGATGAATTCCTACCCTCCGATGACGATCGCACCTTCATTGAGAGCCTGATGCGGCCGGAGGTCAGACCCGCCAAATTCGCTTCCTGGATCGCCCCCCCGAAGGTGGGCATCGACAACAAACCGGGCGAGTTCGAATACGTCAAGATTCTCTAGGTCCGGACCCTCAGCACATTCGGCCTGATAATTGATTGGAATCAATATGGATTGGCATTGCTCTGATCAATTGTGTTTGAGTTTCAATGGGCCAAGAATGAAGAGGGAGATTGCCATGGCATTGCCGCATGTCTTCAAGCGCATCCGCCTTAACCTTGCGCGCTCGAAGGAATTTCCTGCCGGCTCGGCCCGCCACGGCTATGAATTCGTGGCCCCGCTGGATGGCAACGGACACATCGATCCGCACCTCTGGCAGCAGCATCGCGAACATTGCCGCGTGCGGCGGTTCTGGAATGGCGAGCCGGAGCAGATCGGCCGCCTCGTTCACAAGCCGGGCGGCAAGGAACACGCCCGCTGGGTTTTCGACTATGATGTGGCTCGAAGCGATGACGACGAAGCCGGCTACCGCTTCGGCGCTCACGCATTTGCCCCCGGCGAATACGTATCCATCAGCGACGAAGATGGCGACGTTCACACCTTCCGTGTAATATCCGTGCAACCGGCGACGTGAGCAGTCCATGCCGCACGCAGGCCATCACCAGATGGCGAAGCTCAGACATCGTCTCTACCAGATTCTTGAACAAGGACCGGTCGGCGAGCGCACCGGCCGTTTGGTCAGCCGGCTCATCGTCGCGCTCATTGTCATCAATCTGATTGTGGTCGTGCTGGAATCGGTTCCTGAGCTGCAAACGCGGTTCGGGATGCTTTTTTTCATTGTGGAGATATTATCCCTGCTGATCTTCAGCGTTGAGTATGGGCTGCGGATGTGGGTCGCGGTCGAACACCCGCCCAATCGTCATTTGACCATGCGCAAGGCCAGGCTGAAATTCGCCACCGGCGCATTGGGGATCATCGATCTTCTTGCCGTCCTGCCGTTCTGGTTCATGTTATTCGTGCCGGCCGACCTGCGGGTTTTACTGGTATTTCGGGTTCTTCGCTTTCTCAAGTTCGCGCGCTACTCGCCCGGCATGCGTTCGCTGCTCGACGTGCTTTACGCCGAGCGGCGGGCGCTGTTTGGATGTCTCATCATTTTAATGGGGATGACACTGGTCGCCGCCGCCGTCATGCATCTGATTGAGGGTCATGTGCAGCCGGATAAGTTCGGCACCATTCCGGAGGCCATGTGGTGGGCTATCGTTACACTGGGAACCATCGGCTATGGCGATGTCGTGCCCGTTACCGCGCTCGGCAAGATCGTCGCCAGCGTCACCATCTTCGCTGGCCTTATCATGATCGCGCTGCCGGTTGGCATTGTCGCCAACGCCTTTGCCGAGCAGATTCACCGCCGCGAGTTCATCATCACCTGGGACCTGGTGGCGCGCGTGCCGCTCTTTGCCGAGCTCAATGCCGCCGAGGTCTCCGACATTATGAGCCTTTTGCGCGCACGGCAGGTCGAGCCGGGCACGGTCATAGTCCGGCGCGGTGAGCCCGCGCATTCCATGTATCTCATTGCCGCCGGTGAAGTTGAAATCGAACTCAAGAACGAGCGCGTGCGCCTCGGTGCTGGCCATTTTTTTGGCGAAATCGCGGCGTTGCGCCGGGCGCGGCGCTCGGCAACCGTTACTGCCATCACTAGCACGAGCCTGCTGGTTCTCGATGCGCATGATCTCCACGCGCTGATGGCCCGCGAACCGCGGATCGCGGAGCATATTCACAGTGTTGCTCGCAGCCGTCTCGCAAGCGATGGCGTCACCGGGAAGGGCGACATCCTGGCCGAGGAACTGAGCGACGCCGAAGCGGTCCCGCAGACAAGAAATACTTGAACCAAACTGAATTCTTGTCAGTGCGACATCAGTGTCGGAACCGTCATCGCGGCCAGCATTCCCCGCGTGGCACCGCCCAGGATGAACTCGCGCAGCCGCGAATGGCCATATCCGCCCATGACGACAAAGTCGCTGGCCGAATCCGCCGCGAATGAAAGGATCGTACTGGCGATATCGACATCGCCCGAAACAATCCGCCTGATGTCGACCTTGAGACCATGGCGGATGAGATGATCGGCAATGTCCGCGCCTTGCGGCTCGTCGCGCCTGATGTCTTTGCTCGAGATCGTGAGCAGATCGACCCCCTTGGCGCGCTCCAGAAATGGCATGGCGTCGGCGATCGCGCGGGCTGCGTTTCGGCTCCGGTCCCAGCACACCAGGACGCGATCGAGCTTGAGCGGGTCTTTCTGGATATAGGGGACGACAACGATCGGGTGCCCCGATTCGAACAGCACTGCCTCGATCAGCAATTCCTCGGCGGCGTTCTTGGTCGGCTCTCGCTGCCCGACCACTGAAAGGTCGAATCGCCTTGCAATTTCACCAAACCGGCCGGCGGCGCCGCCGAAACTGGCTTCGATCAATTGCGATCCAGCGGATATTCCGGCCCGCCGCGTCGCTGTATCGAACTTCGCAATCGCTTTCTTGGCGGCGCTTTCACTTTCGGCGCGCTGCGCATCGATGAATCCGGCCGCCATGCCATCGACGAATGCGACCGGCAGAATCGGCTCATAATTGAACGCTACGCCTGCCAAATACGCGTTGAATGTACTGGCGATCGATACCGCATAGTCGCCCGCCGCATCACGCGTGGCGCCGACTGACAGGTTGACCACAATGTCCTTGATCATGACTGCATCCCCGGTTGGGAGACGAACCATTTATGCTCTCAAAACAACGACTCCAATTCATTTATGAATGATGACGACTGAAACGGTTTGATGCAAATCAAGATTCAGCGCTTTTGAACTCGCGTCATCCGAGCCGCTAACGGCCAGCGTCACGGCCGCGGCCGCAGCGCTTGCACGCGCTCCGGCCATTGCGGTCGCGCCTTCGGCCATGCTCCCCCCGCCCGTCATTCCGGGACGGCGCGAAGCGCCGGACCCGGAATCCATAATCCCGGTCTGTGTTTATGGATTCCGGGTTCGCGCCTTCGGCGCGCCCCGGAATGACCGGGCCTTATTGCTTTAGTTTCTACTGCGATCCACCAGCGCGCGCGCCTTGATCCACGGCATCATGGCGCGCAGTTTTGCGCCCACCTCCTCGATCGGGTGCGCGGCGCATTTCGCGCGCATCGCCTTGAACGAAGTCTGGTTGACCCTGTTCTCCAGCATCCAGTCCTTGACGAATTTTCCCGACTGAATGTCGCCGAGAATTTTCTTCATCTCCGCCTTGGTCTCCGCCGTCACCACGCGCGGGCCGGAAACGTATTCGCCGTATTCGGCCGTGTTCGACACCGAATAGTTCATGGTGGCGATGCCACCCTCGTAGATCAGATCGACGATCAGTTTGACCTCGTGCACGCACTCGAAATAGGCCATCTCGGGCGCGTAGCCCGCCTCCACCAGCGTCTCGTAGCCCGCCTTCATCAGCTCGACCAGCCCGCCGCACAGCACCGTCTGCTCGCCGAACAGATCGGTCTCGCACTCTTCGCGAAATGTGGTCTCGATGATGCCCGCGCGTCCCCCGCCGATCGCCGCGCCATAGGAGAGCGTGAGATCGTGCGCATTGCCCGAGGAATCGCGATGCACCGCCATGAGCACCGGCACGCCCGCCCCGCGCTGATATTCCGCGCGCACCGTGTGGCCCGGCCCCTTGGGCGCGATCATCATCACGTCGAGGTCGGCGCGCGGCTCGATCAGGTTGAAATGGATGTTGAGGCCATGCGCGAACATCAGCGCCGCGCCCTTCTTCATGTTGTTCGCCAGAGAGTTGTTGTAAATGTCGGATTGCAGCTCATCGGGCGCGAGTATCATCATCACGTCGGCCCACTTGGCGGCGTCCGCGACTTCCATGACTTTGAGCTTTTCGGCTTGCGCCTTTTTGACGCCGGCCGAGCCCTTGCGCAGCGCCACCACGACGTTCTTGACGCCGGAATCGCGCAAGTTGAGCGCATGGGCATGGCCCTGGCTGCCGTAGCCGATGACGGCCACCTTCTTGCCTTTGATCAGGTTCAGGTCGGCATCGCGATCGTAGTAGACACGCATGTTTTTTACCCCTTACTTGGCCAGCAATTCATTTGACGGCACGATTGCGCCCGCGCTTGTAGGATTGTTGGCTCGACACGACAAGTCCAATTATGTGCGAGGGCGGCAATACACTATCAGACCTTCCAGCGGCGCAGCAGCTGCACCTGATCCAAAATAGCCATGAGTTCCGGATTCAGTGTCGCCACCACGCAGCCGCGCCGTGCCCCATTCTCCTGATGCGATGGAGTTGACGGAAAATAGACAGTCAGCATCGCAAGATCTCCTTGCAACAGGTAGTCCAGCGTTAGCCGCTTGTCCGGACCGTAATCGTCGAAACCATACCCAGGATCATCCGGCACGGCAAAATCATCGACCAGCAACAGCGCTTTCCCGAAGTGTTTAATGGCAATCTCGGCCTCCTCGCGCAGCGGCAGATGGTTATGCCAGTGGGCATCCAGATAAAAAAGCGTCGGAATTGTGCGGTCGATGGGCTCAGCCACAAGCTCGGCCAGCGCACGAACGGAATCGTAGGCGCGCAATTCCACATTCTTCCACTTGGCTAGCCGATCCCGCGATTGCTGTGCAAATTCCGAATTGATCTCTGCAGTGATGACTGGAATGCCGTACTGAGCGAAGAACTCTGTCGTCGTACCAAGAAATGTACCGGTCTCCACGATACGCGCAATCTTGCATTGGGCGATAAGTTGGCGGGCCAGATCGAGGCGAGCCGATTGACTGTTCATTGGCCGCGCCGACCAAGGTTTGGGCTGTGGCGCTGCAATGCCATAAAACCTTGCCGTCGCTTGGCCAGTGATGCTCCAGATCGATTGCTGGACTCCAGTCGGTGACTTGCTACCGCCGCTTGCGCTCATATTTTATCCCTGCTGGTAAAGTACACCAAAGATAAGTCACAGTGTCGTTGATGTTCACGTACGGCGATCCTATCACATCCCCTCCGGCCCGCGCGCGATCGCCACCGCGCCGGTGCGCGAGACTTCGATTTGAACAGTCTTGCGCATTCGTTTCCAATATCGACGCTTGATCGCGCCTAGCGCACCCCGTTTCCAGTAAATGATGCGCCGCGCCCTGCGAGAGAACGCGTCGCATTCGTCGCCGCCTTTGTACCCGCGCGAACCCATCATGAGAAAATCTCCAAAATCTCCTGGTGAACCACAGCCTACATTCGTTTCGACCCGGCGACACCAACGGTGGTGTCGACACCCAGCAACGCTGCAAGCTTGGCCCGAACCTCGACCAGAAACTCGTACGGAACGCGTTCAATAATCGCAAACATACGTTGGGGCCGGTCAATGACACGGAGCTGGTCGACCAATACAACACCTTCCGTCCGCAATCCCTTCGGCAAGTTCACGTTAAATGGCCAGACGCGGGTATTCGAAGTAATCGGACACACCACGGCTCGTCTTGAGTGCTCGTGATAGCTGCGCGGCGTGAGCACAAGTCCTGGTCGGCGCCCGGCTTGTTCTGTTCCTCTTACGGGATCGAAATCAACCCACGCGATGTCGCCGACGTCTGGAAGCATTGCTTTTCTTTCGGGGTGGTGACGCCCTGCGTGATTTCGAACCCGGCCTTCGCTTCAAGATGTCTTGCAAAGCGATCTCGCAACGCGAATAGGCGTCATCGATGACCTCTGAGCCCCGATCCGGACCCCAGTCGACGGTCTCGGGTTCACTTTCGGGGCCAAGACGTTTCATTTCCGCAATCATTTCCGCAAGCAAATCCTTGGAGGACTTGGCTGGAGTGCGTAACAGGATTCCCTCGTCCTTGACCACCAGTTCGAGCTGCACACCCGGCTCAAGGCCGAGGTCCTCGCTAACGCTTTTGGGCAGCCGTACCGCTGTACTATTGCCCCATTTAGCAATCGTCACTTTCATGGGTTTTCCCTTCGGATATACAATGTATATCCGAGATGGCTTCGTGTCCAGACCTCACATCCCCTCCGGCCCGCGCGCGATTGCCACCACGCCGGTGCGCGAGACTTCCACCAGGCCGAGCGGCAGCATCAGCGCGACAAAGCTTTCGATCTTGTCGCTGGCGCCGGTGATCTCGAACACGAAGCTCTCGGTGGTCGCGTCAATCACTCGCGCGCGAAAGGCGTCCGCCAGGCGCAGCGCCTCCATGCGCTGATCGCCCTTGCCCCGCACCTTGACCATGGCGAGTTCGCGTTCGATGTGCGGCCCGGCGACGGTCATGTCGACCACGCGATGCACCGGCACCAGGCGATCGAGCTGGTTCTTGATCTGCTCGATCACCATCGGCGTGCCGCGCGTCACGATGGTGATGCGCGAGAGGTGCTTCTGGTGCTCGGTCTCCGACACGGTAAGCGAATCGATGTTGTAGCCGCGCCCCGAGAACAGGCCGATGACGCGCGCCAGCACGCCCGGCTCGTTGTCGACCATGACCGACAACGTGTGCGTCTCGATGGTCTGCACAATGGTCGCAGCGGGATAGTGGGACGTGGAGCTCATCGATTTTCCTTACTGACGCAGCTTACATTCGGCTTCACTCCGCCCTCATCCTGAGGAGCCCGCCGTAGCCCGAAGGGCGAAGGCGCGGCGTCTCGAAGGATGGGGGCGGCCGGTCCGATCTCGGGTTTACCCGAGATCGAAAGTATTTAGTGCGCAAGTCGGGTAAACCCGACTTGCGGCCCTTCGAGACGCGGTCCTTCGGACCGCTCCTCAGGATGAGGCGGATTGCCCTACACCATCACCTTGCCTGCTTCGGTGATGGCATCTTCCACGCTCTCGCCGGCATCGCCCAAAATCATTTCGTTGTGGGCGCGTCCCGACGGGATCATCGGGAAGCAATTTTCGTTCTGATCGACGACGCAGTCGAAGATGACCGGCTTGTCCACCGCGATCATCTCGCGGATGGCGGCATCGAGCTCGCCCGGCTTCTCGCAGCGGATACCAACTGCATGGTAAGCCTCGGCGAGCTTGACAAAATCCGGCAGCGCCTCGGTGTAGCTGTGCGAATAGCGCCCGCCGTGGAGGAGTTCCTGCCATTGCCGCACCATGCCCATGTACTGGTTGTTGATGATGAAAATCTTGATCGGCAGCCGGTACTGCACCGCCGTCGACATTTCCTGCATGTTCATCAGCACGGAAGCCTCGCCCGCGATGTCGATGACCAGCGATTTTGGATGCGCCAGCTGCACGCCGACCGCGGCCGGCAGTCCATAGCCCATGGTCCCTAAGCCGCCGGAAGTCATCCAGCGGTTGGGCTCGTTAAAGCGATAGAACTGCGCCGCCCACATCTGGTGCTGGCCTACCTCGGTGGTGATGTAGGTGTCGCGGTCCTTGGTCAGCTCGTAGAGCCGCTGGATGGCGTATTGCGGCTTGATGATGCTGTTGGAGTTTTTGTAGGAGAGCGACTTGCGCGCGCGCCATTTCTCGATCTGCTGCCACCATTCGGCCAGCGCCTTCTTGTCGGTCTTCGGCACGTTCGCGCGCCAGACCCGCACCATGTCTTCGAGCACATGCGCGCAATCGCCGATGATGCCGAGATCGACCTTGACATTCTTGTTGATCGAGGACGGGTCGATGTCGACGTGGATTTTCTTCGACCCCGGCGAGAACGCATCGAGCCGCCCGGTGATGCGGTCGTCGAAGCGCGCGCCGATGCAGATCATCAGATCGCAATCGTGCATGGCCCAATTGGCCTCCCAGGTGCCGTGCATGCCGAGCATGCCGAGCCAATGCGGATCGGACGCCGGGAACGCGCCGAGCCCCATCAGCGTCGAGGTGATGGGAAATCCGGTGAGCTTGACCAGCTCCCGCAAGCTCTCGCTCGCGGTGCGCCCGGAATTGACGATCCCGCCGCCGCTATAGAACAGCGGGCGCTTGGCTTTTTCCATCAGCTCGATCGCCGTCTTGATTTTCTCGGAGTCGCCCTTGAGCCTGGGCTTGTAGCCCTGGTGATGAAACTCCGTGGGCTTGAAGTAATTACCCTTGGCGAACTGGATGTCCTTCGGGATGTCGACCACCACGGGACCCGGGCGGCCGCTGGCGGCGACGTAGAATGCTTCGTGCAGCACGCGCGGCAGATCGGCGACGTTCTTGACCAGATAATTGTACTTGGTGCACGGCCGTGTGATGCCGACCGTGTCGCATTCCTGGAACGCATCGTTGCCTATCAGATGCGTCGGCACCTGTCCGGTGATGCACACCAGCGGAATCGAATCCATCAGCGCATCGGTCAGTCCGGTGACCGCATTGGTCGCGCCCGGCCCGGAGGTGACCAGCACGCAGCCGACTTTGCCGGTGGAGCGCGCATAGCCTTCCGCGGCATGCACCGCGCCCTGCTCATGGCGCACCAGGATGTGGCGCACCTTCTCCTGCTGGAACAGAGCGTCGTAGATCGGCAGCACCGCGCCGCCGGGATAGCCGAAGATGTGCTTCACGCCCTGCTCGGCGAGCGCCTCGATCACCATTTCGGCGCCGGTCATTTCCTTCATGGTCCGCTCCATTCACTCGCACTCGTCATTCCGGGGCGCCGGCGTAGCCGGCGAGCCCGGAATCCATAACCACCGACTGGGAGTATGGATTCCGAGCCCGGCCCACCCAGGTCGGATTTAGCCGACCTGGGCGTTGCCAAATGCCGATCTCGGGTAAACCCGAGATCGGTGGGCCGTCCCGGAATGACGAAGGAGTTTTTCTCACTTGCTCTCATGTTTAGATCCAGTTTTGGAATCAAAAAGGGGCTCCAAAGCCCCTGTGCACACCGCCACATCGCGGGTGGCCTAGCCACCCCCGGCGGTGCGCCTTCCTACCACTACGGTAATAATATTGCGCATAAAGTCGACCTTTCGCCATTTCCTTGCGCGCCATATACCGGCAATCGCCCCAAAAGGTCAAGCTTAAAGTGCGGAAACCATGTCAAACGCCGCCTGCGCAGCGATTCCAGGCTCGATCCACCGCCAACCCGGCATCTGATGGCGAAACCAGGTGAGCTGGCGCTTGGTATAGCGCCGGGTGTCGGCCTTGGCGCCCGCGGCGGCCTCTGCAAGCACGATCTCGCCGCGCAAATGCCGCCGCAGCCAGGGCACACCATGCGCCTTCATCGCCGGCAGCAGCGGATCGAGACCGCGCGCATCGAGCGCGCGCACCTCTTCCAGCGCGCCGGCCGCCAGCATGGCATCAAAGCGCGCATCGATGCGCCGATGCAGCGCGCCCCGCTCGGGATTAAGAAAAATTTTGATCGCGTGATCGGGGTTGAGAATTGCCCGCATGCCCTCGTGCTGCCATTCGGCGAGCGAGCGCCCGGTAGCTAAAAACACTTCCAGCGCGCGCGCGACGCGCATGCGATCGCCTGGTTTTAGGCGCGCCGCCATGACCGCGTCGCAGCGCGCAAGCTCGGCGTGCAGCGGCACGGCTCCCTCCGTCTCAAGCCGCGCGCGAATTGCAGCGCGGATTTCCGCCGGAACCGGCGGTACGGCGGCAAGCCCCTGCGTGAGCGCCTTGAAATAGAGCCCGGTGCCGCCGGCGATGATCGGAATCTTTCCCATCTGCTCCGCTTCCGCTAGCACCGCGCGTACATCCACGCACCAGCGGCCGACGGAATAGTTCGCGGCCGCGTCCACATGGCCATAGAGCCGGTGCGGCACGCGCGCTTCTTCCTCGGGCGCCGGCCGCGCCGTGATGATGCGCAGATCGCCATAGACCTGCATGGAATCGGCGTTAACGATCACGCCGCCGAGCTGTTCCGCAAGCGCAAGCGCCAGCGCCGACTTGCCGCTCGCGGTCGGCCCTGCGATAAGCACTGCCTTCAATTGATCGTGCCTTGCCAACATGACTTTGACCGAACCCACCATCAGCACCGATTAAACCATGACGTCCAACGTTATACTCAGCAGAGAGACCATTTGACCCTCATCCTCCCCTTCCGCGCGCTCCGCCCCGCGCCCGGACGCGCCGCCGAGGTGCTGGCGCCCCCTTATGATGTGCTCTCCAGCGTGGAGGCGCGCGCGCGCGCGAAAGATAAGCCGTTCAGCTTTCTCCATATTTCAAAACCCGAGATCGACCTCGATCCCGCCATCGATCCTTACGATAAAGCCGTCTATGCTAAGGCGGCCGAAAATCTCGCGCGCATGATCGCCGCCGGAGCGCTCATACGCGATGCGGCGCCTTGCTATTACGTCTATCGCCTGACCTGGCGCGAGCGCACGCAGACCGGCTTCGCCGCCATCGCCTCGATCGCCGACTACAACTCCAACCGCATCCGCAAGCACGAGCACACCACTCCGGTCAAAGAGGACGACCGCGTGCGCCAGATCGAGGCCGTCAACGCCCAGACCGGCCCGGTGATGATGGCCTATCCCGCGGCGCCCGCGCTCGACGCGATGCTTACAAGCGCCGCCACGCGCGCGCCCGACGTGGATGTCACCGCCGACGACGGCGTGCGCCACCAGCTTTGGGTGATTGGTGACGCGGCGACCATCGACGCATTGACGCGCGCGGTCGATGCCTTGCCCGCGCTCTATATCGCCGACGGCCACCACCGCGCCGCCGCCGCCGCGCGCATCGCCCAGGCGCGCGACAACGGCGAGGCTTCATCTCAAGCCCGTCACCCTGAGGTGCGAGCGGAGCGAGCCTCGAAGGGCGACGGCATCGCAAGTCGGGTTTACCCGACTTGCGCACTTAATATGCCGATCTTGGGTAAACCCAAGATCGGTGGCCGATCATCCTTCGAGGCCGGCCTTCGGCCGGCACCTCAGGATGACGGTCGTGACTCAGAGCCGCTGGCGTCGCACCGCTACTTTCTCGCGGTACTATTTCCCCACCACCAGATGACAATACTCGACTACAACCGCTTGCTGCGCGATTTGAACGGCCGCAGCTCCGATCAGCTTCTGGCCGAGCTGCGCAAAGATTTTTCCGTCGCGGCCTCCGAGGCGCCGGTCCGCCCCGCCGCCGCGAACGAATTCGGCATGTATCTGGCGGGCCGCTGGCATCGGCTCACGCTGCGGCCCGAACTCATCCCGAAGCACGATCCGATCGGGCGGCTGCCCATTACGCTGCTCACGCGCCATGTGATCGCGCCGCACTTCGGCATCACCGACCAGCGCAGCGACAAGCGCATCGATTTTGTGGGCGGCGCGCGCGGCCTGAGCGAGCTTGAGCGCCGCGTCGCGTCCGGCGAGATGGCGGCCGCCTTTGCGCTCTATCCGACTGCGATCGCCGATCTAATGGCGGTGGCCGACTTAGGCGGTATCATGCCGCCCAAATCCACCTGGTTCGAGCCCAAGCTCGCCGACGGCATGGTCAGCCACGTGCTGGATTGAGCACGACAATCGTAGGCAAACGTAGGGTGGGCAAAGGCGCGCACTTGTCCGCCGAAGCCTGAAAGGGCGTAGGCGGAAGCGCCGTGCCCACGTGTATCATGGCGATATCGCGCGGATGACGGTGGGCTTCGCTTCACTCAGCCCACCCTACACTCGCTTCAGATCAACGGCGTCAGTTCAGCGGCAGCGCGACAAAGATCATGTCGCCTTCCGCGGTCGCCACCAGCAGCAGAACGCTCTTTTTTCCCGCTTTCTTGTATTGCTCGACGCGGGCTTGCAAATCGGCGGGGGTCGACACCAGTTCCTGCTCGATGTTCACCACGACGCTGCCGGCCGCCAGGCGTTTGTCGGCCGCGATCGACGACTGATCGACGCCGGTGATGACGACGCCCTTGACCGAGTCCTTGATCTTGTAGCGCTTGCGCAGTTCGTCCGTGAGGATGGAGAGCTCGAGCCCGAGGCTCTTTTGCACCGTCGACTTCTCCGGCGGCGGCGTGCTCTTGACCGTTGCCGGCACCGGCTTCTCGGCATCCTCGAGCCGGCCAAGCCGCACGATCTTCTTCTCTTCCTTGCCCTTGCGGATGATGATGACTTCGACATCCTTGCCCACCGGCGTGTCGGCGACGATGCGCGGCAATTCCTTCATTTCCTTGATGTCTTTGCCGTCAAACTTGACGATGACATCGCCGGCCTGGATTCCGGCCGGTCCGGCCGGCCCCTTCTCGTCGATGCCTGCGATCAACGCACCGCGCGCGGGCTTGACGCCGAGACTCTCGGCAATGTCGTCCGTGACCTGCTGGATCTTCACGCCCAGCCAGCCGCGCCGTACTTCCTTGAACTCGCGCAATTGGCTGATCACCGCAGTTGCCGTCTTCGCCGGCACCGCAAACCCGATGCCGACCGAAGTGCCCGACGGCGAAATGATGGCTGTATTGACACCAATAACATCGCCATCGAGATTGAACAGCGGCCCGCCGGAATTGCCGCGATTGATCGCCGCATCGGTCTGAATGTAGTTGTCGTAGGGCCCTGAATTGATGTCGCGGTTGCGCGCCGACACGATGCCAGCGGTCACCGACCCGCCGAGACTGAACGGGTTGCCGATTGCGATAACCCATTCGCCCAGCCGCAGCTTTTCGGAATCGCCGAATTTCACCGCTTTGAGCGGCCGGGTTGAATTGACCTTGAGCACGGCCAAATCGGTTTTCTGGTCGCGGCCGATGATCTCAGCCTTGAGCCGTGTGCCGTCGTTGAAGATGACATGAACCTCATCGGCCTCCGCGATCACATGGTTGTTGGTGACCACGATGCCGGACGGATCGATGACAAAACCGGATCCGAGCGAATTGACCCGGCGCGGCGTGCGGTTGGGCGCCTGGTTATCCCCCTGCCCGCGCCGATTCTTGAAGAACTC
The DNA here is from genome assembly GCA_964575715.1 of uncultured Hyphomicrobiales bacterium. Classification (GTDB taxonomy): domain Bacteria; phylum Pseudomonadota; class Alphaproteobacteria; order Rhizobiales; family Xanthobacteraceae; genus PNAI01. The sequence continues at coordinate 39,443 of CAZNSG010000201.1, read as the reverse complement.
CTCGAAAAATTCCTCGAACGGAGAGCCCGGCGGCAGTTGCGGAGCAGCCTGCGGATTGCGCGCATCCACCGTCTGCGAGGTCGAGATATTGACCACCGCATCGATCACCCGTTCGGCCACATCGGCAATGCCGTCAGGTCCGCGCGCGAGCGCCGGTAACACCAGCACACCTGCCACGATTGTAGCCAGCACGGGTTGACGGATGGTGCGCGTAAGTTCAGCGAAGAAACGGGCCATGGCCGTCGACTCTCCTATTAAGGGGCTGACCACAACAGTGCCTTCCTGCACGATGGTATGCAAGAGTGGTTTCAAGAGGTCTTAATATTGCAGTGAACGGCCCGATTAGGGCGAAAAAGCGACCCGGATGCAATACGTTGACCGGCCAAGGCCGATCTTGGGCTGGTTATGCAGCCAATCTACCCTCGGACCAGCCAAATCAGCACGACACCAAGCGCGGCGGAAGCAATTCCGATGATTCGCAGGGCTGTGTCCGGTGTTTCCATGACCTGTGCCATGGCTCGCTTCACCGTTGCTGGAAAGGCCGCGAAAGCTAGCCCTTCAATGGCAAACAGCAGTCCAAGCACGACCAGAAAATCAGGCATCACGATCGACCAATGCCGCTGATGTGAAAGCTTCCGCGGCTATTGCATGCTATCGCGGTGGAGTTGGCGCCGGAGCGGGCGGACGCGGTAGCGCACTCGGCGGCCCAGAGCCGTCGCGCGATCTGCCCGAGGGATCGACGAAATAGCGGAAAAACTCGGAATCCGGCCGCAACAGCATGCGCGTGTCGCCATGCCGCAGGCCGGCCTCATAGGCCTGCATCGAGCGATAGAAGGCGAAGAAATCCGGATCCTTGCCAAAGGCATCCGCAAAGATGCGGTTGCGCTCGCCGTCGCCCTCGCCGCGAAACTGCTCGGACTTTGAGGTCGCATCGGCGATCAGCACGGTGACATCGCGATCGGCCTTTGAGCGGATCTCCTGCCCGCGCTGGCTGCCCTGAGCGCGGAATTCGGCCGCCTCGCGTTGCCGCTCGGTCTGCATGCGCTGATAGACCGCCAGGCTGTTCTGATCCGGCAGATCGGCGCGCCGGATACGCACGTCGATCACCGTAATGCCATAAGCCTGCGCCTCGCGATCGAGCTGCTCGCGAACGCGGGCCATCAGTACTGCGCGCTCATCCCGCACCACTTCAGTCAACGTGGACTCGCCAAGCACGCGGCGCAGTGCCGAATTGAGCAGAATTTCCAGCTGTGTATTGGCCGCGTTGATCGTGCCAAGCGTCTGAAAAAACCGCAGCGCATCATGAATGCGATAACGCGCGAAGGCATCGACGACGAGACGCTTCTGGTCGGAGGCGATCACCTCCTGCCCATGCCGCGAAGCCGATGTAGCTCCGGATACCGACGACGACGATTCAAGATCAAGGATGCGCTTGTCAATGTAGATGACGCTATCGATGAGCGGCATCTTGAAATGCAGCCCTGGTTCAGTGATTGGCGCGCCGACCGGCTGGCCGAGGCGCACGAGGAGCGCTTGTTGCGTCTGATAGACCGTGAATATCGCACTATAGCCAAGAATCACGGCCGCGAGCGCAAGAACGGCGACGATGCCGCCGGCGAGACCGAGCCTCATCGGGTACCTCCGCTCTGCGGCCGCCGCGTCAACTCGTTGAGCGGCAGATACGGCACGACACCCGATCCGCCTGGACCCGTTCCAGAATCCAGAATGATCTTATCGGTACCGCTGAACAGCCGTTCCATGGTTTCAAGATACATGCGCTGCCGCGTCACTTGCGGCGCTTTCCTGTATTCGTCGTAGATTTTGAGATACCGCGAGGTTTGACCGGTGGCCTCCGCCACGGTCTGTTCGCGATAGGCTTCCGCGGCTTGCAGAATTTCCGCCACCTTGCCGCGCGCCTCGGGCACGACCCGATTGGCGTAGGTTTGCGCCTCGTTCTGCGCCCGTTCGAGGTCGGCGCGCGCCGCCTGCACGTCGCGGAAGGAATCGATCACCTGTGCCGGCGGATCGACCTTCTGCAACTGCACCTGCTGCACCAGAACGCCGGCGCTATATTGATCAAGCACTTTCTGCATCAGTTCTTGAACCGCCGTTTCGATATTTTGGCGCGCGCCGGTCAAGATCGGCTGAATGTTGGAGCGTCCAATCACCTCCCGCATGGCGCTTTCGGCCACCGCCTTCACGGTGCCTTCCGCATTCTGGATATTGAACAGATAATCGCTCACCCCATTGGGCTTGACCTTCCACAACACGGAGAAGTCCACATCGACGATGTTCTCGTCGCCGGTCAGCATCAGGCTCTCTTCCGGGACGTCGCGCGTCGTGGTGCCACCGCGGCGCGTGTCCTCTGACACGCGCAGGCCGATATCGATCTTGTTGATCCGCAGCGCTTTTGGCGTGAGCACGGTTTCAACCGGATACGGCAAGTGGTAGTTGAGGCCGGGCTGGACGTCGCGGGTATATTTGCCAAAGCGCATCACCACGCCAAGCTCGTCCGGTTCCACCCGGAAGAAGCCCGACAAGCCCCACAGCACGACCGCAACAAGCGCGATCAGCGCAAAACCCCGGCTGCCCAAATTGCCGCCGGGCAGCACGGAGCGCAGCTTATCCTGGCTGCGGCGCAGCAATTCTTCCAAATCCGGCGGCGACGACCCGGACGGCTGCTGGCCGGAGCCCCATGGCCCCTTCCCGCCCGACCCCCAGGGTCCGCCACCCTGATTGCTCCACGGCATGAGATTTCTCCTCGCTCGCCGGCCTTAGTCCGCCGGCTGAATGGCTGCCCAGGGTTATAGGGGAGCCTTTGGACGCTTACAACGCGCCATGTAAAATGCCGCAGGCTCAGGCCCGTATATAGGTGATATGGGCAAAGTCTGCATCATCCTGCGGTCCTGCAATGTGCTCGCTGCGCTCGGCCTCGCGCCAGCTCTTGGGGTCGATGGGCGGAAAGTAAGTGTCGCCGGCCGGCCGGGCGTGCACCAGGGTAATGTCCAGGTGATCGGCGAGCGGCATGGTCTGTACGAAGATGTCGGTGCCGCCGATGATGAAGACGGCGTCCGCGCCGCGCCGCAATGCATCACCGCGCGCCGCCGCGAGCGCCGCATCAAGATTGGCCGCGACCACGATACCTGGCGCAGTGAAGCCGGCGTTACGGCTGACCACAATATTACTGCGGCCCGCAAGCGGCTTGCCGATCGAGAGATAGGTTTTCCGCCCCATCACCACCGGCTTGCCCATGGTGAGCGCGCGAAAACGCGCCAAATCGGATTTGAGCCGCCACGGCATCGTATTATCGCGCCCGATCACGCCGTTCTCGGCCACCGCGGCAAGCAGAACGACGGCAATCCGCGGCGGTGCCGCGCTCACACCGCCACCTGCGCCTTGATATGCGGGTGCGGCTCGTAGTCCGCGAGCGTGAAATCCTCGTAGCGGAAACTGAAAATATCCTTTGCCGCCGGATTGAGCCGCATGGCCGGCAACTTGCGCGGCGCACGCGAAAGCTGCATCCGCGCCTGATCGAGATGATTGAGATAGAGGTGTGCATCCCCGAACGTGTGGATGAACTCGCCGGTCATAAGGCCCGTCACCCGCGCCACCATCATGGTGAGCAGCGCATAGGACGCGATGTTGAACGGCACCCCAATGAAGACGTCGGCCGAACGCTGATAGAGCTGGCAGGACAGTCGGCCCTTGGCGGCATAGAATTGAAACAGACAATGGCACGGCGGCAGCGCCATCTTGGCCACATCCGCCGGATTCCAGGCGCTGACAATGAGCCGGCGCGAGTCGGGATTCTTGGCGATAGCGGCAATCACCTCTGAAATCTGATCGATCGCCCCGCCGTCCGGTGAAGGCCACGAGCGCCATTGCTGGCCGTACACCGGCCCGAGCTCGCCGGCCTCGTCCGCCCACTCGTCCCAGATCGAAACTCCGTGTTCGTGCAGATATTTGACGTTGGTGTCGCCGCGCAGAAACCACAGCAGCTCATGGATGATCGACTTCAGATGCAGCTTCTTGGTGGTGACGAGCGGAAACCCCTGCTCGAGATCGAAGCGCATCTGATGGCCGAAGACCGACAGCGTGCCGGTGCCGGTGCGGTCGCGTTTCTCCACGCCGTCGGCGAGCACGCGTTCCATCAGGTCGAGATACTGGCGCATCGGCATTGCCTCGGGGGCGCGACTCAAAGCTTGTCCCGCGAGATTACCGCCACGGCCGCCCGCCGCGAAGCCGTCGCGTAAGAGCATTTTCCGGCGAAGTGGGAACCGGTTCGCCGTAGAAAATGCGATTCAATAAAGATTTCTACCGCAGAACAACCCCCTGGAAAGAAAGATCGACCCAAAAATCGTCCCTTGCGGCGGTTAATCGCACCAACCGGCGCTATTCGGTGAACACCTCGTCGCGCCGCGACCGGATCATCGGCAGCAGCGCTAGAATGAGCATGAGCGCCGAGATCGCAAGTAACGTGGCCGAGATCGGCCGGGTCATGAACACGGTGGCGTCGCCGCGCGCGATCAGCATCGCCCGGCGCAGGTTTTCCTCCATCAGCGGCCCGAGCACAAAGCCGAGGATCATCGGCGCCGGTTCGAAATCTTGCTTTGCCAGCCAGTAGCCGACAAGGCCGAAGAGCGCGGTCATGCCCACGTCGAAGGAGGCGTTGTTCACCGAATAGATGCCGATCGCGCAGAAAATGACGATCATCGGAAACAGATGGCGGTAAGGCACGCGCAGGAGCCGCACCCAGAGCCCAATCAGCGGCAGATTGATGACGATCAGCATCAGATTGCCGAGCCACATCGAGGCGATCATGCCCCAGAACAGTTCCGGCTGCTTGGTCATCACCTGCGGTCCGGGCACGATGCCGTGGATGGTCATGGCGCCGACCATGAGCGCCATTACGGGGTTCGGCGGAATGCCGAGCGTGAGCAGCGGAATGAATGAGGTCTGCGCGGCTGCATTGTTGGCGCTTTCCGGCGCGGCGACGCCCTCGATGGCGCCGCGACCGAAGCGCTCCGGATGCTTGGAAATCCTCTTCTCGAAAGTGTAGGCGGCGAACGACGCGATGATCGCACCGCCGCCCGGCAGAATGCCCAGCAAGGAGCCGATGACGGTGCCGCGGCCAATGGCGCCGGCCGAAGCCTTCAAGTCCTTCAGCGTCGGCATCAGGCCGGTGATCTTGCCCTGGACGATGTCGGCTGTGCCCTTCATTTCCAGGTTACGCAGGATTTCGCCGAACCCGAATACGCCCATGCCGACGACCACGAATCCGATGCCGTCGGACAGTTCGGGGATGCCGAAGCTCATGCGTTCCGCCCCGGTTTCCAGATCGGAACCGATCATCGACAACCCCAGACCCATCAGAATCATGGCCAGCGCCTTGAGCACCGAGCCCTTGGCAAGCACGACCGCGAAGATGAGGCCGAGCACCATGAGCGAAAAGTACTCGGCGGGGCCGAATAGCAGCGCCATCGCGGTCAGCGGAGCGCCAAGCGCGGCCACCAGGATCGTGGCAACGCAGCCGGCGAAGAACGAGCCGATCGCGGCGATCGCCAGCGCCGGACCGGCGCGGCCCTGCCGCGCCATCTGATGGCCGTCGAGCGTCGTGATGACCGACGATGATTCACCCGGGATGTTGACCAGGATCGAGGTGGTCGAGCCGCCGTACTGGGCGCCGTAGTAGATGCCGGCCAGCATGATCAGCGCACCGACCGGCGGCAGTCCGAATGTGATCGGCAGCAGCATGGCGATGGTCGCGAGCGATCCGATGCCCGGCAGCACGCCGATCAACGTGCCGACCAGTGAGCCGATGAGGACGAGCATGATATTGGTCGGCGTCGCGGCGACCGAGAAGCCCATCGCGAGATTTGAAAGTAGTTCGTACATAATGGACCTCGACGCTTAGAACCGCGGCCAGAGTTGGAACGGCAGGTTCAGCCCGTAGGGGAACAGGAACGAGCAGAAGGTCGTGAGAATGACTGCCCAGATGAAGGTTTCACGCCAGCGAACGTCTGGCGAAGCACCGGCGCACATCATGATCGTCAGGAAACTCGCAATGACCAGGCCGATAGGCCGGATGAATATCCCGAACGAGAAGATTGACAGCGTGATCATGAATGGACCCCGCAATCCAACACGATCGAGAACATTTATCCCGGCGAATGCCGCCACGATCAGCAACGCTGTGGCCAACGGATGGGCATAACGCGTGGTAAACTGCCCGAACACCCACGCGAGCAGGAGCCAGACGGCCAGCGTTCCGGCCACGATCACAACTCCTTGCAACGAGTAACGCTGACCTTCCGGTCCATTGGTAAAGACCCCGATCAACGCAACTATTAATCCGAGCGACGCGAGCATGTTCGCGAACAACCGCGGCGCAGTGCCGGGGCCAAAGGCGAAGCCGCGCATCCCGGGCAAGTCGATCGAGGCCAGCATGCCCACGATCGCCAGACCGATCACAGCTAACCCGCCGAAAAAATCCTGCTTGTTGCGAACCGGCATTTGCCCGCTTGCCATCCCAAGGCCCGCCATCAGGATCAACAAGGAGAACACCCGCGGCCACATGACCGGTCCGAAAAAACCCGCCGGCCCAGGGTGATAAAAAGAAATACCCAGCGCGATCAGGGCGAGCGCGACGAGTGTCATGCCGCCAGAAAAATTCTGCGACTCACCCGTGTTCACGCCAGCGCGTGATCCGCCCGCTGCGGGCGGAGCCCCATCGGACATACTCAACCTCCCCTGGTGGCGTTCGTTGCGCCTAATTTCCCCGACCAATACCTAGCACACTGCGCCCGGCTGCCAAATGCAATCTTGCCGCGCCATGGAACGCGCTATGGATAAGGGCTCAAACCAAGCCGGCCAGACCAAGAATACCGGCCAGTGCGAAAATCAGCAGCGGATTCCACCTTGTCCAATAGGCGGTTGCGGCACTGGCCGCGGTAATTGCGGCAGCGATCCAATTGTGGTCGGCGGTGCGTGCCAGCACAATGGCGCTTGCGCCCACCAGCCCGACCGACACCGGTACCAGCCCGGCCTGCACTGCATTGCGCCAGCGCGCCTGCTTGAAGCGGTCCCAGGTGCGCGCAAAGAAAAAGGCAAGGACTGCGGTTGGCCCGCACATGGCGAGCGTCGCCACCAGCGCCCCCGAAAACCCGGCCACATGATAGCCAACCAGCGTCACGATCATCACATTTGGCCCAGGCGCCGCCTGCGATATGGCGAAGAAGTCGGCAAATTGCCGATCCGTCATCCAGCGCCCGACTTCCACCGCCTGACGATGAATTTCCGGCACCACCGCATTGGCCCCGCCAAGCGCCAGCAGCGACATGATCGCGAACGAAATCGCGAGCGTCATCAGGATATTGTCGTCCCTCATCGCCGCACCCACCATGCCAGCGCGATCGAGGACGGCACCAGAACGAGCATCACCCAAAGCAACGGCCAGCGCATGATGCCGATTGCCGCGATGGTCGCCAGCACCACGAACGGCGCCGGACCGACGGGCGAGCGGAACAGCGGCTCCGCCATCTTGGTGACGGTGGAAATCATCACGCCCGCGGCGGCGGCCGCGATCCCGCCGAGAATGCGGCGCAGTGCCACGGCATCGCCGTACTGCGCATACAGCGCCCCGATGGTGACCATGAGAAAGAACGGCATGCCCAGAAAGCCCGCCCAGGCCGCGAGCGCCCCGCTCGCGCCGCGCATGCGCGCGCCGAACACCGACGTGAGATTGACGATGTTGGGACCGGGCAGGAACTGGCAGACCGCGTAGGCGTCGTTGAACTCCTCCGCCGTCATCCAGCGCTTTTTTTCCACAAACATGCGCTGCGTCCACGGCAGCGTGCCGCCAAAGCCGGACAGCGAGATTTTGAAGAAGGCGAAGAACAAATCCGCGTGAGTGGGGATGTTGGGCCGGGGCGGGGGCGGGGGCACGGGCGAGGCGGAATCGGGCATGGCGGGCAGACTTAACCTCGCCGGTGCCGCCCGACCAATCGATTTATTGCATCTTACCCATGTTATTCGGCGATCGCATTCCAGGGTCGGATTTGCGCGAACGGGCCGGGTTAACCGCCGGAATATACGGAAGCATTTTCCGCTCTTTATTCGTCAACCTTCTGCGCCTATATTGAGCCTGCCGGCGCAAGCCGGCTATGGCGATAAACGGCCGTCGTAATAAACCTTTCGGACCCGGGGGCAGTACCCGGCGACTCCACCAATTCCAGGGGACAGGCATCAGGAATCAGGGGTCAGGATAGTAAGATTACTCACACCTGACACCTGCCTACCTGACTCCCGTTCCCTGATACGGGGTCGAACTAGGATCGACGAGGGCGTAAAAGGCGGGCTTTTGCTCGGCATGGTTCCGCCGTTATCGGGCCAAACCATAGTTGCAAACGACAACTATGCTCCGGTGGCTCAGGCCGCGTAAGCGGTTTGAAATACCGAACTAAAGCCCTGGCGGGTTAAGCTCCGTCAGGCGGGGTTCGGAGGCACCTGGCAACAGAAGCCTCCACTTTTATTTTGCGGGCGTAACTTATCGGCCGGCGCCGACGGCTAGTGTCCCGAATCCGAAGTTCGCTTATATTCTCAGCACCCCCGATAGCGAACTTCGGATTCGAAAGGACACTAGCAATGTATGATTCTAGTGTGGTTTTGGTTCAGAAGTTCCCTTGACGGACTCGCGGCAGGGATGCAGGGAACTTCTGAACCACCACACTAGTGCCAAGCGGCGGCCGGCGCGATAGCATGCCGGAAAACGAATCCCTTTGCGCCGGGTCGCCACCATGGCTGTCGATCATATTCGTTATGACCTCCTCGCTCAGAAAGCGCTGCGCGGCGTGGTGGCGGCCGTACTGGCCGACGCCGCCAAGAAGGGCCTGCCGGGCGAGCATCATTTCTTTATTTCCTTCGACACGCGTGCGGCCGGCGTGCGCCTTTCCACCCGCATGCGCGCGCAATATCCCGAGGAAATGACCATCGTGCTGCAGCACCAGTTCTGGGACCTCAAAGTTGGCGAGGACGGATTCGAAATCGGCCTTTCGTTCAACGGCGTGGCGGAGAAGCTTTCGGTGCCGTTCGCGGCGATCAAGAGTTTCGTCGACCCGTCCGTGCATTTCGCGCTGCAGTTTGAGCAGATCGCGGAGACCGAGGGCGAGGCCGCTGCGCCGACCAAGACCAAAGGCGTCATGCCAAGCGAAAATCGGAACGAAAAGACAAGCGAGAAAGCGAGCGGCAAACCGCGTCCGTCGCCCCGGCACGAGCCCATCGCCAGCGTGCCAAGCATTCCGCCTGCCGCTGCCGCAGCTCCCGCCAATCCAGCGCCTCCCAAGACATCGCCGTCCGACGACAAACCTGACAAGCCGACGCGCGGCGGCCAAGTTGTGCGTCTCGACCGCTACCGCAAGAAGTGATCGTGCCGGGAATCCGGTGCCCGCATTCATTCGGCGAGAGTATGATCCCGAAAAAGCCTGCCCCCGAACTTGATCCGGGGGTGGTAACCGGTTTCCCGCCTTCGCGAGCCTACTCCGCCGAAGCAGCCGCTTCGGCTGCGAAGGCTGGAAGCCCGCTCTCGCCTCGGCGAAGCCCGCTTCGGCGGAGCCAGGGTCGGCGGGCGAAGGAAGGTCGGATAAGATCATGCTCAAACAAGAAGCTGAAAACGCGATGGCGAGAACGCGCATCGAGACTGACTCGTTCGGCTCCCTCGCCGTGCCGGCGGACCGCTACTGGGGCGCGCAGACCCAGCGCTCGCTCGTAAATTTTCGCATCGGCACCGAGCGCATGCCGCTGCCATTGCTTCATGCGTTTGGCGTCATCAAGCTGGCGGCGGCGGAAACCAATTGCGCGCTCGGCTCCCTCGACAAGCGCCGCACCCGCGCCATCGTCAAGGCGGCGCAGGAGGTGATCGACGGCAAGCTCGACGACCATTTTCCGCTGGTGGTCTGGCAGACCGGCTCCGGCACCCAAACCAATATGAACGCCAACGAGGTCATCGCCAACCGAGCCAACGCGCTGCTCGGCGGCAGGCTTGGCGCGAAATCGCCGGTGCACCCCAACGACCACGTCAATATGAGCCAATCGTCCAACGATTGCTTTCCGACCGCGATGCATATCGCGGCGGCCATAGAAATCGCCTATCGGCTCGACCCGGCGCAGGCCCATCTGCAGGATGCATTGCAGCGCAAGGCAAAGTCCTTCGCATCGATCGTCAAGATCGGCCGCACGCACCTGCAGGATGCAACCCCGCTCACGCTTGGCCAGGAATTCTCCGGTTACGCCGCACAAATCAAATCCGGCATCATCCGCATGCGTCTGGCGCTCAAGCAGATCTATCCGCTGGCGCAAGGCGGCACGGCGGTCGGCACCGGACTCAATGCCAAGCCGCAATTCGCCCGCGCCTTCGCCAAGCGCGTGGCCGAAATCACGCGGCTTCCCTTCGTGAGCGCGCCCAACAAATTCGAGGCGCTTGCTTCCCACGGCGCTTATGCTTTCGCCCACGGCGCGCTCAACGCTCTCGCCACCGATCTGTTCAAGATCGCCAGCGATATTCGCCTGCTTGGTTCCGGCCCGCGTGCGGGCATCGGCGAACTGATCCTGCCGGAGAACGAGCCCGGTTCATCGATCATGCCGGGCAAGGTCAATCCGACCCAGTGCGAGGCGCTCACCATGGTGTGCTGCCAGGTGTTCGGCAATCATGCCGCGATCACCATGGCGGCTGCCCAAGGCCATCTTGAGCTCAATGTCTTTAAACCGGTCATCGCCCATTGCATGCTGCAATCGATCCGGCTGCTGACTGACGCCACGCGCTCGTTCACGGACCATTGCGTCTCCGGCATTCGCGCCGATGAGGCACGCATCGGACAACTATTGACGCGCTCGCTGATGCTCGTGACCGCGCTGGCGCCCAAGATCGGCTACGACAAGGCGGCAAAAATCGCCAAGGCCGCCCACCTCAACGGCTCCACCCTGCGCGAGGAAGCGATCCGGCTGGGTTACGTGACGGCCAAGGAATTCGATCTACTGGTACGCCCGGAGCAGATGACCCGGCCGGAATAGAGCATGATCGCGAACAAGTAGCTGGAGCCGCTCGCTGATTCCACCAAAATGGCTAAGGCTTTGATAGGCGGACATTTACCCAAGACCAAACGACGCCTTTCATTCAACTAACCGTGTCTTGCATTTAAGCGCCGACAAATAGCATTCTGATGGTTGCCGGGTAGTGGCGACACGCATGCGAGAGTGGCAGCCCGAAGTGATTTTTTTGACAGCGAGCGAGTACGGGTGAGCGCGTACGAATGTCACCAAGCGGCAATCCGGCGACCACGAGTTGCGGAATGACTGAGATTGTCAACCTCCGGATGGCGCGCAAACGGGCGGCGCGGGAGAAAGCTGAGCGCAGCGGTATCGAAAACCGGCTCGCGCATGGTGCTTCAAAGGCGGAACGCAAGCGCACGGCCGCCAGCCGCGATAGCGCCCGGCGAAACCTCGACCAGCATCGAATCGAATCCGGAGATCGTCGATGAAATCGCCGGTTGTCAAACGCTCAATTGTAATCGCCGGCCACAAGACGAGTGTCAGTCTCGAGGACGCATTCTGGAAATCCCTTAAGGACATTGCCGTGATGCGTAGCCAAACGCTCTCCGAGCTCGTCGCCTCAATAGATACGGAGCGCCGGCACGGCAATCTGTCGTCAGCCATCCGGTTGTTCGTGCTCGATCATTACCGCTCGCAGATTCGTGTTTCTGTAGCCGAAACCAAGCCCGCACGCGACGCGCTGGAAACACGCGGATCGGCTTCAATCCTCCGCGCCGACTAATCTAATTATCGAATGCCGCTGCGGCAATATCGCGGGTGCCGATGTTCATGCATCGGCGCGTTCCAGTCGGCATTTATGGCATGCCGCCAGCGCTGGTTGGCGCGCCGGGCCATGGCGACCCCTTGGTTCCGGACGGGATGGTGATAGCCGGCGGAAATGGTGGCGCTTGAGTGACCCCCAGAATTCCCCCGGTCGTATCCGGTGTTATCGGACTAAGGTCCGTCGTCGCTTGTGACTGCGGCGAATTTTCATCATCGTCCTCGGCGGCTCGTCCGACCGGTGCCGCTTGCAGCAACGGCGTCGGCTGATTCAGAGTGGCGCGCCTTGTGGCTTCAATAGTTTTGAGACGCTTGGATTGCTGTTCAACCGAGCGCAACGCCAGCCACCCGGCAAGCGTATCTGAATTGTACGTATGCCTCGGCGTCGCGAGCGGGCCCTTGAGCGTTACCGAGACCGCCGGACGGCCCGCGACCCCCTCGGCCGATGGCCCCGAAAGTGCGAGTGTCGCATCCAATGTCGCGTCGGAAAGATTTATGGCCGCGGTAATGGCGAGATCGGCGCCAGCGGCCTCCACCTGCGGCTCGGTCAGACGGGCCTGCCCGCCGATGAACGCGATCTTCCCGTGCGCCCGCTTCACCGCCAGATGCCCATGTTCGAGCAATATCGCGACGAATTCCCCGATCTGTTTGGTATCGGCCTGGATGCCGAGATCGACCGCGCGCGTAAGCGCGTCGAACACGCTTGGATTGAGGCCGGCAAACCTCGCTTTCTCAATGGCAATCGCGCCATTGCCATGGAGCGAACCGATGAATGCCGCGGGACTTAAGCCCGCACCCTCGATCGTCGCGTGGAACGAGACTTTGCCGGCGACCGGAGCTTTCCCTTCCGCCGGATTGAGCGCGGACGCCTCGACGCCGGCCAACTCGACATAGCTCAGCGCTGAAAGCCCCTCGACACTGCTAAAGAACGCCACTTGGCCGGCCATGCGGCCGCCGGCTAGCTCGCTTTCGAGAATCTCAAACGCAACCCTCGACGCCCCGAACTGCAAGACACCACGCAACGACTTAGCAATGAGTCTATCGTTCAGCGCGGTGCGCGCAATCTTGACCTCGATCCGGCCGCTTAGGCTTGATGCGCTTTGGGTGAACGGTTCCAACGACCACGTTTCACGGCCAGCATCGACCGGCTTCAATTGCTGCCACGACATGCCGATTACCGGGGCGATAGCCGCCTGCACATCGAGCCGTTCGGCTTCGATCGTGCCGTCGACACGCACGGGCGAGCCGAACGTTAGCGCGAGCCTGCCGTGAACACTGCTGCCGCCGATGCTGCCATGGATTTGCGTCAACTTGGCGGTTGCCGGCTGATCGACGAGACTGGCGTTGCCTCTACCGGTGATGTCGATGAGGCCGGCGTTGAGTCTGCCGTCAATGCGGATTTCTTGGTTGAGCGGCCCGGCACCACTGAGCTTTAACCGTCCTGGCCGCTTTTCCGATACCGCCATGCGGTCGAGACCCAGAAGTGCGAGCAGAGCAGCTCCATCGTCCGTGTCCATTTGGCTTTCAAAGCGGAGATTGGCAGCGGCAAGTGCGCCAAGATCGCCGCGCGTGAAGGCGCCGGAATCGGCGCTCGCACTTGCAATCATGTTGACGCGAAAAGCGCCGATCTGACCTTCGAGGCCGATTTTGGCGGTGGTACGCTTGGTGACGGCGCCAGGTGACGAACTCTCCACCCCGAAATTGGCAGTCAGCTTTGTAGCCTGCACTCGCCCGGCAAGGCGGTGGATCGGCGCGACAGCCTGCGGCGCGATCTTATCCGCCAGCGCAATCACGCCGCCGAGGTCGCGCGCATCGAGCGCGACCTTGATATTGCCGCGCGGTGAAGAGGAAAGAGTTTCGATGCGCCCGCTGGCCTCCAATGTCGCGCTGCCAAACTCCTCTATCGACAGTCGCTGGAGATCGAACGTGTCGGAAGCCAATTTCAGCCGGACCGTCGCTTTCCGCGCCTCGAACCCCGCGAACCGGGCCCGCTCGATATCAAGTTTCAATATCAGCTCGCGCGGGCGTTCCAGTTGCAGTCCAGCCAACATGGTGTCGGCGACCTGCAGCCAGGCGTCGATATCGATTTCGGCGGCACTTAGCTCCGCGCTAAGGTGAGATGGATTATCACCGACCGACTTTGCATAATCGAGTCGGCCCTCGAGACTTGCGCGATCGAACTCGACCTTGAGGTGCTCGATCCCGATCCGACCGCTTGTGAGCGTGACATTGCCGCCCGCGGACAGTGTCTTGATCGGGCCGGGCGTCGGATTGGCTTGGCCCGTAAGCCAAGCAAGCAACGTCATGGAATCGGTCGCTTTGACGTTCGCAGCACCGGCAAAACCAAGACCTCTGTCCATCGACTCCAGACGGCCAGCCGCACTGACCTGGGTAAAACCGGGAGCGCGGAAGTCGAGCCGTTCGAGCTGCCATCCCTTGCCACGCGTGCTCAGCTCCCCGCCGACCATCGCCAGCGTGGCGCCACCCAGCGTCACCGCATCGGCGCTGATGGTGAGCCGTGTTGGCAACGACGGCTGCAGCATGCCGCTGAACACTGCAGCGAAGCTCTTGATTGCAGCGATCGGCAATTGCCGCATGACTTCCGGCTTGGCGATCAGCCGGTCGAGATCGATATGACGCGCCGAGAGTACGCCATGCAGCAGCGGCTGCTCGCCGAATTTGAGCTCGGCTGCGCCGTTGAGCTTGACCATCCGCTCTTCCGGCCCGTACTGGAACTCGACCTGCTCGAACTGCGCGCGCGCCGCCGTCACCTCGATCTTGCTCGCCGCCCGCCATGGCTCGCTCACCGCCGCTTTGCCGTTCGCTTGCGCCACGCCGACCGGCCGCGACAGCGTGAGATTGCCTTCGTATCGCGGCGCGCCACGTTCAAACACCAGCATGCCGTCGGTCTCGATCGTCAGCGGCCGCGCGGACGTATCGACGCCGAGCTTGAGCTTCAATCCGTCCTCGCCCAAGCGGCCGGTGGAAATGCGGTAGCCGTAGCGCTCCTCGGCGATGAAGAACTCACCTTCGCCGCGGTAGGGGCCGTTTAGCGAGCGCACTTCGCCTTTGAACGTCAGCTTGTCGAGCACCACGCGCGTGCCGCTCGCCGCATCGAGCAGGATGGCACGGCCTTCTTCGACATTGAGGCGCTCGATCGACACCGCCGCGCCATCGAATCCCATGGCCATGCTCGGCCATTCAAGTTCGCCGTTGCGGTTGAGCTTGAGGCTCAATTCCGGCCCGACCAGCCGCACCTCGAGCGCCCGCAGTTCGCCGCGCATGAGCGGCACGAGTGCGAGCGCGAAGCCAAGCGCGCCCGCGCGCGTCCGGCTCTCATCATTTGGATGTCCAATTTCGATGGCGCGCAGCGTGATCGAAGGCGTGGGCAGGATGCGAACGTCGATCGCTCCGGCAACCTGCACCGGCAGCCCGACCAGGCGGCTCGCCTCGGCCTCGAAGAACGTGCGATGCGCGTTCCAATTGACAAACAACGGCCCGACCAGCGCCGTCACCAGCGCCAGGATCAACGTAATCGCGATTCCCAACAGCGTCGTCTGCACGCGTGCTCCAGCGTAGATTCCGGGGCCATTACTCGCACTTTTGCAACGGCTTGAGTCGAAAAACGCTTGAAAAGCTTACCACGCCCACAAACACCGGTAGAACGGCGCCGCTCGATCGCTCGATACGGCCGGTAACCTTAAAAAACCACCCTCGATAAGAAGAAAATGCCGCCCGTTGGCGGCAAATCTGTGTCCGAGCGGCGCCAATTGGAGCCTACACCACAATCTTCCCCGGATTCATGATGCCGTGCGGATCGAGCGCGAGCTTGATCGCGCGCATGGCGGCAAGCGCCGGCTCGCCCAATTCGCCCGCCAGGTATTTCATCTTGCCCTGCCCGACGCCGTGCTCGCCGGTGCAGGTGCCGTCCATGGCGATGGCGCGCTCGACCAGCCGCTCGCACAGCGCCTGCGCCCGCGCGGCCTCGTCAGCGTCCGCCAAATCCACCAGCAGCGTAAGGTGAAAATTACCGTCGCCGACATGGCCGATGATGGGCGCCACCAGCGCATTCGCGGCGATGTCGGCTTGCGTCGCGGCAACGCATTCCGCCAGTCTTGAGATCGGCACGCATACGTCGGTGGCGATCGCCGCCGCGCCGGGGCGCAGTGACCGTCCCGCCCAATAGGCATCGTGCCGCGCCTGCCACAGCCGGTTGCGATCCTCCGCCTTGGTGGCCCAGTCGAACGGCCCGCCGCCGAGCTCGGCCGCGATCTCGCCAAAGCGGCTCGACTGCTCGGCGACCGAGGCCTTGCTGCCGTGGAACTCGACGAACAGCATCGGCACCTCGGGCAGCGTGAGCTTGGAATAGGCGTTGGACGCCTTGATTTGGAGCGCATCGAGCAGCTCGATGCGCGCGACCGGAATACCGGACTGAATGGTCAGAATAGCAGCATTGCAGCACGCCTCCACCGACGGGAACGGACACACGCCGGAAGCGATCTCTTCCGGAATTCCGGAAAGCTTGAGCGTGAGCGAGGTGATCACGCCGAGCGTGCCCTCCGCGCCGACCATGAGCCGGGTGAGATCGTAGCCGGCAGCGGATTTCTTCGCGCGCCGCGCGGTGGTCATCAGTTCGCCGTTCGCCAGCACCACTTCGAGGGAGAGCACGTTGTCCTTCATGGTGCCGTAGCGCACCGCGTTGGTGCCCGAGGCGCGCGTCGCCGCCATGCCGCCAAGCGAGGCATCGGCGCCCGGATCGATCGGAAAGAACAGGCCGCTGTCGCGCAAATGTTCATTGAGCGCCTTGCGGGTGATGCCCGGCTCCACCACGCAGTCGAGATCCTCGGCGTGCACGGCAAGCACCCGGTTCATGTCGCGAAAATCGATCGACACCCCGCCCAGCGGCGCGTTGATGTGGCCTTCGAGCGAGGTGCCGGTGCCAAACGCAATCACCGGCATGCGGTGCGCGGCGCAAATGCGCACGATGTCCTGCACGTCTTCGGTCGATTGCGGATACACCACCGCGTCCGGCGGCTGGTTCTCGATCCAGGTGGTGGTGTTGGCATGCTGCTCGCGCACCGCGCGCGCCGTCACCAGCCGGTTGCCGAAACGCGCGGCCAGCGCATGCACCACCGCCACGACCCTTTCGGGGTCGCGGCGGGTCGTCACTGTTGCAGCTTGCATTGCCATCAATCTTACCTTGAGTAACGCTAGGCCGACTTGCGCCAGAACGGCACCAGCATCGCCACCCGTTCGCGGTAGCGCCGGTACTCGTCGCCGAACAGCTCGACCAGATCGCGCTCCTCCAGCAGGATGCCGACGAAAATATACGCTGTGGTCACCGCCGCGAACAGCATATGCCCGGCGCTCATCACCGGCGCGGCCCAGAACGCGATGATAAAGCCAAGATAGATCGGATGCCGCACCAATTTATAGAGCACCGGAGTCTTGAAACGCGGCTTCTCCATCCCGCGCCCGGCGAGATTATTGACCACCTGATGCAGCCCTAACAGCTCGAAATGGTTGATCAGGAACGTGCTCGTCAGTACCAGCAGCCAGCCGGCGAACGACAGAACCATTACCGCCGCAGCCAACTGCGGATTGGCGATGTCCCAGACCACTGCCGGCATCGGCCGCCACTGCCAGAACAGCAGCAAGAGCGCCAGGCTCGCAAACAGTACATAGGTGCTGCGCTCGACCGATTTCGGCACGTATTGCGTCCACCATTGCTTGAACTGCCTGCGCGCCATCACGCTGTGCTGCACGGCGAAGACCGACATCAGCAGCAGGTTGACGATGAACGCTTCCGTCATCGAACCGGCCGTTCCGCTGTCGATCGTCTTTGGAACCACCAAGCCGCTGACAAAGCCGATGGCGTAGAGGAAGGTGAAAAAGAACACGAGATAGGATGCTAGCCCGTAGAGAAATGCGATGAGTCTGCTCATAACGATGCCCTCTTCTCGGACGATGAACGGCCACCCGCTGCTTCGTCGCCCGCCAGAAGCCGCGGATGTTGCGAATGCGGCAGGCGCTAGACCCAATGCGCCGGCGCGGACGCGGCGATGGTCGCGCCGACGATCAGAGTCAGCGTCATCAGCGTGTATCTGAACGCGGCCTTGAGCTTGAAGGCATCCCGCATGGCATGCGCGCGCATTACGATGGCGCGCGCGCGGTAGAAATCAAAGTCAATCGAGCCGTCACGGTGATAGTGAATTTCGTGAGTCAACGTCATGGTATCCTCCGTTCAATGATTTTTTGCGCGTTCTGCTGTTCGGCACACTCAGTCGGCCAGCATGCCGATCTTCGCCGGTGCGCAGTTCGCGCATGCCGTGCGATGGTTTGAAGTCGATGCGAGGAAAACGATTACGGTCACCGTCGCGGCAACGATCAGTGCCGACTTGAGCGATAGTGCTTGCCGAAAGAATCCATGCATACTCGGTGTCAGCAGCAAAACCGGCCGCGCATATTAAGCGCTGTAATCGATCGAGCCGTCGCGGCGCTGGCGGATTTCGTAGGGCTGCATGGCGTTCTCCATTCGGTTTCGTCACGCGGAATCGCGTTCGTGTTGAATGGAGGATGCCTGCTTCTCCGTCATAAGACTTTGCCGGGCGCTTGATTTGTCCTTGAGATGGGCTTGATTATTGCTTGAGAACCGACGACCTTCCGGCGCGGGGGCCGATGTGAAAATTCTCTTTGGCGATCATGCACTTGATACCGACCGGCGGGAGCTTCGGCGCGGCGCCGAGTTGATCGCGCTGGAGCCGCAGGTCTTCGACCTGCTGGTCTATCTGATCGAGAACCGCGAGCGCGTGGTCAGCAAGGATGACGTCATCGCGGCGGTCTAGGGCGGGCGCATCGTCTCGGAATCGACGCTCACCAGCCGCATCAATGCCGTGCGCAAGGCGGTGGGCGACAGCGGCGAGAACCAGCGCGTGATCCGCACCATCGCGCGCAAGGGATTTCGCTTTGTTGGCGAGGTCGTCGAGTCGGCGAAGCCGGGCGAACACGTCTCCATGGTTAAGCCGCAACCGCCGGCAGCGCCGCCCAATCCGCAGCACGAGATTCATTTCTGCACCGCATCCGACGGCGCTCGCATCGCCTATGCGCTCGCAGGCCAAGGTCCGCCCCTGGTCAAGGCCGCCAATTGGCTCAACCATCTCGAATACGATTGGCAGAGCCCGATCTGGAGTCATCTGCTGCATGCGCTCGCGCGCGAGCACCGGCTGATCCGCTATGATGAACGCGGCAACGGCTTGTCCGACTGGGACGTGCAGGACATTTCGTTCGAGACCTTCGTGCGCGATCTTGAGAGCGTGATCGACGCTGCCGGCCTGGACAAGTTTGCGCTGCTCGGAATTTCGCAAGGCTGCGCTGTTTCCATCGCCTATGCCGTACGGCATCCCGAGCGATTGACCCATTTGGTGCTTTACGGCGGATTTGCCCGCGGCCGCCGCAAGCGCGGCAATATTGGGGACATCGAGCAGGCCGACGCGTTGTTCACTCTAATGCGTCATGGATGGGGGCAGGAGAATCCCGCATTTCGACAGATCTTCACGACACGGTTCGTCCCCGGCGGAACGGCCGAACAGATGCAATGGTTCAACGATCTGCAGCGCATCACCACCTCGCCGGAAAACGCGGTTCGCATCGTGCAAGCCACGTCGAATATTGACGTGACCGATCTGCTTCCGCGTGTTCAAGTTCCGACGCTCGTACTCCATTGCCGCAACGATGCTGCACAGCCGTTCGAAGAAGGCCGCAGGATTGCCGCCGGCATTCCGGGTGCGCGCTTTGTGGCGCTCGAAGGGCGCAATCACCTGGTCCTGGAATCCGATCCGGCCTGGAGCCGCCTGCTTGACGAGATCAGCAATTTTCTGCGCCAGTGACCGCGGCGCGGCGAATGCCGCTCCTTCTGGCTTTCCCGCCCAACTTTCATTTTCAACTCACCCATTCGTGAAGATCACGCCACCTGATGCCGAATAATCTGTCAAGCTGGAAAACCGGTGCCGCCGATGCTCGACCGCCGCGACCTCGAACCGCTGTTCTTTGCCCCCTTCGTCTCCTCGGCGATGCGGGTGGAGCCGGCCTGGATCGACTACAACGGCCATCTCAACATGGCCTATTACAATGTGCTGTTCGATCGCGCGGTGGACGAAGTGTTCGAGCTGCTCGGCTGCGGCGTAGATTATGTGAAGGCGCGCCAGATGTCGTTCTTCACCGCCGAGGCGCATATCCGCTACCTGCGCGAATTGCAGGCCAACGATCCGGTGCGCGTCACCTTCCAACTCCTGGACTTTGACGCCAAGCGGATGCACTGCTTCGAGCAACTCTTCCATGCCGACAAAGGCTGGGTCTCGGCCACCTCGGAAAACATGTCGCTGCATGTGGACATGGCGGCGAAGAAGTCCGCGCCCTGCCCGCCCGAACTCGCCAAGCGGCTCGCGCGGATGCAGGCTATGCACGCGCAACTGCCGCGCCCGGAAGCGGCCGGGCGCAAGATCGCCATGCCGGGGAAGTCGTAGCGGACGATCGCGAATTCTCCGATTGTCATTCCGGGGTGCGCCGAAGGCGCGAACCCGGAATCCAGCAACATATGTTGTGCCTGTTTGTGGATTCCGGGCCCGGCGCTACGCGCCGTCCCGGAATGACATCGAGAGTGCGAGATCAATACACCGTCCACAACCCCGGCGTCGCCAGCTCCAGCAGATGGCCGTCCGGATCGCGGAAATAGATGCTGCGGCCGCCGCGCTTCCAATCGGTATGCCCTTCGATCGCGACCCCGTGCGATATCAATTGCTGCTCCCAGCGCTCCAGATCGTCGCGTGCGATGGCAAACGCCACGTGCAGCGGCCCAGATCCGTCATGGCCGGGGATAATGCCACCCGGCATCGTGGTGGTGTCGCGCGCGCTTCCCCGCCGGAAAACGAGCAACACATTGCGCTCGGCTACTCCATAAGCGCACAGGCGATTGTCCGAAAAGATCGGCTTGAGATCGAGCACGCCCTCGTAGAACGCCCGCGCGCGCGCCATATCGTCGGTGGAGAGGGCCGTTTCCAGAATGCCATTCAGTTCCGGCATGGCTTTGTTCCTCTTGCCTCTTCTCGCCTGCAATTGACTCTTTTGCGCGCCGCTCGCTCAATTCATTGTCGCATTTTCTGCGGCGAACCGCTTCACACTTCGCCGGAAAATGCTCTAACATCCTCGCATGTCAGAGACTGCCAGAGAAACCGCGGCGCGTCCGTTCAAGCGTGTGGTCGCACCGCCCACCATCCGCGAACATCGGATTCCGGCCAAGGACAGCAAACCCTATATCGCGGTCGAAGGCCCGGACGGCTGTCTGTGGTTCTGCGAGAGCGGCGCGTCCAAGATCGGCCGGCTCGATCCCCAGACATATTCCTTCACCGAATTCGATCTGCCGACGGCGAACGCCACACCGATTGGGATCATTGTCGGCGCCGATGGCAATCTCTGGTTCGCGGAGAAAAGCGCGAACAAGATCGGCCGCCTCACGCCACGCGGGCAATTTACAGAATTTCCTTTGCCGACGCCGAACGCCGGCCCCGATGCCATGCAGCTCGGCCCCGACGGCAATGTCTGGTTCTCCGAGACGGAAGCGAGCCAGATCGGCCGCATCGCGCCGGACGGCAAAATCACCGAATTCAAGGTCGGCATCTCGCCCGGATCAAAGCCGCTCTCCATTGTCGTGCGCGAGGGCGCGCTGTGGTTTTCCGAAGCGGCCGGCAATCGAGTCGGGCGCATCACAATGGACGGTACGGTGACCGAGTTTCCGATTCCCAGTCACGACAGCCAGCCGCGCGCCATGGTGACGCATCCCGACGGCAGCATCTGGTTCGTGCAGACCGGCGCCAACGCGCTCGGCCGCATCGATCGCGCAGGCGGCATGCGCGAATTCAAGATCCCGACGCCGAACGCCTCGCTGCGCGGCGTCACCGTCGGCATCGAGGGCGATCTGTGGTTCACGGAAAACTTTGCCAACAAGATCGGCCGCATGGCGCCGGATGGCACCTTGCTCGGCGAATACGACATTCCGACCAAGGCCAGCGGCGCGCGCTGCATCACGGCCATGTCCGACGGCCGGCTGTTCTTCACCCAATACGACGCCGGTCTGATCGGCGAGGTCATTCCGCGTTGAATTCAAACTGGGAGGCAATCGTGACGGTCGAACGAATTCAATATCAAGCAGGCAAGGTGACGGGCCACGGCGCGCTGGTCTTTGACGAAAAAGTCAAAACCCGCCGTCCGCTCCTGCTGGTCATGCCCAATTGGCTCGGCGTCACCGACATCGTCATCAGGCGCGCCACCAAGATGGCCAGCGACAAATATATCGCCTTCGTCGCCGACATGTACGGCAACGGCAAGACCAGCGCCGGCCCGCCGGAATCGCAGGAGCTGATGATGTCCGTGCGCGCCGATCGCGTCGAGGGCAGAAAACGCGTCGTCGCGGCGCTTAACACCATGATCGCGGAGGCCGACAAGCGCGGCATCGGCGATTCAAAGCGCAAGGCCGCGGTCGGCTTCTGCTTCGGCGGCGGCAACGTGCTCGAACTCGCGCGTACCGGCGCCGATGTCAACGCCGTGATCTGCCTGCACGGCGACCTCGCGACCACCATGCTGGCCAAGCAGGGCGACATCAAATCCGCTGTGTTCGTGCTGCACGGCTCCAAGGACCCGGTGGCGCCGAAAAAGGATCGCGATGCGCTGGAAGCCGAATTGGATGGCGCCGGCGCCAACTGGCAGATGCTCGATTTCGGCGGGCGCGTACACTCCTTCAGCGAGGAAGAGACCATGATGCCCGGCGTCGCCGAGTACCACGCGGGCGCCGCGCATCAGACCTACCGGATGCTGGACGACTTCATTTCCGACGCTTTTAGCGGTAAGCTCTGACGATCGCTTGTGCGGTCACGGGAGGAAACATGCGCACGCCTGCACGCATACTCATCGGCCTCATGGCATTCGCGCTTGCCGCATTCGGGCAAGTCGCAACCCAAGTTCCTGCCCAAGCTCAGACCTATCCCAGCAAGCCGATCCGCCTGATCGTCTCGATTGCCGCCGGCAGCGTGACCGACGTGATCATGCGCGCAGCGGCCAACGAGCTGCAGGCGCAGCTCGGCCAGCCGCTGATAATCGAAAATCGCGGCGGCGCGGCCGGCATTCTCGGCGGGCAAGCTTGTGCGCAAGCCGCGCCCGACGGCTACAATATTTGCGTGATCTACCACAGCACGCTCTCGTTCAATCCGCTCATCTTCAGCAAGCTGCCCTACGACGCCGACACCGACTTCGTGCCGATCGCGCGTCTGTTCTTCCTCATCGAGGGCGTGTTCGTCTCCAACGCGCTCGGCGTCAAATCGGTGGCCGAACTCAAGGCCAAGGCGCAGGCCAACCCGACCGGCCTCAACTATGCCACCCTGGGTGAAGGCTCCTACCCGGATCTGTTCCTGAAATGGCTCAACAACCAGTGGGGCACGAAAATCGTCGGCATCGCATACCGGGGCGGCGGGCCGGCGGCGCAGGCGCTCGCCGCCAATGAAGTGCAATTGACCCGTTTTGGCGTCGGCAATTTCCTGGGGCTGGTCGCGGGCGGCCGGGTGACGGCAGTGGCGGTCTCGGCGGCGAAACGCTCAGCCCTCCTGCCCGACGTGCCGACCTTCGCCGAGGTTGGCTGGGGCAACTTCCCCGGTCAGGGCTGGTGGGGATTGGCCGCGCCCAAAGGCACGCCCCAAGCCGTCGTCACCCGGCTGAGCACCGAATTCGTAAAACTGTTCAGCGATCCGAAATTCATGGCCTTTCTGGAGAAGCAGGCCGTGGTGCCGGCGGCCACTTCGCAGGAGGGCTTCGTCGCCTTCCTCAAGGAAGATCGCAAGTCGGCGCAGGCCTTGATCGACATCGCGAAACTGCCGCGTGCCGATTACAAGCCTGAGTAAGCCTCCGTAAGTCTCGCAATATGCGGCCGTCGGTGCCATTTTAGCTCCATGATTCTCATGGAACTGGCTGCTCGTGGCTGATCCGGCAAAGCGCGCACCTGTTGATGCTTCGGACCTTCCGGCGCCCGCGCCGGGCGGCATAACGGCGCGCGCACTGGCCGGGCGGGCGTCTTATCTCTCCGATCTCAACGCCGAACAGCGGCGCGCGGTGGAAACGCTCGACGGTCCGGTTCTGGTGCTGGCCGGCGCCGGCACCGGCAAAACGCGCGTCCTCACCACTAGAATTGCTCACATTCTTTCCATGGGCCGAGCGCGCCCGTCTGAAATCCTCGCCGTGACGTTCACCAACAAGGCGGCGCGCGAGATGAAAGAGCGCGTGGCCGAGATGGTCGGCCAAGTGGTCGAGGGCATGCCCTGGCTCGGCACCTTCCACGCCATCGGCGTGAAGATCTTGCGCCGGCATGCCGAACTGGTGGGATTCAAATCCGACTTCACCATTCTCGACGTGGATGATCAGATCCGCCTGCTCAAGCAATTGCTCGCAGCTGAGAACATCGACGACAAGCGCTGGCCCGCACGCATGCTCGCGAGCCTGATCGATCACTGGAAAAATCGCGGCCTCACCCCCGAGCAGGTGCCGGCGGGCGAAGCCGCGGCCTTCGACAACGGCAAGGGCAAGAAACTCTATCAGGCCTATCAGGCGCGGCTGAAAATTCTCAACGCCGCCGATTTCGGCGATTTGCTGCTCGAATGCATCCGGCTGTTTCGCGCAAACCCGGACGTGCTGCGTCAATACCAGGAGCGGTTCAAGTTCATCCTGGTGGACGAATATCAGGACACCAACGTCGCGCAATATCTCTGGCTGCGGTTGCTGGCGCAAAGGGCGGCGGGCAAGGCGGCCGGCCTCGTCCTTCGAGACGCGGCGCTTCGCGCCGCTCCTCAGGATGAGGCCGAAGAGAGGCATGAGGACGCGGCCACCATTGAGCGACCTCATCCTGAGGAGCCCGAGCGCAGCGAGGGCGTCTCGAAGGATGGGGTCGCGCCGCCGCCTCCCCCAAAAAACATCTGCTGCGTCGGCGACGACGATCAATCGATCTACGGCTGGCGCGGCGCCGAGGTCGACAACATCCTGCGCTTCGAGCACGACTTTCCCGGCGCGCAGACCATTCGCCTGGAACGCAACTACCGCTCCACCGGCCACATCCTCGCGGCGGCCGCGCACCTGATCGCGCACAACCAAGGCCGGCTCGGCAAGACGCTGCGCACCGAGGACGTGGCCGGCGAAAAAGTCACCGTCACCGCCTGCTGGGATTCCGAGGAAGAAGCGCGCGCCATCGGCGAGGACATCGAGGCGTTGCAGCGACAAGGAAATAACGGACAACCCCACAAGCTCGATGAAATTGCCATCCTGGTGCGCGCCTCGTTCCAGATGCGCGAGTTCGAAGACCGTTTTGTCGCCATCGGCCTGCCCTATCGCGTGATCGGGGGCCCGCGTTTCTATGAGCGCGCCGAAATCCGCGACGCGCTCGCCTACTTGCGCGTCGTGCATTCGCCCGCCGACGATCTTGCCTTCGAGCGCATCGTCAATGTGCCCAAGCGCGGCCTGGGCGATGCCACCATTCAGCTCCTGCACCATCACGCCCGCAAGCGCGGCGTGCCGCTCACCGCCGCCGCGCGTGCGATCATGGAAACCGGCGAGATCAAGCCCAAAGCGCGCAGCTCGCTGCGCGCGCTGCTTGAATGCTTCGCGCGCTGGACGGCGCAGAAGGATACTTTGCCCCACACGGAACTGGCCGAAATCGTCCTCGATGAGAGCGGCTACACCGAGATGTGGCAGAAGGACCGCAGCGCCGACGCCGCCGGCCGGCTGGAGAACTTGAAGGAACTCGTGCGCTCCATGGAGGAATTCGAGAACCTCGCCGGATTTCTCGAACACATCTCGCTGGTGATGGACGCCGAAGCCAACGCCGACGCCGACGCGGTCAATGTCATGACTTTGCACGCCGCCAAGGGCCTAGAGTTCGACACCGTATTCCTGCCGGGCTGGGAGGAAAACCTGTTTCCCCATCAGCGCGCATTGGATGAGCAGGGCCGCGCCGGCCTGGAAGAAGAGCGTCGCCTCGCCCACGTGGGACTGACGCGTGCGCGCAAACGGGCGAAGATTTTTTTCGCCACCAACCGCCGTACCCACGGCCAATGGCAGACCAACATCCCCTCGCGCTTTCTCGAGGAGCTTCCCGAAGCGAGCGTGGAGGTGGCGGAAAGCAAAGGCAGCTTCGGCGGCTTTGGCGATTACGGCAGCCGCGGCGCCGCGCGCTTCGACCAGGCCGCTTCATTCGGTTCGAACTACGGCACACCCGGCTGGCAGCGCGCGCAAACGAACGCAAAAGAGCATGCGCAAGTGAAAAAGCCGCGCGGCGGATTTGGCGACGCGGCGCAATCGAATTACGACCACGACACAGACGACGACTCTTCTCTTCACCCTTCTCCCGGCTCTTTATCTTCACCTCCCCCCTTGCGGGGGAGATCGGCGCGCGAAGCGCGCCGGGAGGGGGGTAAGCGCCATCCGCTCACCATCGAAGGCGAGCTGGTAGCGAAATCCGCGCGCGCGGCCTCAACCTTCACGGTCGGCGACCGCGTGTTCCACCAAAAATTCGGCAACGGCGACGTGACGGCGGTCGACGGCAACAAGCTCACCATCGCCTTCGACCGTGCCGGCGAAAAGCGCGTGGTGGACTCATTCGTGGAGCGGGTGTGAGGTTTCTCCCGTATTGACAGGAGAACCCCAATGGGGTACATTGCAAAATGCCTGGGCGTCCTGTCTCGGTGCTCGAGCTTGCCGGCTACCGCCGCCGCGCCGACCAATTGCTCTCCGGCGATGAGCAGGAAGCCGTCATCGATCTCGTCGCCTACGAACCCGCTTGCGGCGACGTGATTCCGGGCACGGGCGGACTGCGCAAGGTTCGCATCGGCCGCGGCGGTCATGGCAAGCGGGGCGGCGCGCGGGTCATCTACTACTTCCATGACGCCAGCGTTCCGATTTTTCTTCTCGCCATCTATGCGAAAAACGAGAAGGGCGATCTGACCGCGGCGGAAAAACGCGAGTTCTCTGGTTTGGTAAAGGAGCTGGTATCACAATGGCGAAGAAAATGAAAAGACGGCTCGCCGACGACATCCGCGCGAGCTTGCGCGAAGCGATCGACTATGCAGCGGGAAAGCCGACACGCGCGATCGCGCATCGCGTCACGCCGAAGGAAACCGACGCACGCGAAGCGCGGCTCAAGCTTGGCCTCACGCAGCGCGAGTTCGCCTCGTTCATCGGCACCGGCGTCGGCACCGTGCGCAAATGGGAGCTGGGCACGCGCACGCCCTCGGGCGCGGCGCGCGCATTGATCGCGGTGATCAAGACGGAGCCCAAAGCCGCGCGCCGGGCATTGCTGAAGTACGCTTCGATGGCGTAAACAGCGACATGACGGCCGCCGACGGCAACAAGCTCACCATCGCCTTCGACCGTGCCGGCGAAAAGCGCGTGGTGGATTCGTTCGTGGAGCGGGTGTGAGAGGCAAGCCGCCATCGATGATGCCCGCGCCGCCTCCGCTCGCCGCATTCACCAAAGCCGAGCAACGCCTGATCGCGCGGCTACGCACGCCAATCCTGGTGCAGCGCTTCCTCAATCGCCTGCCCTACAACATCGAGCACCCGCGCCGCGGCGAGACGCTGCGCAGCTTTCGCCAGGTTGTCCGCCGCGGCACCACGCATTGCGCCGAGGCGGCTCTGTTCGCGGCCTGCGTCCTGGAGCAGCACGGCTATCCGCCGCTCATCTTGAGCCTTGAATCGGAGGACCACCTCGATCATGTCATCTTTCTGTATCGCCGCCGCGGCCGCTGGGGCACGGTTGCACGATCGCGCGATCCCGGATTGCATGGACGCAAGGCGGCGTTCCGCTCGCTGCGCGCACTGGTGGCGAGCTATCTCGATGAATATGTCGACGCCACAGGCTGCATCGAGGGTTTTGCGCATGTCGATCTGCGCCGGTATGAAAAAATCGATTGGAGATTTTCCAGGAAGAACCTCTGGGCGCTCGAACGCGCGCTGATAAAGCTACACCACAAGCGCATCAAAATGCCGCGCGCGCGTTTGCGCAACATGCGCGCGCGCTATCTGGCGTACCGCGAACAGCACGGCAAGAAGCCGCTGTTCTACCGCGGCCGGCAAAAGTGGACGGAAATTCCGCAGGAGTTCTTGTAGAGTTTGGGCGGGGGATCGCGTGGTGGAGAATTTTATGGAGAGGGTGTGAGGCTATCGGCCTTGACACAGGACTATAGTATAATTACTATAACCCAGTGAACGAGCTGCTCCGCGTTCTCAAGCCAGCAGTGTTTGTCGGCTCTAGCCGACGCGACTTGCGGGCGTTTCCCGCAGCTGCCCGACGTGAGATCGGGCAAGTGCTTTTCGAAGCGAAACTCGGGGAACATCCGACTGGCGCCAAGCCTTTGAAGGGTTTCGGAAGCGGCGTTTTTGAGATACGCGATAACTTCGACGGCGACACCTATCGCGCCGTTTACTCGGTTCGCTTCGAGGGTGTGCTGTATGTCCTCCATACTTTCCAGAAAAAAGCCACCAGGGGGATTGCCACTCCAAAGCGGCATCTCGATTTGATCAAACAGCGCTTACGTCAGGCTGAAATCATTCACAGAGCAACCAAGGAACCCCGCTCATGAGCAAAAAGGCGTTGCCAACCCACGAAATCGGCAGCGGAAATATTTTCGCTGATCTTGGCCTTCCAAACGCCGAGGAGCACCAGCTTAAAGCCGCTCTGGTCGTGCAGCTTCATCGGCTCATCAAGGCGCGAAGGCTCACGCAGTCCGCCGCATCCAAGCTGGCCGGCATCAAGCAACCAGACCTATCGAATATTTTGCGCGGCCACTTCCAAGGCTTTTCCTTGGAACGGCTGATGCGGATGCTGACCGCGTTCGATCAGGATGTCGAAATCACCTTGCGGCCTCGCCGCAGGAAAACGGCAGGAGCCGGACGGATCACGTTCAACGCCGCGTCCGCATGAACCAAGCGCGCCACCGTGCTTTTTCCGGTCTTGCGTTTGACCACGCCGCTGAAATCATGGACGTTTCGCCACAGATCCCGCTCATTAAGCATTTCCCGAGCGAAGATGGAACCGCCAGATCATTCGATACAGCACGATAATTCGGGGCAACAACCAGTTCTCGATAGCTCGACAAAATTTGTGAACGCATTTGCAAACGTGAACACGTTTTTGTGAAGTCAGCGGTGTAACCGCAAGCGACACTCAAACGAAATACAAATCACGGTGGGCATGGCGCTCACCTCTTCATCGGAGATACGACCATGCTCAACAAATCAATCATCGCCCTTTCCGCCCTGCTCATTGTCGGTGGGGCTTCGTCTGCGTTCGCTTACGAAGAGCCCGAGCACAGACTCGGAGACCGATATTCGTTTCTCGTAAAGGTTGACCGGCCTGCCCCAACGGGGCGCGTTGCGACCAGGAACGCTGCGGTTCGGCAAGCCGCCAAACTCGATCTGTACACCAACGAAGTGCCTGAGCACATAATTGGGGACCGGTATCCGTTCCTCGAGCAAACCGTCCGCGTTGCCCGTGCAACTGCAACGTCGCCGCGCGCGGCGAAGCCCCTGACCTTCGCGGAGAAGGCAAATTTCGATCGTCAGACAATGCGATTCACGTTCTGACATCTGCCATACACCGCAATTGCGATGCAGAATTGAAGCAGCCGGTTCGGTCCGGCTGCTTTGTTTTTCTAAAACTGAGGCGCGGAGAAAACGTTTGCCGACGCCGAGAATTGTTTTCGCTTGCACATGGGGCCCCTCACCCCAACGCCGCGCTGCCGATCATGAGCAGGCAGGTCGCTAGCCCCGCGATCGGAACCCACAGCGGAACCCGAAAGACATTTCCGTGCGCCGGCGCGCCTTTCCAGCGCAGCCGCAGCAGCGCGATGTTGACCAGCGCGAACACCACCAGCGTCGCGATCGAGGTCGATTCCGCCAGCCGGATAAATGGAATCGTCATGGCCAGCGCCAGCACCACCACGACGATGATCGCGGTCGCACGCAGCGGCGTCGCGGTCTTGGCATGCACATCGCCCATCATGCGCGGCAGATCGCCCTGCCGCGCCATGCCGTAGATCACGCGCGCCGCCATGGTCATTTCGGCCAGGATGGTGTTGAGCGTGGCGACGATGGCGATGGCGCTGATGGTGGCCGGGCTCACCCGCGCCACATCCTGGAACACCAGGCTCAGCGGCGCCGACGATTCCGCCAGCCTCGCCGCCGGCACCGCCGCCACCGCGATGGCGGCAATCGCCATGTAGAGCACAGTGGTGATCGCCAGCGTGAGCGCCATGGCGATGGGCATATCCCGGTGCGGCGTTTTGGCTTCTTCCACCACATTGACCAGACCCTCAAAGCCGATGAAGGCGAAGAACGCCAGCAGGCTGGCGAACGCGATACCGGACAGGGCGGCGAATTCCAGCGGCGGAAGATCGAGCAGCACGGCGGCCGCCGGCACATCGGCCCGCGCCGCCGCGACAATGATGATGAGCAGCCCGCCCACTTCGATCAGCGTGAACAGGCTCGCGAGCAGCACCGATTCCAGAATTCCCCAGGACGCCACCAGGCCGAGCGCGATCACCACGATCAACACGATCAGACTTTGCGGCAGATCGACGAATTGCTGGATATAGCCGGCCGCCCCCAGGCTCACCGTCGCCGACGAGATCACGCCAACGGCAATTGTGAGCAGGCCGGTGAGCGTGGAAAGCAGCCGCGAGCCGAATGCCGCCCGGATGTAGGCGGCCTCGCCCGCGCTCACCGGAAAGCGCGTGCACAGCTCGGCATAGGAGCCGACGGTGAGCGCCATCACCAGCGCGGCGAACGCGAATGCCCACGGCGCGTAGGTTCCAGCATGCCCCGCCACCGAGCCGATCAAGACATAAATGCCGGCTCCGACCGTGATGCCGGTGCCGTAGAGCACCAGCAGCGGCAGCCCGAGCGTGCGCCGCAGCGTTCCTGAGATTTTGTCTGGCATGGTTGCCACACCTAAGTCGGCGTGATTATGGCTCACCGCCGTGGAAAATTCGAGCGCGCGTGAACAAGGCGAGGCGCGGGAGTAGGCTCTGCCGCACTGGCAAGTGCGTAACATATTTGATAGCCTGAAGCCGAAAGCAGGCTCAGGCAAGTTCATAAATTGCGAACCTGCATCGGAGACAAGGGGGAAACGTCATGACCAAGACAGTCGAGCTGATGTGCCGTCTGATAAATTATCTTGCCGTGATCGCACTCATAACCATTGCGCCGATCGCGCCGGCGGCGGCGGCGGATTTTGTCATGAAATTCGACACTGCCACGTTCAATGAAAGCCAGCACCAGTACATCAAATTCTATAAGGAAGCCGTGGAAAAAGCTTCCGGCGGTCGGATCGAGGTCGGAGTTTACCCGCGCAGCGAACTCGGACCGATCCCGCGCATGATCGATGGGCTGTTGCTCGGCACCATCGAAGCGTATATCGGGCCGGCTGACTTCTATGTCGGCGTCGATCCACGCTATGGCGTCTTCAGCGCGCCGATGCTGTTTCGGGACAACGATCACGCCTCGGCGACGGTGCTCGATGCGGCGATCAACGAGCATATCCTCACTCTGGGCGAGCCCAAGGGCCTCATAGGGCTTGGAACTTTCGGCCTGGGCTCCTCCAATTACGCGGCCAAGAATCCGATCCTCCGGTTGTCCGACTTCGCCGGCAAGAAGCTTCGCGTCAACGCGACCGCGATGGAACGCGAGAAAATGCGCCGGCTGGGCGCCACGGCGGTACCGATGCCGTTGAACGAAGTTCTCCCTTCGCTGCAGCGCGGCGTCATCGACGGCACCATGAGCGGCACTTCGGTTTTTGTCGCGTTCAAGTTCAACGACGTCGTCAAGGTGATCACGATAACCAACGACACGATGCTGGTCTCGCTCGCGGTGGTCAGCAAGGTCTGGCTCGACAAGCTGCCGCCGGATTTGCGCAAGATCGTGGTTGATACCGGCCGTGCGACCCAAATCAAGACCAACGCATGGGAGAAGGAGTTCACCAAGGGGCTGACCAAGACTTGGAACGAAATGGGCGGCGAGTTTCGCATGCTGCCGCCTGAGGATCGCGCCAAGATGGTGGAATTGCTAAAAAGCATCGGCGACGACACAACCAAAGATCAGCCGGACGTCCTCGCGCTCTTGCAAAGAGTTCGGGCGGTTGCGGCCAAGCATTGACCGCCGGGATTTTTTTGCCGGGCGCGCGGACGGCGTGAACCGCCCCGCCCGCCGCTGACAATGCGTCGGAATCTCGGCCCAAGAAGCTCGGCCCAAGAAGCTCGGCCCATGAAACTCGGCCCATGAAACTCGCCATTGCGACTCGTATTGTTCTTCGGGATATTCCCCGCGTCGCGATCGGGATCATTCTGCTTGCCGCCATTGCGATCAATTTCGCCAACATCGTCGGCCGATACATATTCTTTGCACCGCTGGCGTGGGCGGAAGAGGTTCTCAGCTTCCTGGTGATCTGGGGCGTCAGCGTTGGCGCTTCGGCGGTGACCTACGACCGGCGGCATCTGGTCATGGACGTGTTCTCTGTAAGCTTTCCACTGGCGCTTCGCCGTATTCTCGATGTCCTGATCCCCCTCACCATGGCCGGATTCTGCGGCTTCGCCTGCGTCCAGGCGTGGAAGATCGTGGCGGTCATGGCGCGCAACGGACAGGTGAGCATCACCGCCGGCGTTCCAATGACGATTCCCTATGCCTCATTCGTCGTCGGCTTCGGGCTGATGACGGTGGCCGCCATCATCCAGATAATAATCCTGCGCCACATCGATCCAGCGATGGGCTCGGAGAGCGGCTCCGGCCGCTGAGGTGCAAGTCCATGCTTTGGTTGATGCTGTTGCTGCCGCTCGCGCTGATGGTATTGGGATTCCCGTTTTTTCTTGTTCTGCTGGCGAGCGTGGTTATCGCGATCGTCGGCTTCACCTCGGTGCCGCCGACCGCGCTGCCGCAGATCATGTTCGGCAGCATCGGTAATTTCGCGCTGCTCGCGGTTCCGTTTTTCATATTTGCCGGCGAGCTGATGGGTCGCGGCGGCATGGCGCGGCGGCTCATTGTGCTGGTGATGGCGATGTTCGGCGGCTTCCGCGGCAGCATGCCGATCACGACCGTTGGCGCTGCGGCATTGTACGGGTCGATCTCCGGATCGACCGCGGCGACCGTCGCTGCGCTCGGCCCGCTGTTTTATCCGCAACTGCGCAAGTCCGGATATAACGAGAAGTTTTCAACCGGTGTCATCACCAGCGCCGGCTATCTCGACAACATCATTCCCCCCTCCATCGCGATGATCCTGTATTGCGCGGTGGCCGAACAATCGGTGCTCAAGCTGTTCACGGCCGGCATCGTGCCGGGATTGATGCTCGCGGGATTGATGGCGATTTACATCTACTTTTATGCGCGGACGCAGAACGTGCAGGAAGGCCAGCCGTTTTCGTGGCGTGCCTTCGCGCTGGCGCTGAAGGAAGGAATCTGGGGGATCGGAGCGCCGGTGCTCATCTTTGGCGGTCTCTATGGCGGGATATTCTCGCCGACCGAGGCCGCCGGCGCGGCCTGCATCTATATTGCCTTCGTCACCATGGTGATCCATCGCGAAATCAACTTGCGCGAATTCTGGGACATATCGGTGACGTCGATGTATCTCACCGCGCAGATATTCCTCATTGTCGCGGTCGCCGGCGTTTTTTCCTGGATACTCACGACCAACGGAGTGCCGAAGGCGGCGGTCGCTCTCTTCGCCGATCTGCACATGCCGCCCTGGCTGGTGCTGCTCACGATCAACGTATTTCTTTTGATCGTCGGCTGCTTTATCGATACCGCCTCGGCGATCCTGGTGCTCACGCCGCTGCTGCTGCCGATCGCGCTGGCCATCGGCGTTGACCCGATCCATTTCGGCATCATCGTCACCGTTAATCTGAGCATCGGCACTTTCACGCCGCCGTTCGGCATCAATATCTTCGTTGCGCAATCGATCTTCGACGTGCCGTTGCGCAGCATCTATGCCGGACTGGTTCCGTTCATTGCGGTCGCCATCGTCGGGCTGATGATCTTGACTTACGTGCCGGAACTCTCCCTGTGGCTCGTTCGGCTCGTCGGGTAATTCCGAGCAAATGTAAATCCTATACCGGGCACCCACGTTTTGAACCATGGGCCGCATCAAATATGTTGATGGCCGGTGCGCTCCACGTCAAGATGGCGCTGCGCCTGATGCCCAGCTACGACGTTCCAAAACCGGAGAGAACCATGCCCATCAGCCAGAAAATTCGCGACCTCATCCAAAACGCCTGGACCGATGGCGCGCCGTGCCTGCTCGGAACGCAAGGCAAGGACGGGCCGAATATCTCGCCCAAGGGCAGCATGCTGGTGTACGACGACGAGCACCTGGCCTATTGGGAGCGCTCCAAGAAAAAGGCGCTGGAAAACCTCGGTCAAGACAAGCGCGTGGTGGTGATCTATCCCAATATGAAGGCGCAGCGCGACGGCGTGCTGGAGTCGGGCTTTTTGCGCTTCTACGGCACGGTCGAACTTTATGAGTCCGGCCCCATGCGCGAGGCGATCTTTGCGCGGCTGCTAAAGCGCGAGCAGGAACACGCCGGCGCCGAGTCGGGCATCGGCGTGCTGATCAAGATCGCGCGCGCAGCCGACATCCGCGGCAAGCCGCTGCCCTGACGGTAACCTTAGCGGCGCGCCGTTGGCGCTTGCTTTGTACCAACTCTCACGTTCGTCATTCCGGCCGAGCCGCGTAAGCGGCGAGAGCTGGAATCCATAACCCCGGTCTGGGATTATGGATTCCGGGCTCGCGGGCTAAAGCCCGCGCCCCGGAATGACGAGTCAGACTTTATACAGGTCGGCATTATTCCCTCGCATCGCGAAATTTTGACTCGCGTCCGGGACGAAAATTGCAGGACAACCCGGCCCTCACCGGCTATGCTGTCCCGCCCTGCCGCTACCCGATCACGGCGGCTCGTGACCTTTGGGAGGATCAAACAATGTCTGCGTCTTACCGCTTCTTCTTTCTGGGGCTTGCCAGCGTATTCGCCACGCCTGCCAGCGCCGACCTTCTGGTTCAGAAAAACATCTCCGCCGCCATCGCGGTCGAAATCGCCGTACAGACCATCGCAACATGCAAGGCCAACGGTTACGCGGTGTCGGTCACCGTCGTGGGCCGCAACGGCGAGCCGCTTGTTCAAATCCGGGGCGACGGTACCGGCCCGCACACCACGGAAAACAGCTTCAAGAAAGCCTACACCTCGCGCACCTTCCGCATCCCGTCAGGCGAGATGGAGGAGCGTTTCAAGAAAAATCCGCAGCTCGGCGCCGTGTTCCTGAGCAATATCACCACCGGACGCGGCGCGCTGCCGATCAAGATCGGCGAGGAAACCATCGGTGCGGTCGGTGCCTCCGGTGCGCCCGGCGGCGAAAGGGACGAAGTTTGCGTCAAGGCCGGCATCGACAAGGTCGCCTCGCAGTTGAAGTAAGTACGCTAAGAACTATACGCGAGAACACCTCCGCTCGTCCCCGCGCAAGCGGGGACCCAGAAATTTGAGCACAAAATTTGGATTCTCGCTTGCGCGGGAATGAGCGGATGGAGGTTCACGCTGGCGCGCTACTTCACTTCCATCGCCTTGCGTACGCGCTCGACCAATTCCGGCGGCGTGCGCGTGACCTGCTCGACCAGCGCCGCGACCTGCTCGCCGGTGAGCGCGTCCACTTCGATCTTGAGCCTTTCGGCTTCGGCGAGATAGGCCGGGTCCTTCATGGTGGCGTCAAACGCGCGCCGCAGCGCCTGCACGCGCTCGGC
Source organism: uncultured Hyphomicrobiales bacterium (assembly GCA_964575715.1). Classification (GTDB taxonomy): domain Bacteria; phylum Pseudomonadota; class Alphaproteobacteria; order Rhizobiales; family Xanthobacteraceae; genus PNAI01. The sequence continues at coordinate 3,725 of CAZNSG010000201.1, read as the reverse complement.
CGGCGTGTTCGGCGGCAGGAAGAACGGCCGGCCGTATTCCAGCCGCGCCACCGCGAACCGCAGCGTCTGCCGGTCGGCCTCGCTCTTGGCGAATTCGAAGATCAGCGGAACTTCGGCCAGCTCGGGATTTTTCTTCAGCGCCCATTGCGTGAGAAACTTGATCTTCTTCTCCGCGATCCAGTTGGAGTTGATCGCCTTGAGCGTCGACCAATTGGCCAGCGTGCCGTGCACCTCGCCGCGCTCCATGGCGAGATGAATCTTCGGCGTGGCCTCGTAGCCGTTGATCACCTTGAACTTGTAACCGAACATGGCATTGGCCAGCATCGGAAAATCATATTGCGTCGAGCCCGGCGCCTGCGATCCCATGATGGTTTCGGTGGCTGCAACGTCGGCGAATTTCTGCACCGGCGCGGTATTCCAAACATACATCAATTGCGTCTCGCGATTGGTGCTGCCGAGCCAGACAATCTTGTTGGGATCGAAGCGCGCACCGGCCGGCTGCAGCTGCGGCGCGGTAGGCATGCCGTTGAACGAGGCGCCGATCGTCGTGCCGTCGAACGGCCCGCTGGCGTAAAGTTGATTGGTCATGGTCAGGCTACCGGCGCCGGGCTGGTTCTGCACGACGATGGTCGGCTGACCGGGAATATGCGCCGCCATGTGGCGCGCCAGCAGCCGGGCATTGATGTCATAGCCCGAACCCACGCCGATGCCGACCACCAGGCGCACGACCTTGCCCTTGTAGAAGGCGGCGACATCTTCGTTTGCGGTGGCCGGCCGGACCGGCATCGAGAGAATCGCAAGACTGGCGAATGCCAGGAGAGACCGACGTAGCGACAGTGATTTCATCAACGCTCTCCGTCTTTGCTCACTTTGCTCAGCCACAGGGGATCGCAATCATTGTGGCGAAAACGCATGAAAAAGAAAGGGGCAATCAGTGCCCCTCAAGCCAGATGTCATAACGCGCCTTGAGCGCCTCGGTTTCCGGCAAACCATCGTAATGCACCGGATTGGCGAGCGTGCGGCCCGCCGCCGTCACGCGAAAGGCCATGTAGCGGTAGGGCTCGGGATAGTGCGCTGCCTTCGCCGCCTGCATCAGCTTGACGAAGACGATGGAGGGCTCGACCGGATCGAGCCGGTCCTGCTCGTAGACGGTTGCGCGCTCGCTGATGCGCCAGCGGCCCTCGCGCCGCTCGATCCGGTCGAGAAACCGCGCCCGTGAGGTCAGATCGACCCACACCCCCTCGATCTGCTGGCGCACCAGGATGCTGACATTGGTCTCCGCCAGCGCCCGCGTGCCGGTGCCGCGTACCGAGGCCGGCCAGAGCAGATGCTTGGCGCGCGTGCCGGTGCCGAAGTTTTGCTTGCAGCGTTCGACAAAATCCGCGAACGGGCCGCGGAACCACGACACCGCGATCTGGCCGTCCGGGTGGAAGCTCGCAAGCAGTTCCGGCCAGCGGCCCTGGTCGCGGCAAAGTCCCCAAGTCTGAATCAGTTCGGCGCAGGCCGTTCGGTCGGCAATGTCCATGAGCGGGTTTTAAGGGATAAAGTTCGGCGCGAACACAGACCGCCGACGGAAAGCGCATACAGGCTTAGCCCATTCGAGGCTCGTCCGTCCCCCTGCAAGCTGTGAAGATCTGTGCAACGCTCCGCGTATAGGTACTGGAGAAGTCGTGTAAAACCCCCAAACTCTTCTGTGGATGAGGGCGCGGATAACCGCTTGATAACCGCGCAAAGAACTTGTCGATAAGCCTTGAACAACTGGCGACCGCCTAAAGGCCCCGATTTGCAGCGCGCTCCCGCCACCTTCGTCGCCCGCCTTTCCGCCGCCGAGCACGATGCCCGGCGCATCGCCGATCTGCTGACCGAAAGCCTCGATCCCGCGCGCGCGGTCTGCGCCGCCTTCGCGGCACCGGCCGGCGGCTGGCAGGTCGAAGTACACTTCGTTGCGCCGCTTAACGCGGCCGCGCTGCGCGACCTGGTGGCGTCGGCCGTCGGCCGGGACGAGGCGGATACGCTGGAATGCACGCCAGTTGCGCATCGCGATTGGGTCGCGGCGAGTCTCGCCGGACTTGCGCCGGTGCGCGCCGGGCGCTTTGTCGTGCATGGCGCCCATGACCGCGCGCGCGTACCGGCGAACGCTATCGGTGTCGAAATCGAGGCGGCGCTCGCCTTCGGCACCGGCCATCACGCCACCACGCGCGGCTGCCTGCTGGCGATCGATCGATGGGCAAAGCAACGCATCAAGCGCAAATCGCAAGGCATTACTTACCTCCCCCTGAAAGGGGGAGGTCGCCCGCCAAAGCTCGCGAAGCGTGCGAAGGCGTGGCGGGTGGGGGTCAAGATGACCCCTCCCCGGATCACCGGAGCCTGCCATCGGGCGGCGCTGCGCGTCGACCCGTTGGGTGATCCGACCCTCCCCTTTCAGGGGAGGGTGAAAAATGATTCGGCACGGCCAAAGGTTCTCGATCTCGGCACCGGCACCGGCGTGCTCGCCATCGCGCTCGCAAAAATATTGCGCACGCACGTGCTGGCCACCGACATCGACATGCGCGCCGTACGCATTGCGCATGCGAATGCACGCAACAATCGCGTCGCCGCTCTGGTGGAGACCATCCACGCCTCAGGTTTCAATGCGCCGCGTCTCGCCGGCAGCGCGCGCTATGATTTGGTGCTGGCAAATATCCTGCTCGGGCCACTGCAGCGGCTGGCGGCGCCAATCGCGCGGCGGCTAGCGCCCGGCGCCCGTGTCGTGCTCTCGGGGCTGCTCGCCGCCCACGCCAATGCCGCAATTGCCGCCTACCGCACCCAAGGCCTCGCGCTCGAGCGCCGCATCAGGCTCGACGGCTGGGTGACGCTGGTAATGAAACGGCGTGCCAGCCAGCGGAGTTGACGCGCGGAGGTTGCGCACGCGCATCGCTCCGCGCGAAACCAACAAACGATCTTGATAACTATTATTGGTGCGACTATCATCATGACGATTGGTGAAACCACAGGTTAATCCCATGCCGAGCAGTGTTGATCTTGGAACTCGCCTGGAAGCTTTTGTCGCCAAGCTTGTGGCCTTGGGTCGGTACAATTCAAAAAGCGAGGTCTTACGCGAAGGCGTCCGTCTCGTCCAGGAGCGCGAAGCGCGTCTTGCCGCGCTTGATACCGCGCTGGCGCGCGGTATCGCCGATGCGGACGCCGGGCGCGTAAAGCCAGCCAACAAAGTCTTCGACCGGCTTGCAGCAAAATATCGCGCGCTGGCAGATGCCAAGCCCAAAGCCGCATCCCATGAACGTCGTTCTCACCGCAAGCGCCGAAGCCGATCTTGAATCCCTCGGTGACTGGATTGCCCAATCCAGCCCGGCGCGCGCGTTGACCTTTGTGCGGGATATCCGCGAACGCTGCGATGGCCTCGCCGACATGCCCTACGCCTATCCTCTTGTCCCGCGTTACGAGCACAGCGGGATTCACCGCCGCCTGCATGGGGAGTATCTGATCTTCTATCGAATCGCAGGCGAGACAATCGTGGTTCTGCGCGTAATTCAAGGCGCGCGAGATTACGAAGCAATTTTGTTTCCGCAAGACTGAACCACTGGTGTTCGCAAGCAAAGTGCGTTGGATTCGCCGCCTACCGCGCGCAAGGCCTCGCGCTCGATCGCCGTATCAGGCTCGACGGCTGGGTGACATTGGTGATGAAACGATCAGCACCGGTGCTGCGTTAAAACCACGCGCTCAATGCA
>CAZNSG010000200.1:0-2535 GCA_964575715.1 uncultured Hyphomicrobiales bacterium | reverse complement strand
GCCGTTTGCGCCTAACACCGCTACGACTTCACCCTGTCGGAGATGTAGCGAAACGCCGCGAACCGCATGGATCCGGCCATACCGCACATCGAGATTGCGTACTTCAAGAAGCACGATGGCGCTCCTTTATTTCAGTCACCGGCGCACCAAGATAGATTTCCTGCACGACGGCGTGTTGGCGAATTTCCTCCGGCGTGCCCTCAGCTATCTTTCGGCCAAAGTCGAGGACGATGACGTGCTCGCACAGCTCACCGAGAAATTGCATGTCATGCTCAACGACCAATAGCGTAATGCCTTTGCCATGGCAGACCGATTCCAATTCGGCCTGAAGTGTCTCTCGCTCGGCGCGATTGAGACCAGCTGCCGGTTCATCGAGAAGCAGCAGGCGAGGATGTGCCATGAGCGCACGCACGAGTTCGATGCGCTTTTGCACACCGTAGGGAAGGCTGCCGACGGTGGCGCGTTCGTATTCGCCTAGACCGGCATGGACAAGCGCCGCACGCGCCTCTTCGCGCCAGCGATTCCGTGCAAACAAACTCACGGGTTGCAGAATGCCGGATATACCGCCGTTGCGGCTATGTTGTCCCACCAACACGTTTTCAAGCGCACTGAGATGAGGCATCAATCTGATGTTTTGGAAGCTGCGTGCTATGCCATTGCAAATCCGCCGACGCGAAAGAACATGCGTAATATCGATTTCATCGAACATGATTCTCCCTTCATCGAGCGGATAAACACCGGTGACAATATTGAATACTGTGGTCTTGCCTGCGCCATTCGGACCGATCAACGCCGTGCGCGATCCTTGCCTGATCGAAATCGACAGGCTCTCGATCACATTCAGCCCGCCAAACCGTTTGCTGACTCCTTCAAGGCGGAGAATTGGATGTGGCGCGGTCATATGGCACGCCCCGTCGGCGAGTCATTTTTCTCGCGCACGGCGCCCGCGTTTTTCTCCTTCCATCTGAACAGACGTCGGAGCTGGGCGCTGGTCAACAAACCTTGCGGCCGCAATGCCATCAGAATGATCAGAGCCGAAGCGAAAATGACGTATCGCCATTGCGCACTGCCGCGAAGCAGCTCGGGGAGAAGCGTGAATAGTAAAGCGCCAAGGAGTGGACCCAGCACGGTTTGCGTGCCACCCAGCAGTACGTAGAGCACGACGGTGATACTTAGTGTGATGTTGAAATATTGCGCCTCGACATAGCTGAAATGATGGGCGTATAGGCCGCCTGCAACGCCCGCAATGATCGAGCCAAGGGTAAATGCGGCGATCTGGAAAGCCCGTACGTCTATGCCCATGAGATCGGCGACGCGCTCATCGTCGTGCACCGCGGTCACGGCAATACCAAATCGCGTCCCGAACAGTAGCCAGACAAGTATCATGACAGAGGCAGTAAATATGGCGATGATCGACAATGGGATGAAAGTTGTCACCGGATAGCCGGCCGCGCCGCCCACGATTTGAAGATTGAGAATGATCGCCTGCACGATTTGCCCGAGCGCAAAGGTGGCAAGCGCAAGATAAATTCCACGCGTTCGCAAGACCGGTATGGCGACTGCCAGCGCAATTAAACCTGCGACGATACCGCCCACGAGAATCGCAAGGCTCGGCGAGAGCGTGTAGACGTTGCTCAAATAGGCAGATGCATAAGCGCCAACAGCCGCAAAGCCGGCCAGTCCAAGATTGAGTTGACCAGCGGCAAGCGGAAGAAATGCGCCGTAGGCGAATACGATGTTCACCGCCAGCAAGACCAGAACACCTTCGAGATATCCGCTCATATGCCCCCGCGAGCGGCGGACATACCGGCAAACAGGCCGGTCGGCCGTAAAATCAGGATGAGGAGCAACAGGCCAAAAACGGCGATGTCGACGAAGTCCGCTCCGAAATATCCGATCGCGAATACTTCGGTGATGCCGACGATGAGTCCGCCGAGAATCGATCCCCAGATATTGCCCATGCCGCCGACAATCATGGCTGAGATGCCCTTCAGCCCGACAATCTCACCCATAAAGGGATGCACTTGCCGGTAATTGAGAGCGAACAGCACACCAGCGAACGCGGCGAACAGACCTGCAATCAGAAATACAATCGGCACCACACGATTGATATCGACGCCGAGCAGCAAGGCGGTATCGGAATCTTCTGCGATGGTACGCAATGCCCGCCCAAGACGTGTGCGCTTGAGCAGAACAGAGAGTCCCCAAATCAAACCGATCGAACCAAGCAGCCCAACAAGCTGCGGCAGGCTGATGACCAGGCCCGCGATGCGCCAATCGGCGCCGGAAAATAACATTGGAATCGGGCGCATTTCCGAGCCCCAATAGGCAACGGCAAGATGTTCGAAGAGAATCAAAAACGCTATCGAGCTGAACAAAGGCACGAAATGTTCGGCGGATCGCATCCAGCGCCAGGTAAATCGTTCAACGACGAGCGAGGCTGCCGCCGTGACCGCGACAGCGCCCAATGCAGCGACCGGCCAGGGCACGCCGGCGTGAATGAGCGCCCACATCGACATGCCGGCGATCATGAAC
>CAZNSG010000199.1:0-20918 GCA_964575715.1 uncultured Hyphomicrobiales bacterium | reverse complement strand
CTCAAGCTCGGCGCGATCCCTCGCACGGAGAAGGAATTCTGCTTGCTTCCTCATCATGCCGGGACAGAATCATATTCGCGAAATCTCGGGATTCAAATGTTTGTGACAGAACACTAGCGGTGCAACGATTCAATTCAGTGATGACCCCCACCCTAACCCTCCCCCTTTCAGGGGGAGGGAATGGTGACGACGATCAGTTTGAAATCGTTCTACTGGGCTTGCTGCGCGCTCGCCGCCGTCCGCAGGCAATCGGGACAAAAACAATCGCCGCCCTCTGGCATGGGCAGGCGATAGGGCTCGGCCGCACACCAGCAGCCGCCGCCGAGACCGCAATCGAATTCGCACCCGCAGCGCGCGCAGGCGAGCCGGCGCAATACCGAAGAGACCTTGGGCGCTTCAGCCTGCATGCTTGCCGGCGCTCCAGCCGCGCGCGGCGAGATATTTCTCGCCCACCGCGATCGGCTCGTCTTCCAGCGGCGTCGCCAGCGTGTCGTTCCAGCGATTGAGAAAGCCGAACAGTGCGATCACGCCGACGATCTCGACAATCTGCTCCTCGCTCCAATGCTTGCGCATTTCCGCGAACATCGCGTCGCTGGCCGCGTTGGGAACGCAACTGCCGGCGACCGCGAGATCGAGCGCCGCGCGCTCGGCCGCGCTGAACAGCGAACTGGTTTGATAATCCCACACCGCGGCAAGCTTCTTGTCCTCGATGCCGAAATGCAGCGCGCCGCCGGCGGTATGCGCCATGCAGTATTGGCAGCCGGCGGTGCGGCTCGACACATGCGCCAGCAGCCGCTTGAAGCCGCGCTCGACCTTGCCTTCCGGATCCCAGACCGAGGCAGTGAGTTGCGCAAACGCCTTCGCCATCTTCGGCTTGCGCTGCATGATCAGGATGCTGTTGGGGACGAAGCCGAGATTGCGCTGCATGGTCTCGAACTGCTCTTTGAGCTCAGGCGTATGTTCGGGCGCAAGCGGAGCGAGGCGGGGCGAGGGCTTTACGCGCAGGTTCATGAGGAACTCCCTTCGATCAGGATGTGATTATAGCGCCGCGCGCCGGCCGATCGCCACTGCTTACGCGGCCTTGACGTGCTGCCAATTCAAGATGTGCCGGCCGAGCAGGCCGGCGATAAGCGCCAGCACGGCAACGCTGCCGAAATGCCACACCAGCACCATGATGCTGACATCGCCCTCGTGGTGCAGGCGCATCGCGAAATTGCCTAAGCCTGCGACCGCCACGGCGGCCAGCGCCAAGCTGGTATGCGGAACCAGCGGCGCTCCGCGCCGCAGCATCACGACGATGGCGATCGCCGGCACGATGCCGATGATCGACGCCGCCGGCAGGCAATCCCAATCGATGCGCAGCGCGAGCCCGGCGCCGCCCAGCCGCAGCCAGTCGCTCACGCAGCCCTCGCCCAGAGTGGCGAGCCAAACCGCCAGCGGCGCCAGCGGGAGCAGCAGCACTTTGCGATTATACCCCGGAACAACGCTCCAGAACGCCGCGATCGCCGCTGCGACCGCTGTCGCCAACGCCGCGATCTGTTCGATGACGAATTGCGAGTTGGTCATCGCCTGCCGCAGCTCGATATCCGCCGGCGAGAACAGGACAATCGCGGCCACATAGGGCAGCGAGATGGCAAGCCAGATCGCCGACCGCTTCCACGGTGGAGCAAGCAGGCGGACTGGCGCCGGCCGTTCCGCAAGCTGTTGGATCAATGCGTTGGTATCCAAGTTTCAATCCTCGTTAACTCACCCCTTGTTGCTCAACGCCTGGCGTAAAGCTTTCATGCCGCGGTGCACCGCGACCTTGAGCGCCGCTACGCCCATTCCGCTTGCCGCCGAGGCTTCCTTCAACGACATTTCGCGCAGCTTCAGCATCTCGACCGCGCGCTTCTGCCCTGGCGGCAAACGGTTAATGGCTTGTTTCAGGGCCTCGGGATCGCCGTAGGTTCCATCAAACCTATTCGTTGGCTCCTCCGAAAAGGTTTCAGGGTATTCCGCGACCGAAACCTCGTTGGCTGCAAGCCGGCCGTAGCGGCGCGCGGCATCGACCAGCCGATTCCGCGCAATCGCCATCAGCCACGGCACGAACGGCCGGGCGGGATCGTAGGTTGCGCGGACGCTATGGAGGGAGACCAAAATATCCTGGACAATATCTTCCGTATCGGCCGCTTGCAGGAAACTGCGCTGCCGCTGAATGACCCGCCGCAGCAGCGGCGCGACCTCGGCCAATAGCCGCAGATAGGCGCCACCGTCGCCTTCCTGCGCGGCGCGCATCAAACTCCCAAGACGATCGGCTTCGACCTGCTGGTCCATATTGTCGCGCTATATCGGCTGCGGTGCGAGTTCAGGATTTTACCGGTGTAACCTTCTTCCCCGTCCCCGCGAAGTCAAAGTCAGGTGAAACCTCAGGTGCGCGTTAAGTTACCTATACACGCCGGTTCTGATTTTTTATTACATCACGGAGAATTCAGCATCATGCTCAAGCTCTTACGCACAGCCGCCGTCGCCCTGGCCGCCGTCCTGGCCATCTCGTTAAGCGTCAAGGCCGCGCCCTTCGACGCCAAGGCGTTTGGCGACGCTCAGTCGGCAAACAAGACGATCCTTATCGATGTGACCGCGCCATGGTGTCCGGTCTGCGCCAAGCAGCGACCGATCATCGAAAGCATCAAAAAGGAAAAGCCAAACCTGATCGTCTATGAGGTCGATTTCGACTCGGCCAAGGACGTCCTCAAGCGTTTCCGCGTGTCGTCGCAAAGCACGCTGATCGTTTTTAAAGGCGCCAATGAAGTTGGCCGCTCGACCGGCGATACCGATCCGGCGCGCATACGGGCCTTGGTCGGCAAGGGCTTTTGATAACGGGTGAACCATGATCGGTGATATCGGCACTCTTGTGCTGAGCTATGCGGCCGGCGCGCTGTCGATCCTCTCGCCCTGCGTGCTGCCGCTGTTGCCGATCGTGCTGTTCGGAGTGCTCGAACAGAATGCACGCGGACCGCTGGCCTTGGTCGCGGGACTATCCGTCTCGTTCGCCGCCGTCGGAATTTTCATCGCTTCGCTTCGATTCAGCATTGGGATTGATTCGGCGATGCTGCGCCTTGCCGTCGCGATTCTCATGCTGGCGATGGGAATCGTCCTTCTCGTTCCGATTCTGCAGATGAAGTTGGCCATCGTTTCGGCCCCGGTGGCGACCGGCGGCCAAGCGCTGCTCGACCGCATCCGGCCGTCCGGTCTTGGCGGTCAATTCGTGCTCGGCATCATGCTTGGCGCGATCTGGTCGCCCTGTGCCGGCCCGACGCTGGGCGCCGCCATCGGCCTTGCCGCTCAGAGCGATACAATCGCGCGGGCAGCGCTGATCATGGCGGTGTTCAGTTTCGGCGCGGCGACGCCGATCCTGGCACTCGCCTACGGCTCACGACAGGCAATATTCGCGCGGCGCGATTGGCTGGCGCGCCTATCGCGCGTGGGCAAGCCGGTCATGGGATACGCACTGGTCGGCGTGGGCGTCTTTGTCTTGACCGGCGTCGACAAGACCGTAGAAACTTATCTAACAAGAGCCATGCCCGATTGGCTGCTGACCGTCACGACCTGGCTGTGACGCGCGTTAGAGCGGTTTCGATGTGACTGGAATCACTGTGACCCGGATAGAGCATCGTGTCCCGGATGCGGTGCAGCGTGAGCGCCATAGCGCGTCGAAGACGCGCGTAAACGCGCTTATGGCGCGTCGAAGACGCGCGTAAACGCGCTTATGGCACGTCGACGACGCGCGTAAACGCGCTTATGGCGCGAAACGGTGCACCGCTGATCCGGGACCCCTACAGCTGGAGCGCGGGACATGGATCCCGGGTCTGCAGCGCACCGCTTCGCCATAGCGCGTCAAAGACGCGCGTTATCGCGCTTATGGTCTCGCGCTGCGCTGCGCCCGGGACACGTGTCGCCAGTTAAGCCGATCATCCTCTATCTAGCCACAAAAAACCGGGCCGCTTTGGGCGGCCCGGCATGTCGTGATGCGTGCGGTGGCGATCAGGTCCCGCGGCCCCACAGCCCGCAATAGCGCCTGGCGACGAACGGCAGGCCATTTTCATAGCCCGGCCAGCTCGCGTATTTCGGCAGCTTGAATTCTTTTTCTGCCGCATCCCAGCACTTGCCCTCCTGCCCGAGCTTCTTCATTTCGGCGGAAGCGTCTTGCAGGAACGTGAGCTGGTCTTGCGCATCTTTCTTTGTACCGAGCTTGCCGCCATCGGGATGGCCGGGAATCAGCCGCTCCCAGTTCATCGCGATGATCTTCTTGATCGATTCTTCCGCCTCCAGCGGATGGAAATCGATCATGCCGCGGCCAGGCATCCGCGCGACCGGCAGCAGATCGACTACGAAGACGATCTTCTCTTTCGGTAACAGCATCACCAGCGTCGAGTCGGAATGATTGAGGCCGACATACCTCAGTTCGAGTGTGGTGCCGCCGAGCCGAAGTGTCGTCACGCCGTCGCCGACAATCTGGTCGGGCAGCGGTGTGTTGGGATCCTTCAGCAATGCGAGCCGCTCCTTGGCCCGCCGGTGGGCAACGATGATCGCACCGGCGTCCTTGAACGCCTTGCCGCCGGCGATGTGGTCATAGTGGTGGTGGCTGTAGATCAGGTACTTGATCGGCTTGTTGGTGACCTTCTTGATTTCATCGACGTAGGCCTGCCCGCCCGTCGGCCGGCCATAGGCGACCGGGTCGGTGGCGATCACGCCATCGCTCGTGACCACGAACATCGCCTGATGGTTGCCGTTGCGGAAGATGTAAACGTTATCGGTGCCTTCGACCTTGGTCACCGCGATGGGCGGTTGCTGGCCTTGGGCATGCGCCGGCCCACTGAGCGCGGCAGTAAACAATGCAGCACAGGTTGTCGCAAGCAAAGCACGTATCATTGTCGCCCTCCCTTTGAATATTCTTGCAGCCCGCGAGCGGCGGGCTGCAATGGTTCATGCTGGCGCGTGATTATCTCGCCATCTCAAATCCCGCGTCCCCAGTAGCCGCACCAGCGGTGGACGTTCCACGGGAGGTTCGCCTCGTAGCCCCCCATCGCTGCATGCTGCGGCAATTTGAGCTCCGCGTCGGCCGGACTGAAACATTTGCCGGCGTCGGAAGCTTTTTTCACCTCGGCGGAAAGATCGGTGAAGAAGGCAATCTGCTGCTCCATGTCCTTCTTTGTTCCGAGCCGCCCGCCGGGTCCGGGGTGATCTGGGATCATGCGTTCCCAGTTCAACGCCAGCGTCTTCTTCAAGGAGGCTTCCCACTCAATCGGATAAGAATCGTTTATCGCCAGCCGCGAGGGCACGTTGCCGAGCGCGTTGAAGTCCACGGCGAAGATGATCTTCTCCTTGGGCAGCAGCATCACCAGCGACGAGTCGGAATGGTTGCGTCCCGTGTAGTGGAGCTCAATTACGGTACCGCCAAGGTTCATCACATACTTGTCGCCGACGGCCAGATCGGGAATGACGACGTCGAGGCCTTTTAGCGCCGCGAGCCGTTCCTTGGCGCGCCGGTGCGCGATCACGACGGCGCCCGCGTCCTTGAACGGCTTGCCGCCGGCGATGTGGTCGTAGTGATGGTGGCTGTAAATCAGAAACTTGATTGGCGCCTTGGTGATCTTGCGGATTTCGTCGAGGTAGGTCGTCGCCGCTTGCGGCCGGCCGTAGCTGATCGGGTCGGTGACGATCACGCCCGCGGGCGTGACGACGAACATGGCCTGATGGTTCTGGTAGCGGAAGACATAGACGTTCTCGGTGCCCTCGACCTTGGTGGTCGCGAACAATGGCGGCGCCGGCGCTTGGCTGTAAGCCGGTCCGCCGAGCGCGGTCGCAAACAGCGCAGCACAGGTCGTTGCTAACAAAGCACGTATCATTGACTTTCTCCCTTTCAAGATTGCTAGCAGCCCGCGAACCGCGGGCTGCGATTGTTCATGCTGAAGCGATATTTTTTCGCCACGTCATATCCCGCGCCGCCATACATCGCAATAACGCTCGATATTGCTGCCCAGGAATGCATTGTAGTTCGGCCAGCTTTCGTACTTCGGCAGTTTGATCTCTTTCATCGCTGCGTCGTAGCATTTACCTTCGGCGACCGCTTTCTTCGCCTCAGCTGAAATTTCCTGCAAGTAGCCGAGGTGGGTGCGCACATCGTCCTTGGTGCCGAGCCGTCCGCCTGGTCCGGGATGGCCGGGGATCATCCGGTCCCATTCCATGGCCAGAATTTTTTTGATCGAGTCTTCGAGTTCGAGCGGCCAGGTGTCCGCCATGCCGCGGAACTGGATGCCGTTGATCGGCAGGAAATCGACGACGAAGATCAGCTTCTCCTTCGGCAGCCGCATCACCAGCGAATTGTCGGAATGATTGCGGCCGACATAGTTGAGCTCCAGCGTCGTGTTGCCCAGCCTGATATTGGTCTGCCTGTCGACCCAGAATACCGGCATCACCACGTCAGGATTTTTCACGGCTTCGAGACGCGCCTTGGCGTTGCGTTGCGCGACGAATATGGCGCCCAGGTCCTTGAACGGCTTGCCGCCGGCGATGTGGTCCCAGTGATGGTGGTGTAGATCACATACTTGATCGGCGCATTGGTGACCTTCTTGATTTCATCGATGTAGGTGGTGACCGCCTGCGGGCGTCCCTGCCCGATCGGATCGGTGGCGATCACGCCGGCCGGCGTCACGATGAACATCGACTGATGGCCGCCGTAGCGGAAGATATAGACGTTGTCGGTGCCCTCGACCTTGCTGGTCGCGAATGGCGGTTGCTGCGCTTGGCCTAAAGAAGCGCCGCCGAGCGCGGTTGCCAAGATCGCGGCGCAGATCGATGTGCCCTTAAATCGTGACATAGATTCCCCTTTTATATGTTGAGCTTAGGCCCACTTTATCTTGGAACATCACGGCTATTCTGGAGTCGTTCCGGTCAGCCAAGACGCATACTAGCGAGTGGATACCTACAATGCGAGCCGACTAACAAACATGTGAAGCCCGGTTCTTATTCCTGTTGCGAGGCGGAATATTGTCGATCGGTGCGGCGCTACTCGCCGCCGATGTAGCCGCTGATCTTCCAGCCGTCGGCCTCTTTGCGGTAGCAGAGCTGATCGTGACCGAGCGGCGCGAGCGCGAATGCCGGAATGTGCCCGGTCTTGCCCGACGGTGTGACGATCTCCAGCGTTGGCGCCTGGTTCGGTGGTATATTGGCTGCGTTTTCGTCGGACAGCACCCGGACGAAGTGCAGGCCCAGCTTCTCGATGACCGGCGCATTCGCCAGCCGGCCTGACCGTACTTCGATACCATTTATCAGCGGGTAGCCCCAGTCCTCCAGATTGGTCTGGGTCGTCATGAGGAGTTTTTCGAACTCCTGTTCGCTGAAAACCGGATCCGCCGGCGAGCACGCGACGTCCTTGATGCTGGCCACCGGCGCGGCGGTCGGATCAAAAGAGTAGACGACCAGTTGGTCCCAGCCCGAGCCGTCCGGGGCGTTGAGCTGTATCGTAGCCGCGAGATTGTCGAATCCGGTCTTGTTCTTGTCGGCCTTCTCGCCCTTTTCGCTCTTCCAGAAGAAGCCCTGCGCGACCACCAGCTTGGCCAGCCCGGCTTTGTCTTTGCGAATGGCGACATCACCGAGCTGCCTGCGGAAGTCCTCAAAACTTTGATCGTTGATCGTTGCCGGCAGCGTGGTCGCGACGGCCTGATAGGGCTTTGCCGGCGCCGGCGGTTTCGGCCGTTGCGCTTGCTGCTGCTGCGCGGAGGCCATCGTTGCGAGCAATGCAACGCTAACGCCGGTGGCGGCTGCAAGGATTGCTGCAAGGATTGCTAAATGAGTGCGCCCCATTGCGCTTCTCCCTCAGGTACAACGTCTACACAAGCATAATCAATTTACGCTCAAATTGCGACAAGCTTACAATGCCATTTCAATCACCGGCGCCGACATATCCTGCAATGTGCCAGCGGCCAAACCCATCCTTGCCGTAGCATAGCCGCTCCGCGGAAAGCGACAGCAACGCGCCCGGCGCGACAAAACCGATTTTCGCCGCAGGGGTCGCCACCCGCGCCCAGGCGGCGCGCAGCGTGTCCGGTTCGTTGTCCTTGGCCAGGTAGCCGAATACGCGCACCAGGCCGAGGCTGAGGGTGTCGGCTACCGCCGCATTATGGCGCGGGCCGGCACGCACGGTCGTCAGATCGGCGCGCGGCGTGGCCCAGTCGCGCGCGCTGCTGCGCGTATAATCGACCAGTCGATCGAATTCGACGCCGTCGAAGCTTGGCTCGCCCGGTGCGCAGATGATGCCCGGCCGGCTGGTGAACGCGCTCGCCGTGGTCTCGGCGGCAAAGGCGGCGAGCGTGCCCCAGCCCATGCCGTTGCGCTGTTCCAGCCGGACGGCGGCGGCGAGATTGTCCACGCCCGATTGCTGGCGGTCGAATCCGCCCTTGAAATCGCGATCCCAGAAAAAACTCTGCGCGAACACCAGTCGTTCGAGCTCGGCATAGACGCGGCCTTTGGCGACGCTGGCAAGTTCATTGCGGAAGGATTCAAAGCCGGCATCCTCGGGCACCGGCGGCAGCTTCACCGCGACCGCCTGATAGGTCCTTGGCGCCGCGAGCGACGACGGCGGCGGCCGCAGGCTTGAGCCCGGCGCCACCGGCGCAGTGGTCGGGCCAGGCGGCAGTTGCGCGGCGGCTGGCGTCGCCGCGTGCGCCATCGCGAAGGTTGCAAGGAAAGTTGCAAGCACAAGCAGGGTCAGACGGTGCATCGGGCAATCTCGAATCGCTCGGACGCACGATAGCGCCGGAACGTGAATAATGCACCGATAGAGCAGGGCATCGGCATCGTGCAATATTAAAGCTCTTACAATTCGTCCTTCCGGCTCTCGCAGCTGATCGCGGCTGGCGTGTTCTTGGTGTTTCAGAAGTGGTGATCGTGGGCGCGCGCCGCGTGCTTCCAATCCAAGTCGAATGAACCACGCTTTTTCCACGGTTCCCGGCGTTGCGAGAGTGGTCCTGGCAATCTGTGTCCGAGGAGTTTTCAAGCCCGTCCACGCGCACGATGCGCCGCCGAACGGGTCCGATAGCACCGGAATACCCGCTCAATCCTGCATCACCTCTTGGCGCTTGCTGCGCACGAGCGGCAAGGCAATGGAGACCAGCAGCGCGAGCGATGCGATAAGGAATGCGGCGCTGAGCGGGCTTGTGACCAGCACGGCCGGATCGCCGAGCGAAATCAGCAGCGCGCGCCGCAAATATTCCTCCATCATCGGTCCAAGCACCAAGCCCAGGATAAGCGGCGCGGGCTCGCAGCCGAGCTTCATCAGCACGTAGCCCAGGCCGGAAAACAGCATGAGCTGGAACAGATCGAAGGCATTGTTGTTGATCGTGAACACGCCGATGCAGCAAAACACCAGAATGGCCGGAAACAGCAGCCGGTAGGGCACCGCCAAGAGGCGCACCCACAGCCCGATCAGCGGCAGATTGAGCGCCAGCAGGAACAGGTTGCCGATCCACATGCTCGCGACGATGCCCCAGAACAGCTCCGGGCGTTGCGTCATCACTTGCGGACCGGGCTGTATGCCCTGGATCATCAGCGCTCCGATCATCAGCGCTCCGATCATCAGCGCCATCGTCGGGTTCGACGGCACGCCCAGCGTGAGCATCGGAATGAACGAGGTTTGTGCGCCGGCATTGTTGGCAGCCTCCGGCGCCGCTACGCCGCGGATATCGCCGTCGCCGAAACTGCGCGGCGGCCGCGCGACCTTCTTCTCGATCGTATAGGCGGCGAACGAGGCAAGCAGTGCGCCGCCTCCCGGCAAGATGCCGAGGATCGAGCCGAGTCCGGTGCCGCGTGCGATCGACCAAAAGCAGTGCCTGAGGTCATCACGGCTCGGCAGCACACTGCCGAGGCGGGAGGTGAACGCCGGACGACTCGTGCCGCGTTTCTCAAGATTATAGATCACTTCGGCAACGCCGAACATTCCCATGGCCAGCGCGACGAAGCTGACGCCTTCCGCCAGCGCCGGAATTCCAAATGTGAACCGCATGACGCCGGAATTCACATCGGTGCCGATCAATCCGAGCATGAGCCCAAGCACGACCATCGCGATGGCCTTGCGCAATGAACCGCGCGCGAGCACGACCGCGCCGACCAGGCCGAACACCATCAGCGAGAAATAGTCGGCCGGCTGGAATTTGAGAGCGATGTCCGCCAGCGGCGGCGAGAACAGCGCGACAATCAAAGTGGCGAAAGAGCCTGCGACGAATGAGCCGATCGCCGCGATCCCGAGCGCCGGACCGGCGCGGCCTTGGAGAGCCATCTGGTAGCCGTCGAGCGTGGTAACGACTGAGGACGATTCACCCGGGATGTTGACCAGGATCGCCGTGGTCGAGCCGCCGTATTGCGCGCCGTAATAAATGCCCGCCAACATGATCATGGCGGTTGCGGGATCGAGATTGAAGGTCAGCGGTAACAGCATGGCGACCGTCGCCACCGGGCCGATGCCGGGGAGCACGCCGATCAAGGTGCGGAGGAAGACGCCGATAAAGCAGTAGAGCAGGTTCTTGATGCTAATGGCGACGCCAAACCCAAGGGCAAGATTGGAAACAATATCCATGCTGCGGCGCTCAGAGGCTCGGCCACAGGGTCAGCGGCAAGCCAAGCAGACCAACGAAAATCCCGATCGAAAAGATCACAAGGAAGAGCGCGAGCGCCGCGGATTCGAGCGGACGAAGCTCCGGTTCGGCAAGCCCGCCGACGATCGACAACGCCACCACCGCGATCGCAAAGCCCAGATATTCCAGCGCCACGCCGAATACCACGATGCTCAGCAGGATCATCAGGAACGGCCGCGGGTGCAGCCGGGGGAATTTCTCGCCGTCGACGAACAGCGACGGAACCGTCAGCGTGAGACCGAGAAAGGCGAGCACAAAACCGAGCAGCGTCGGGAAATAAGCCGGTCCCATGCGCGCCGCCGACCCCATGCGGTATTCGCGCGCGAACACAACGACTGCGACGCCGATGGCGACGAACAACAGGCCGCACCAGAAATCGCTCTGCGATCGTATCCGCAACGCAAAGCCCCCCTTTGTTCGTTCAAAGCAAAACCGCCCCGCCCGAGGGCGGGGCGGCTGTCAGCTCATAACAGCGTCTTATACCAATCCGCACAAACATTGACACGTCATTCCGGGGCGCGGGCTTAAGCCCGCGAGCCCGGAATCTATAATCACGGCCGGTGGTTATGGATTCCGGCCCTCGCCGCTAACGCGGCTCGACCGGAATGACGAATTGTGAGAGTTGGTATTATGCCTTGTCCGCGTCACTCCGACTTGACGTTGGCTTTGATCACGATGTCTTTGAGTTGCGTGGCTTCCAGCTTGATCTTGGCCGTGAACTCTGCAGGTTTCATCCCGCCGGTCACCCCGCCGCCGGCGGCGAAGCGCTCCTTAACGTCAGGTAGTTCGAGAATCTTGGCGACCTCGGCATAAATCTTGTCGATGATCGGCTGCGGCACGCCCTTGGGCGCGAACAGGCCGGCCCAGATCGAGGATTGCACGTTGGGCACACCGCTTTCCGCCAAGGTGGGCCACGACATATTGACCGGGCTGCGCTTGTCCGTGGTGACCGCGACCACCCGCACGCGGCCCGACTGGATGTGCGGCATGGCCGAGCCCATGGCCGCGGTGCCGGCCGGAACCTCGCCGCCCGCGGTGGCGGTGATCGCCGGCGCGCCGCCCTTGTAGGGCACGTGCAGGAATTTGGCGCCGGTCGTAAGTCCGATCCATTCCAGCACGAGGTGATTGATCGAGCCGGCGCCCGGCGTCGAGACGCCGATCGTTCCGGGTTTTGCCTTGGCTGCGGCGAGCAGCTCCTGCATCGTGTTGTACGGAGCGCCGCTGTTCACGACAAACACCATGGGAGCGTCGTTCACCAGCGTGATCGCCACGAAGTCGCGATCGAGATCGTAGGGCACGTCCTTGAAGACGGCCGGATTGACCGCGAATTCGCCGGTGTGCGCCATGAGCAGTGTGTAGCCGTCGGCGGGCGATTTCTGCGCCGCGGTCACGCCGATGAAGCCGTTGCCGCCCGGGCGGTTGTCGACGATGACCTGCTGTCCCCAGCGCTCGTGCAGCTTCTGGCCGACCACGCGCGCGGCGGTATCGACAATGCCGCCCGGCGCGAACGGCACGACGATACGGATGGGCTTATTCGGATAATCCTGAGACTGTGCTTGCGTGCTCGCCGCTGCGAGCGCGGCAGCAAGAATGCCGATGAGTAACCGCATGTAATCCTCCCTGCGACTTGTTGGTTTGCTTCCGGCGACTAGGCCGTGATTTCTCAGATGACCATCGAATTGGGGGAAATGATAGCGTTATTCGGGCTGGCCTGGAAGCCAGCAGCGAGATGCGGACGGCCACCGGCACAACGGGCGGTCCGAACGGTGATCGAGGGCGCTGATCTGGCCATTATTCCTGACTTTTGGGCGCACTTCTTCTGTCGGTTGCGCCTGCGCGCATGAGCATCGCGCGTCTCACGCTGGCGGTGGCTGCGGTCGTAGTTCCGCGCTCAGCCGCTGGAATTTTGAAACAATTCACGCGTCACCATGACTTCAGCCATCGGGAAAATAACGGAATGGGCATGGCGCACAAGCTTGGCACCGATGCTGGCACATAAATGAAGTGCCGCGATGACCGAAATGCCGCCGCGATTGAAGCATACGCGAAACAGACGCGGCCATTGCAAAACCGGCGCTCACGCTATGCGCCGCGTGACTGCCGGATCGGACCGCCGTTCATTGCGCTTGTTCGAGCTCACGCCCGGTATTTGCTTCTGTCTTTTGATCGAGCGCCAGCTTCTCGATCGCCGCGACCTGCTTGTCATCGCCATTGGCGAAGGCAGGTCGTGGCCGCGGCAACGGCGTGCTCCAGCCGGCAATCACCGGATCGATGTCGCGCGGGATCAGTATGGTGAATTGCCCCGGATGGCGGATCCGCCCGGCAACGTGGGCCGAGCCGGCGCCGGCGCCGAAATAAAGATCGGCGCGCGCCGGTCCGCGGATGGCGCCGCCGGTGTCCTGCGACACCATCAAGCGTTGAAACATGTTCTCCGACCGCTCGCTTTCGAGCGGAAGTTCGGCCTCGATGAAAAACGGCGTGCCGTAGACGTGGATGAATCGATCCACCGCAATCGAGCGTCCAGGGGAAAGCGAGATCCCCTGTGCACCGACTGGCTCCTGATGCTCGGCCAGACCGGTTTCGCGGAAGAATACGAATGATTTGTTGCGGCGGCGCAGATCCTTGCCCTCCTTCGGATTGGCCGCAATCCAATCGCGGATTCGATCCATCGACATTTCTTCCCTTGGCACGATATTGCGTGCGATCAGGATGCTGCCGACCGGCGTGTAGGGCCAGCCATTGTGGCTGCTGTAATTGAGGCGCAACACCTTGCCGTCCTCAAGCTTGACCCGCGCCGAACCCTGGATCTGCGCGAAGAACAAATCGGTCGGATCCTTGAGCCAGCAGATTTCGAGCTTGCGTCCTGAAAGCGCGCCGTCCTCGATCACGGCGCGCTCGTAGTATGGTTTGGCGAGATTGGGGGGCGTGCGGTAGAGCGGCACGTTGAATTCCGCGCTCCGGACCAGCGAGCCTTCGATGATCGGTTCGTAATAACCGGTGAGAAATCCGTTGTCTTGGCCAAGCGGGGCGATTCGCATCGGACGAAAGTTTCGTTCGAAAAATTTTTGTGCCGCGGCGCGATCGAGCATTGGCGCGTTGACCGCACGGCGGCAAACGGATTGCAGCGCGGCATAGAACGGCTGGCCCGCATGCCGCGCCGGCGTGCCGCGAACGACCGCCTTGCAGCTACTCAGAAAGGTTGCGAATGCGGCGGCGTGATCGTCGACGCTCCAGCCTTTGATCTCGGTCCAGCTGACAGTTTCGAGCTGCGTGTTCGGAAACCTGAACGGATCGGGCAGGAGTTGCTCGTGCAGCCCAATGTCGAAAAGATCGGGCACCGTCGCGCTCGCCCCAATGAGCTTGGCATTCGCGCCCAGACTTGTCACGCTCGCCGCGACGTTGCGATGGGCGACCGCCCGCATTTTGTCGCTGGGAAAAAATCCGTCCGCGCCCGCCTCGTTGCGATCCGGTTTCAACGATTGCGCATGGGCGCTGACGGCGCCGGCAAACAGCAGGACAGCAAAACTCAGAACGCGCACGATGCTCCCCAGGGTACTAAGCGTTACAATGTACTAAGCGTTACAATCCGGCATTCCCCAGCTGAATTCCCCAGATTATATGCCTTTTGAGCATCAGCAATGCCCCCTTGGCCCCATTGACAGTGCGGATAGTGGATAAACCGCGGGTCAAAGAGAACTTTCCCTCGCGGGTGTAGTGAAATTGCCACAATCGGTCCGGCAAACCTCGGCTTTTTCCGCCATCGCTGCGCAAGTCTCGGCGCGTTAACATTCGTATACGTGCGATCGACCGCCGCACGCCGGCGTCGCGGCCGGCGAACGTCGGTTATAGGGGAAGCGCGGAATACATTTGCTCGTAGCGAGTTTTTCTCAAATTGACCCTGAGCGGTCATCAAGCCGCACGACTTCTACCTGTCGAACCGTCTGCCGCGTTCAGGAAATGTCCTAGATTTCACGTCTGTTCTTATAGGCGAGTTGGTTCTGGCCTGTTTGATGGCCTAGTTTGAAATTGGCGGTAGCCTAATTTGCCATAAGGTCGTGCGTGGACAATGCGTTCTTGAAGGCATAACGTGAAGGCAATCGCGCCGCTACCGCAAAGTAGCCGAACTTTTCCCAAACTTGATAAAGCAGAGCCCGACCGGGCGCCCGCCTGATCGCGCGAAACGTACGACCCAATAGGAGATATTTATGAACCTACGCGTGGCCTTTCTTCTGCTCGCCCTCGGTACAATTGGCATTTCAGCTCTAGCTCACGCGCAAAGCGTCGTAGTGTTACCGAGCCAGTTGTCCTTCAAGGGGCTTCCCGGAGCGCCACAGACCGCAGTGTTGTTCGGCGACCCGACCAAGGAGGGAATGTTCGTACAACGCACCAAGTTTGCGGCGGGCATGAAGGTCATGCCGCATTATCATCCTGACCAGCCGCGAACCATTGTCGTTCTATCCGGCACGCTGTACTTCGGACTTGGGGAACAATGGGATGAAAGCAAACTCACGGCTTTTCCGACCGGCACCCTGTTCGCTGAGCCAGCAAAGACGCCCCATTTTGCATGGGCGAAGGACGGCGAGGTAATAATTCAGATTACATCCATAGGACCGAGCGGCACTGTTCCTATTCCACAAAAGGCGAAATAATACTTAAACAGAAGCCGCCTCAGTTGGCGGCCTCTTGCATCATTTCGGGAAGGCGAGTCATCGATGAAAGGCTCAATACTCGCATTAACAATCGTTCTTGCGGTTGGCTTTGGATCGGTCGCCACTTTCGGTGCCGTGGCGCCATCGAAGGCGAAGTCCTCCACTCAAAAGACACCATCAGTCAATGTGATAAGCAAACGCAAGCCAAACGCACCCCTTCCCGACGTTGCTACTCGCCCAACGTCCCCAAGCACCCCGCCCTTTGTGCCAGTGCCCTATCCAAATACGCGCACGCCGAGGTGAGACCTCTGAATGCCGGACGCTAATAGCTCGATCCTTATCCAGATCAGCCACGCGTCATTGTTCGCTACTGGCACGACTCGGACGAGCCATAATGTCCGCTATCCGGTCGCGATCGGAGGGAAAGCGGACTCCGGCAAGCCGTCCAACGGAGCGCTTGTGAATTTGCGGCTTACTTCGCCGGCTTAACGCGCAAAATGCGTCCATCGCGACTGTCGGTGAGCAGATAGAGCGCGCCGTCGGGTCCCTCGCGCACGTCGCGGATGCGTTCGCGCAAGCCTTGCAGCAGCCGCTCTTCCTTCCCCACCTTGTCGCCGTCGACTTCGAGCCGCAGCAGCATTTGGCCTGCCAGCGCGCCGACGAACAGATTTCCGCGCCAGGCTGGGACGAGCTTGCCGCTGTAGAACGCCATGCCCGAGGGCGCGATCGACGGCACAAAATATTTGACCGGCTGTTCCAGACCGGCTTTTTGCGTGCTCTCGTGGATGCGCGCAAAGCTGTAGTCGATGCCATAGCCGATCACCGGCCAGCCGTAGTTCTTGCCCGCCTCGGCGATGTTGATCTCGTCGCCGCCGCGCGGGCCGTGTTCGTGCATCCACAATTTTCCCGATGCCGGATTGACCGCCGCGCCTTGCGAATTGCGGTGGCCGTAGCTCCAGATTTCCGGCTTGGCGCCGGGTCTCCCGGCGAACGGATTATCGGGCGGTACCGACCCATCCGGCCGGATGCGGATGATCTTGCCCAGATGATTGGAAAGATTCTGCGCCTCCTCGCGCGGACCGAAGTGATCGCCGAGCGTGAGAAACAGGTTGTTGTCGGGCGTCTGCACGATGCGGCAGCCGTGATGATTGCTGCTCGACAGCGGCCCTTCTTGCCGGAATATTATCTTCACATCGTCAAGCCGCGGCGTTGCTCCATCGATCAATTTGGCGCGCGCCAGCGCCGTGCGCGCACCGCGCTCAACCGGCTCGGCATAACAAAAGTATATGGTCTGGTTCTGCGCGTAGGCGCGATCGAGCACGACGTCGAGCAACCCGCCCTGGCCGATGGCAAAAACTGGCGGCACGCCCAAGAGCGGCGGCGAGAGCTTGCCGTCGCGCGCGGCGATGCGCATGCGGCCGGGCCGCTCGGTCACCAGCATGCGGCCGTCGGGGAGGAAGGCAAGCGCCCAAGGATTGACAAGAGGATTGACCAGACCGCCGGCGACGGTTTCGACGGATAAGTCGCCGGCGGCCGATCGAAAGGTTTCTGCGGGGGCAGGGGCACATGCCGCCGCAAGCAGCGACAACACGCACGCAATTCCGAATAATCTCATGAACATCTCCTGGGCGCCGACCAACACGAACCTAAGGCGCCCAGGAGGGATGCGGCAAGCTGGTACTTTACAGAAAACGCAATACGCGACCGAACGCCACGCCACCGAACGCTACTTTACGCAACTCAACTCGGTTGGGGCGCCAAACGTTCCGGTATCAAGCGTTCCGGCGTCAAACCTATCCGCGCGTGCAATGCCGATGGACACCGCGATTACCGCGATCGCAAGCGATACAAGGAGCGCCGCGGTGGTGATGAGTTCGGCAAATGCCCGGCTGCGGCACTCGCGCGCCCGTTCGTGTTGGATCGGGTGCGAAAACCCGACCCCCTCGGTCATTGTCGTGGTCATGGATTTCATATGGTGACGAATCAGCATGATCCAAATATCGCGTGCGATGCGGGCGGCGGTTGGACCACACTTAGGCAAAGCGGTTGATGAACCGCGGCAATTTCGTGGCGGCGGTCATCGATAAACAATTCGCTACTATTCGCATCTTCAGCCGCTCAGCGCACGGTTTCCGCATGATCCGGATGCCAATCCATGTTGACATGGCGCGGCTGCGCGGCCACGCGCGCGAGCCAGTCGCCAATCGCCGGAAAGGTGCCGAGCGCATAGTCGCACTCGTGCGCCACATGGGTATAGGCGTAGAGCGCGATGTCGGCGATGGTGTAGCGGTCGGCGGCGAAAAATCGATGCGTTGCGAGATGTTGTTCCATCACGCCCAGCGCCTGGTAGCCTTTCTCCATCCACTCTTCCAGCGCATGCATTTGCAGCTCGCGGCCGCCCTTGACCAGCGTAAGCCAGAACCAGGCCGCGCCGAGATTGGGCTGCAAACTGTTTTGCTCGAAGAACATCCATTGCAGCGCCTCGGCGCGATCGATGCGGTCCTCGGGCGCGAGCGGCGTGCCGCCGGCAATGAACCACAGGATCGCGTTCGATTCCGGCAGGTAGCGGCCTGGCGCCACCTCCAGCAGCGGCACATGGCCGCTCGGATTCTTGGCCAGGAATTCCGGCGTGCGGGTGTCGCCCTTGAGAGTGTCGATTTCGATCAGCTTGTAATCGGTGCCGAGCTGTTGGAGCGCAAGCCGAACCTTGTAGCAATTGCCGGAGCGGCGCATGGAATAGAGCGTGTACATGCCTGCGTCTTCCTCGGTCAATGTGGGGCAACGCGATTTCAACCGGCCCCATG
Organism: uncultured Hyphomicrobiales bacterium; assembly: GCA_964575715.1. GTDB lineage: Bacteria > Pseudomonadota > Alphaproteobacteria > Rhizobiales > Xanthobacteraceae > PNAI01. Next base: position 2,798 of record CAZNSG010000199.1, on the reverse strand, counting down.
CGCATTGAAATGCATTGCCAGGTGATTGCAAGGCAATTGAACATTGCCGGCGAAACCAAAGGCGGTCAGTTCTGCCGCAGTGCAAAATAAAACCGAATCCGTCTCGCGCCTGGCCTATGCGTGAAAGAAATTTTTCGATCCGCCTTCAGCCTGAAGGCGGGCGCGCCGCAGCACAAGCACGAACACAAAGAACATTATTCCAACCCCAAGCGGGAGCAACGTGTGCTCGGCGATGATGCGGGCAAACATTGGCACGAGCCAAAGCAGCGCCAAGGCGGTCTTTTCCCACGGGTTGAATCCGCGCATGATTCCTTCGGCGGCGAGGAAGGCGAGCGCGGGCGCCAGCGCCATCATGTCGTAATCGAGACTGTAGGGCGTGGCGAGAATGGTGCCGATCGCCAACGCCGCGGCTTTCAGCGGAAACGCCGCCTCGCTGCGCCACAGCCAGATCAGCGCGCCCGCAATCGCGAGCGTCACGGCGCCCTGCGCCATATAAGCAAGCGGCACGCCGCCGCCCCACATGCGCACCCATGCGAACACGCTCTGGATCTTGTGCCAGCCGGTGCCGCCGGCCTCCAGCACCACTTCGCGCGTCAAATGGGCGGAGGCGAAAAACGCCCGCCACACCTCGGGGCCGAAAACAAGCGTCGTTGCGATAATGAGCACCGCAACGGTAGCGGTAGCGGCGGCGAACGTGCGCCAGCGCCCGGTTGCGAGCAGCACCAGAGGAATCAGCAGACCGAATTGCGGTTTGTAGCTCACAAGCCCGAACAAGATGCCGGCCCCGATCGGGCGGCGGTCGAGCGTGGCGAGCGCGCCGCCGATCAGCGCCGCCGTGAGAAATCCGTTGTGCCCATGGCCGATATTGACGAACACCGCCGGGAAGGCCAGCGCGAGCAGCAGCCAAATATTTTCTTTCACCTCCGCCCTTGCGGGGGAGGTCGGCCGCGAAGCGGTCGGGAGGGGGGTGGTGAGATTTTCGCGAGTATCGCTACGACCCCCACCCCGCGCGGCTTCGCCGCGCGACCCTCCCCGCAAGGGGGAGGGTGAAGAGAAGAGGATCGCATGAATGCAGAAAAGATAAAGCGCAAGCGTCACGCCCTGCCACACCGCCAGCGCGAGCGTGTAGGGCATCGTTGCCAGCGCGCCGGCAATGAACAAGAAGAACGGCGGATAGTGCCAGCCGTAGAATTGCGTTGCCTTGCCGAAGATCGCCTGCTCGCGGGCGTATTGCGCGGGCCAGTCGAACGGCGCCGCCGCGCGGCCCTCCAGCACATAAGTCCCCGCCGCATAGACGTTGGCGAAGTCGCTGCCGAGCGGGCGGCCCAGATAATCGTTGAGCCCGTCGGAGGTGACGATGAGAAAAAGCAACCCGGCGCCGGAAAACCCAAGCACGCACAGCGCCCATAGCCGCATGCGCGCACGGTTGAGCCAGTCGCCGCTCCGCAACACTCCAAGCAAGCCGTCCATGGCGCCCTCCGCGCCCATGCGCGTCGGACCAGCCTTAACGGATAGGGACTAACGGAATGTGATCATTGCGCCGGGCGGCGCGGCGGGCGCTTGCCGGTGCAGCCGACGGTCGGGCAATTGGCGGCAAAACCGCGCTTATCCAGGTAACAGGGCACGAACGACACGCCGCGATAGGGCATGCCGTAGCACTTCGGATCGGCCTTGCAGGCGGCGGTATTTTTGTGCCGGCCGCAGCGGTCGCCGCGGGGTGCGGGACACCAGTCATCGATTGAAGTCCCGCAGACCCTGCCGGAGGCCGAAACCTCCGCCGCGAGGGAAAGCAACAGTGCAACCGCTATCAAAAGCGTTGATCGATACATCATTCTTTGCATCTTGCCGTCCGCCTTCAGTCCCATTAGGACACTTCGGCCCCAGGGCGGGCAAGCGGAGATTCCGATGGCCTTCCTCGCCGAGCAGCTCAAGCGCATCAAGCCTTCGGCCACCATCGCGGTGACCGACAAGGCGCGCGCGCTCAAAGCGGCGGGCCGCAACGTGATTGGGCTGGGCGCCGGCGAGCCGGATTTCGACACGCCCGACAACATCAAGCGCGCGGCGATCAAGGCGATCGAGTCCGGCAAGGCCTCGAAATACACCAACGTCGACGGCATCATCGAGCTGAAAGAAGCGGTCGCCCGCAAATTCAAGCGCGAGAACGGCCTTGACTACAAGACCAGCCAGATTTCGGTCGGCACCGGCGGCAAGCAGGTGCTCTACAATGCGCTCATGGCCACGCTCAATCCGGGCGACGAGGTGATCATCCCTGCGCCCTATTGGGTGAGCTATCCCGACATGGTGCTGCTCGCCGGCGGCGAGCCGGTCGCGGTCACGGCGAGCTTTGAGTCCGGCTTCAAGATCAAGCCGGAGCAGCTCGAGCGCGCCATCACGCCCAAGACCAAATGGCTGATGTTCAACTCGCCGTCGAACCCGACCGGCGCCGCCTATACCAGGAGCGAACTCAAAGCACTGACCGACGTGCTGGTGAAATATCCGCACGTCCATGTGCTTTCGGACGACATGTACGAGCACCTGGTCTACGACGAATTTGAGTTTTTCTCGCCGGCGCAGGTGGAGCCGCGGCTTTATGAGCGCACGCTCACCGTCAACGGCGTGTCGAAAGCCTATTGCATGACCGGCTGGCGCATCGGCTATGCCGGCGGACCCGAGCCGCTGATTAAGGCGATGGCGATGATCCAGTCGCAATCGACCTCGAACCCGGCGGCGGTGTCGCAATGGGCCTCGGTCGAGGCGCTCGACGGGCCGCAGGATTTCATCCCCAAGCACAACAAGGT
>CAZNSG010000198.1:0-5416 GCA_964575715.1 uncultured Hyphomicrobiales bacterium | reverse complement strand
AACCCGGATCACTCGCGCCCGAAGATCGTTCGAATAGCCCAAGCCCATCGCCGGCCTCCTCGAATTGAGGAGATCACAGAATCTTATTCGCGGCCGCTTGGGAATCCCCTACGATTCATCCCAGGTGGAAAATGCTCTAATAATCGTACAGCCGTGCGGGGTTGTGCACGAGAATTTTCTCCAGCTCGGAACGATCGCGCGTCCATTTGTTCAATCGATTGAGCGCGCTGCCATCGTCGATCGCACGGAACGGCTCGATCGCGTGCGGATCGCGCCGCCCGCCCGGCGCGCCCATGGTATGCGGCCAGTCGGAGCCCCAGAGAATACGATTGGCATTGGCGGCGATCAGCGCGCGCGCCAGCGGCGCTGCATCCGCGAAATCGGGCTGCGTTGAGAGCCGGTGCGGGGCCGATATTTTCACATAGGCCTTGCCCTCGCCCACGAGCGCAGCCAGCGCATCGAAGCCCGGTTGCGTGGGGCCATTTGCCGCCAGCGCACGCCCGAAATGATCGAACACCAACATGGTTGGAAGCGCACGCAGCTCGTTGCGCAAGGCCGCGATCACTGCAAGATTTGTGAAGATCTGCACATGCCAGCCGAGCGGGGCGACACGACGCGCCGTGGGCTGCAACGCGCGAAGGGCGACTGCCGGATCGGACTGGCCGTAAGTTTCCAAATTCACCCGCACGCCGCGCACGCCGGCCGCGTGCATCTGCCGCAGTGCTTCGTCGCTGGTCCGCGCATCGATGACGGCCACCGCGCGCGCCGCGCCGCCGATGTGGCGCATCCCATCCATCATACAGCTATTGTCCGAGCCGAAGGGGCTGGCCTGCACCAGCACCACACGCTCGAGCCCGAGCACGCGCTGATGCGCCATCAGGTCCTCGGGCTGCGCGACGCCGGGTGTGTAAATGCGATCCGCCGCATAAGGGTAACGCGGCGGAGCGCCCATGACATGCACGTGACAATCGCACGCCCCCCGCGGCATGTCGAAATCGAGCGCTGAATGCGTCACGCCGTGAACGGGATTGTTTTCACCTGCCCGCGGGCTGCCTGCGTTAGGCACTACTGACATCCTAGCCCTCCCGCATCGAAAATTGAAAAATGAGTTGGGAGCTTAAGATCAATACCGATAATGATCCGGCTTGAACGGTCCGTCGGCGGGCACGCCAATGTAAGTAGACTGCTTTTCGCTGAGCGTGGTGAGCTTGACGCCGATTTTTGCCAGATGCAGCCGCGCCACCTTCTCGTCGAGGTGCTTGGGCAGCGTGTAGACCTGCTTTTGGTACTTGCCCGGATTGGTCCAAATCTCGATCTGCGCCAATGTCTGGTTGGTGAACGACGACGACATCACGAAGCTTGGATGTCCCATGGCATTGCCGAGATTCACCAGCCGTCCCTCGGACAGCAGGATGATGCGCTTGCCGTCGGGAAATTCGATCTCGTCAACCTGCGGCTTGACGTTGTGCCATTTGAAATTTTTCAGCGCCGCCACCTGAATCTCCGAATCGAAGTGACCGATGTTGCACACGATGGCGCGATCCTTCATCGCGCGCATGTGGTCGACGGTGATGACGTCGAGATTGCCGGTGGCGGTGACGAAAATGTCTGCGCGTTTCGCAGCATGTTCCATCGTGGTCACTTCATAGCCTTCCATCGCCGCCTGCAGCGCGCAGATCGGATCGATTTCGGAGACCATGACGCGGCAGCCGGCGTTGCGCAAACTCGCGGCCGATCCCTTGCCGACATCGCCGAAGCCCGCGACCATGGCAACCTTGCCGGCCATCATGGCGTCGGTGCCGCGGCGGATGCCGTCGACCAGGCTTTCGCGGCAGCCATAGAGATTGTCGAATTTCGATTTGGTGACGCTGTCGTTGACGTTGATCGCGGGCCACAGCAGCGTGCCCTTCTTGTGCATCTCGTAGAGGCGGTGCACGCCGGTGGTGGTTTCCTCGGTGACGCCCTTGATGTTTTTTCCCAGCGTCGAATACCAGCCCGGCTTGTCTTTCAGGCGCTGCTTGATGGCGGCGAACAGAACTTCTTCTTCCTCGTTGGTCGCATGGTTGAGGACGGAGGGATTTTTCTCCGCCTCGCCGCCAAGATGCACCAGCAGGGTGGCATCGCCGCCGTCATCGAGGATCATATTGGGCGTGCCGCCGTCCGACCACTCAAAGATGCGGTGGGTATATTCCCAGTATTCTTTCAGCGACTCGCCCTTGACCGCGAACACCGGCGTGCCGCCGGCCGCAACCGCGGCGGCGGCATGATCCTGCGTGGAATAGATGTTGCACGACGCCCAGCGCACATCGGCGCCGAGTGCTTTGAGCGTATCGATCAGCACCGCGGTCTGGATCGTCATGTGCAGAGAGCCGGCGATGCGCGCGCCGCGCAGCGGCTGCTTGGGGCCGAATTCTTCGCGCGTCGCCATCAGCCCCGGCATCTCGGTCTCGGCGATGGCAAGCTCCTTATTGCCCCAGGCAGCAAGCGAGATGTCGGCAACGACGTAGTCGGCGGTCGCGACTTTGGGTTTCTGCGCAGCGGTCATGACAGTCCTTCGATCAGGAGATGGCGCGGGAAGCGTTCAGGAGGTGGCTATAGCAGGGCCAGGCCAACGGGGCAACGAAGATATAAAGAATTCTTTATGTGTTTCGGCGGGCTTGCCGGAGACCCCTTGCCGGGAAGCGTCCTGCGAATGGGCTTTAGTCCTCTTCCCCAAAGCCGCCGGCGACCAGCGCGGCCAGCGCCTCGATGGCCGCCGCTGCCTCGTTGCCCGTCGCTTCCACGGTAATCGTCGTCCCGGGGCCGGCTGTCAGCATCATCAGCCCCATGATCGAGGTACCGCCGACCGTCTCGTTCCCGCGTGTGACCATGACCGCCGCATCGAAACGCTCGGCCGTTTGCACGAATCTGGCCGAAGCGCGTGCGTGCAGGCCCTTCTTGTTGACGATTTCAAGCACGCGGATGACCGCACCTTCGCGCGACGGACGGTCTGGTTCTGTGGGAGTGTCAGACGGGTCGAAATTCTTCATTTCCCGTCCAAAATCCGGCTCGCAATGGTGATGTATTTGCGCCCAGCCGCTTGCGCGGCAACGACCGCTTCGGCGAGAGGACAATCTTCGCGAACATTGGCGAACTTGACCAGCATGGGCATGTTGATCCCGGCCAGCACTTCGACATTGGGCCGATTCATCACAGAAATTGCCTGATTCGACGGCGTGCCCCCGAACATGTCGGTGAGAATGGCCACACCTTGTCCGGTATCGACCCGCTCGACCGCTTCGATGATCTCCTTCCGGCACTGCTCCACATCGTCGTCGGGGCCGATGGTTACGGCCTCGACCTGTTTCTGCGGACCCCCCATGACATGCTCAAGCACCGCGCGAAACTCGACGGCGAGCCGCCCGTGGGTCACAAGAACGAGTCCGATCATCGGGAACTCCCCGCGGGCGCGGTTGCACCGCACGAAAGGAGGCCCATGATGACCATCCGAAGCCCCACCGCAAGGGGCTTTACACCGATTCCTGGGAAATGTTGCATTGCGATGAGCGGGACGGGAGCAGGCGCGAAAAAGTAGGCCGTCTCAAGGCATTTTAGCAGGATAGAGGCGCTCCGGAATGGGCATTTTTCTGCCCCATTAAGCCAAGCCTTCGCTCCGCTAGGTATCAAGGCATGGCGTCCAATGTTTGCAAGTAGGCAAGCAGGAGCGGCAGCGGCTCGAACCCGGCTGCGACCGCAAGCCGCGGCAGCCGAATCCCGGCAATCTGGGTTTCCCGGCTGGCTTGCTCGGGCAGCCGGTTCCCATCCGCGGCCGCTAATTCCAGCACGATGCCGACCACGGCCACCGGCTCGTGGGGCACGCGCCGCAGGCCTAGCCCGCGCACCTCGATCAGTCCGGCCAGCGCCGGTGCCGGCCGCGCTAAGAGCCGCCTGCCCGCGGGTTCGATCAGCACGCGATCATCGGCGACCAGCCGGGCAAAACCGAGCTGTCCACTCCGCGCCGCTTGCAGCAGCGCGAGCGCAAGCCGCGACTTGCCAGCGCCGGGCGGACCTTGAATCAGCACTGCGCGCGCTCCGACCAGCACAGCGGATGCATGGATGGAGGAATGATCCGGACTCATGCGCGCAGGACCTATGCAGAATGAAGGCGAGCACCAGGCAAGGCAAGAGATTCGCCTCGGCGCGAGTCGTAGCACGTTGCCGCGCGGCCGCAACATGCGGGTTGGCGTGCGCTCATCGCCGACCCGCTGGATGTTATGGAACCAAGACGCACGATCTCGCCTGCAACATATTCTCGGCCCCGCAGACGAATGCTACCGCGCATAAATTTCGACTCGTCAATCCGGGGTCACCGATCTCGGGTTTACCCGAGATCGGCAAGTGAGACTGCCCAAGTCGGCTCTAGCCGACTTGGGTGCGAAGCCGGCGAGCCCGGATTGACCAATTGTGAGAGTTGGTATCAATGCCGCGACGTCATCGAGCGCTTTTCTCAGCACGCTATCATAATTGCGGGATGCTGCATTCATCGCGCCCGGTGGGCGGCGATGCGGCGGCAATGTGACGGTCATGAAAGCTTGCGCGTCGCTTGGATTCTATTTTTTGCGCAGGACGCCTGTAGCCGGCACAACCGACAACATGGGTTATGACCGGATCATTTCCGGCCAGTGCGAGCGCTCGCATCCCGATGCAGCCGCGCAGCAACGAACAAGCCAAATCCCAGTATTGCCGCTCCAATCAGCATGTTTGGGACTCTCAATTCCCGCGGAAGCGGGTCGAGAATGTCGAGCAGATAGGTCATATGGATGCAGTATACGATAAATGCGATTTCCAGGATGATTGTAAAAAAGGCCGTTGAAACTTTCATGGAGCAACTCCCCAGTCTTTATCTGCGCGCGAGGCTCGGTCCTGTTTGTCATGCTGCACGCAAAATAATGAACAAAAGATTATCATTTGACGGTCTTTAGAATTTCACCAAGACCAAGAAACCCGAAGTCCACGGACGCGCCAGAATGTAAAATCTCAAATTGCATCACGCCCCGTGAGCATTCATTCGATTGCATCGGCAAGTTCCCGGGAAACTCAGCATTGATTCGATTCTTATGTTCGTGGAGCACGGTGACATTTTTTTGTTGTAAAAGTGGCACGACAAGATTTTTGCCGAAGCCATTGGGTAATGGGGCGAGGTCGGGGATATGCTGTGATCTGAAAACTGTAATCTGAATGCCACGCGGGGAAAAACCGCCGCGCAAGAGAGTCGATCGACTGGAATCTGCATCCTCCGGCATCGAGCCTGGATTTTCAGTAAAAAACTCCTTCCTCACGGCATGACCGCCGCCACATTCGCGGCCGGTGCAAGTTCGTTCTAAAGGGCGGGCGCAAAGTGTACCACTGAACCGGCTGTGATCTGCCTCTTGAAGGC
>CAZNSG010000197.1:0-13611 GCA_964575715.1 uncultured Hyphomicrobiales bacterium | reverse complement strand
TCCTTGACGTTGCTCTCCGTGCCGGGCGTGCGGATAATATCGGACGGATCGCTCACCCACCGTGCCAGCCATTCAAAACGCTCGGCGCTCATGCCAGCGGGCAACACCGCCACGCCACGGCAGCCGAGGATGCGAGAGATCGCCACTCCGCCCCGGCAATAGTTTCCAGTCGATGGCCAGATCGCGCGATCATGTGCCGGATCAATTTGACCAGTGACTAGCCGCGGCACCAGGCAGGCGTAAGCGGCGAGAACCTTGTGAGCGCCGATCATCGGGAAACGGCGACCGAGCAGGACAACGATGGGCGCTTTTACACCAGTGAGTACCTCGGGCAGCACGACATGGCCGGGCACCGTCACGCGCCCGGTTCGGCTCGCGTCGTTGAACCAATGCACGCGCCATAAATTGCTTGCATCCGGCGCATCCGGGTCAACCGATTTTACGCTGTTGACGATATTGTCGGAGATCAAGTCGGGATTAGCCAGTTCGCTCCAGGTCGGCAGCTTCACCTGAGCGGCGCGCAGCCGTTCAACCGCCAATTTCCGGCGGGCATGGTCCGAAATTTCGGGCGGAATCATCAGGCTTATTCTACAATTATCGTCTGTCATTACCGCCACCATGCGTAACCGCAGGTGCCCCCGGCGTAGTTTCTCTATAGAATGATACTATCTTTAGGACAACGAGTTAACGTAGCGTCCGCGATCAATGATATTGTGTTACTAATCATAGTGCCATAGAATTTTGACCGATTGCTACCGCTATTCTCCGTGCGGCTTTAATCTCATCGCGCCCTCGGCACCGGTGCGCTTTAACTGGTGGCGGTCAGAAAGTTGTACGTTATGCAGGACACACCAAATAAACCGACGATCGCCGTGATCGGCGGAACCGGAGAGCTGGGTTCCGGTCTGGTCCGGCTGTGGTCGGCGGCTGGCTACCCGATCGTGATCGGTTCGCGTTCGAAGGAAAAAGCCGAAGCCGCGGCGCGTGACATCGGCAACGCCGGTGTGCGCGGCGACGACAATCGCGGCGCCGCCCGCGCCAGCGACATCATCATGCTCTCCGTGCCATTTTCCAACCACGATGCGATCGTCGAGGAGATCAAACCGGATGTTGCCGGCAAGATCGTGATCGACGCAGCCGTGCCGCTGGTTCCGCCTAAGGTCTCGGTTGTGCAACTGCCCGCCGCTGGTTCCCCTGCTTTGGTGGCGCAACGCGCATTCGGACCAGAGACCCGTGTGGTCGCGGCTTTCCACAGCGTCGGAGCAAAAAAACTTAAAAACGGCGAAAAGGCCGATTGCGATGTGCTGGTATTTGGCGACGACGCGGCGGCCAAAGAGCTCGTGATTGAGCTCGCCAGCGTGGTGGCAACCCGCGGCGTCGATGGCGGCGCGCTGGCCAATTCGGTGGCGGCCGAGACCCTCACCTCGGTCTTGATCGCAATCAACCGCCGCTACAAAATCGCGAGCGCGGGTATTCGCATTACTGGCATTCCCTCGCAGTAGCGATGCTACTGATGATACGGATTAAGTGGTGTTCGCGTGACGTTCTGATCGTGGCCTATCGGCAGGTTTCCTGATGACGCGCAGCGGCACCGATCTGTCCGATGTCGGCTCCCACGGCGAAGCGTGCACGCTTCAGCGCTGGCGAGGCCGAAAGAAGTGGACTTGCTGCGATGCGTGATCGCATGGCCACGACAAATCGTTCGGCTGAAACCGTCCTCGCTCTGTGCGGCGGCATCGGCGGGGCGAAGCTCGTCCTTGGTCTATACCACACGCTAGCGCCCGGACAACTTGTGGTCGCGGCCAATACCGGGGACGATTTCGAGCATCTTGGCTTTAGCATTTCGCCAGACGTCGACACCATAATTTACACGATGGCCGGAATTGCCGATCCGGACCGCGGCTGGGGCCGTGCACAAGAAACCTGGAACTTCATGGCTGCGCTCGGCGAACTGGGCGGAGAAACCTGGTTTCTGCTTGGCGATCGCGATCTCGCCATCCATGTCGAGCGAACGAAATTCTTGCGCGACGGCAAATCGCTGTCAGACTACGTCCTGCACGCCGCACGCAATCTCGGTATTGATGCGCAGATTCTACCGATGACCAGCGATCGCTTGCGCACGATTGTTATCACCGACGACGGCGAGTTGTCGTTCCAGCGCTATTTTGTCGAACGCCGCTGCGCGCCGGTCGTCCGCGCATTGCGCTTCGAGGGCGCTGAGCGTGCGCGGCCGGCGGCGAAATTGCTGGAAACGCTCGCCGACCCGTCGCTGCGCGCGGTCGTGATTTGTCCGTCCAACCCCTATCTGAGCATCGATCCATTCCTGGCGATGCCCGAGCTGCGCGGCGCGCTTTCGCGTTCGGCCGCGCCGGTGATTGCGGTTTCGCCCATCATAGGCGGTCAAGCCGTTAAGGGTCCCACAGCTAAAATCATGACTGAGCTAGGCATTCCAGTTACGACACAATCGATCGCCGCGCATTATCGCGGGCTCATCGACGGGCTGGTCATCGATGCAGCCGACGCGAATGAAGCGGCCGGCGTCGATATCCCGGTCCTAGCAACGCCAACCTTGATGCAAGACTTGGCGGACCGCAAACGGCTGGCGGGCGAGGTTGTCGCCTTTGCCGATGAAATCGCGTCACGCGATGTAGTCACCGATTCGCGCCGCAGAGCGGGCGGTAGGCTTTCATGAACCGTGCGAACATCTGGGTTGTCGTTCCAGTCAAACCGTTTGCAACCGCGAAATTACGGCTTGCGGGCGCGCTTACTCCACCGCAGCGCACGCAGCTTGCCCGACTGATGGCGGAAGATGTGCTCAACGCCCTTGCCGCCAGCAAACATTTCCTGGACGGAGTCCTAGTGGTGACGGCGGATGCTGAAGCTGCTGCACTGGCCCAACATCGCGGAGCGGAAGTTCTGCCAGAGTCGGCGCCTAGGGGAATCAACCGAGCTCTAGCGCTTGCCGCCGGCTGGCTGGCGGATGACGATGACGGGATGATCGTGGTCCCCACAGATCTTCCTCACATCTCTGCCGATGCAATCGAAAGACTTGTCCACTTGCTTGCGGCGCCCTGTTCGGTCGCTCTCGTTCCCGCAACCGAAGACGGCGGGACCAATCTGCTCGCTCTCCGGCCAGCGCGGATTATCCCGTCAAGCTTCGGTCCAAACAGTTTTGAGCGCCATCGAAAAGCTGCGCATGCCGCGAGCATTTTGCCCTCTATTCTTCGCCTGCCGGAACTTGGGCGCGATATCGATCGACCGGAAGATCTTGAAGCATTCATGTCATTACACACGGCGACGCGAACTCATGCTTATCTCGCAAGCCTCGGCCTTGCGGAACGCTCCACAGCGGCACACCAACGGGCTGGCGCGAGATTGTTGAGGTCTACGCGATGATCGAGACTGTGGTGAACAACCTTGCACCCGATCGCCAGCTCTCCATCCCTGAAGTCCTGGCGCTTGCCGATTGCGATGACAGCGATGTCCTAATGCGCGCCGCCGCTGCACGGCGTGACCACGCTCATGGCGGGGTGGTTTCCTATTCCCGCAAGGTATTCATTCCGCTGACAAAGCTTTGCCGGGATGTGTGCCACTATTGCACCTTCGCCCATGCCCCGCGCCGCAATGAGCCGGCTTTCTTGTCGCTCGATCAGGTTTTGGAAATCGCCCGCGCCGGGCGTACCGCTGGCTGCAAGGAAGCCCTGTTTACCCTCGGCGACAAACCCGAGCTGCGTTACCGCGCTGCCCGCGATGAGCTTGCCAGGCTCGGACACGAGACAACTATTTCCTACCTGGCCGAAGCCGCGCGCCTCGTTGTCAAGGAAACCGGCCTACTTCCGCATGCCAATCCAGGCCTGCTCAGCGCCACCGACCTAGCAACTTTGCGCGCTGTCTCGATATCGCAGGGTATCATGCTTGAAAGCGCTGCGAGCCGTCTATGCGAACCTGGAGGGCCCCATCATGGCTCGCCCGACAAGGATCCGGCCACGCGGCTCGCCACTATTCGAATGGCCGGCGAACAAGCCATTCCGTTCACCACCGGTATTCTGATCGGAATAGGTGAAACCCGTCGCGAACGAATTGAGGCGCTTCTGACGCTGCGCGCGCTGCACGATGCCTACGGGCATTTACAAGAGATCATCATTCAAAATTTTTGGCCAAAGCCCGGAACACGGATGGCCGATACACCTCCGGTTTCCCTCGAAGAGCATCTTTGGACGATCGCGGTTGCGCGGCTGATTTTCCAACCGGAAATGAACATCCAGGTGCCGCCCAATCTCAGCGACGGCTCTCTGCGCCAATTGATCGAAGCCGGCATCAATGACTGGGGCGGCGTCTCGCCCGTGACGCCTGATCATGTCAATCCGGAAGCCCCTTGGCCGAATTTGAAATTGCTCGCGCGGGCCACAAATTCGGCGGGCAAGGAACTAACCGAGCGACTGGCAATCTATCCAGCATACGCACGTTCCGTACAGTCATGGGTCGATCCTGCTCTACGGACGACGCTGCTGCGTCTCGTCGATACCGACGGCTGGCCGCGTACCGACGACTGGTCACCGGGAACGGGCCAACCGCTGCCGCTATGGACAGGCCGGGCGCCAGCAGGCACGGCCGCATCGCACTCAATATCATGCACCGTCGACAAGGCGATCGCCGGCCGAGAATTGGAAGCAAGTGAGATCGTGCACCTGTTCCAAGCCCGGCACGATCAATTCGCGCATATATGTGAGGCGGCCGATGAATTGCGGCGGCAAACAAACGGCGACACTGTGTCTTACGTCGTCACACGCAACATCAATTACACCAATATTTGCTATTTCAAATGTCAGTTCTGCGCGTTCTCGAAAGGCAAGATGAGCGAGAACCTGCGTGGTCGCCCCTACGATCTGCCGCTCGAAGAAATTGGACGCCGCGCCGACGAAGCCTGGCACCGCGGCGCCACCGAAGTCTGCATGCAAGGCGGTATTCATCCAGACTATACCGGTCAGACTTATATCGATATCTGCCGCGCCGTTAAACGCGCGGCACCCGACATCCATATCCATGCCTTCTCGCCGCTCGAAGTTCATCAGGGCGCGGCGACGCTTGGCATGCCGGTCGATGAATTTCTTGCCACGCTAAAAGACGCGGGGCTCGGGACATTACCAGGCACTGCGGCGGAAATTCTCGACGACGAAGTACGGGCTGTGCTTTGTCCCGACAAAATAAAGACGGACCGCTGGCTTGAAGTCATGCGGACCGCGCACTGTATTGGCCTGCGTACAACCGCGACGATCATGTACGGCCATATCGAACGCTATGAGCATTGGGCGCGGCATTTGCTGTGCCTGCGACATTTGCAGGCCGAAACCGGCGGCTTCACTGAACTGGTGCCGCTGCCTTTCGTGCACATGGAAGCGCCAATTTATCTGAAAGGCCGCGCGCGCAAGGGCCCGACATTTCGCGAAGCAGTCTTGATGCATGCGGTCGCAAGACTCGCTCTTCATCCGCTGATCACCAACGTCCAGACGTCGTGGGTGAAAATGGGCGCCGACGGCGTAAAGGTTTGTCTTTTGGCGGGCGCCAACGACCTCGGGGGCACGCTCATGGACGAAACAATCACGAGATCAGCTGGCGCCGTCCACGGCCAGGAAATGACGCCAGCCACCATGGAAGCGACCATCCATCAACTCGGCCGTCGCCCCCGCCAGCGCACCACGCTTTACGGCACTGCGCCCGAGGAACGGCACCGCACATCGTTCTTGCCGCGCGCAGCCGTTGTTCACAATCACACGCTAGTCTAGATGGAAGGCAGGCCTACGCGCGCCGAGCGGCTCGCGGCCTTGTTGTGTGGCAGCGCATTGCCTTTCTTCGCCGGACGGGAAGCGGCGGGTGGGCGCGAGCCAGCAAATAGATCAATGTGCAGTTTAATCGCATCGCTGCGATAGGTAATATCGGCGACGTAGATGGCGACGCCCGCATCGTCGATAACGACACAACGGCATTCCGCGGTTGGAGCGCCCAGTGCAATTTTGAGCAAATCCGCCTTTTCGAGATTTGCGCTGCCAATGACTACAGTCTGATGCGCGTGTTGCACTCCGAGATCGTTAAGCTCAACCAAAACGCAAAGCGCCGGATGCTCCATGAATGCTTCGGGGTCGCGCTGATAGATATGGTTGGCTAGATGAACGTTGACCAGACCGTAGGGTTGGTCGTTCTTGAATTGCAGGCTGCGCACATACACATAGCCTTGCGCAAGCTTGCCCTCGCCCTCTGCCAAGGTCGGACACGCGGGCGGATTGTCGACCTTGATGCGCTTAAGCACATTCTCTTTTATCGAAGCGACCAGCACATTCCAGTCAGTCGCCAGCTTTACCCAGTGGCGATTGAGTGTCTTGTCGGCCACGAACGTGCCGCGCCCCTGCTGGCAATGCAGCAGCCCTTCTACGCGCAATATCTCGATCGCCTGGCGCACGGTGACGCGCGCGACCTGAAATTCTTTCTCAAGCTGCACCAACGTAGGTATTTTTTGACCCAAACGCCATAGGTTGGATTCGATCCGCTGCCGCATCACCGATGAAACTTGAATGTACAGCGGAACGCGGCTGCGATCGTAGGTCTTTTGTAAACTCGACATTTTCCTCAGTCGCAAAAAGAAGGCTTAAACTGACACCGTCGGCCACGCTTCGAGCCAAAAGCATCGGAGTGTAACATTAGTTTTCACCAAAAGCTCTCTTCACGCCAAAACGAGCCTTTATTGGATATCGCAGCCACCTGGGCAGGGCAACCGAATCTCGTTCGCCACCATTTGCCGCGAATTAATATGGGTACCGAAAGCCCGCGCGCACTCTTACGACCAATACGAGGGCACACCTTTATAGGGGCACCAGACGTACGCTGTGTCTTTTGACATATATAAAGACCACAATAATGCTAGGCAAGAAATGCAAGCTGGAAGCGACCTTTGAAAATCACGAATCACCCCGTTTTTTGTATTGGGCGACGCGATAATATCGCACAGCCTAAATCATTGCCTTGATTTGCCTAAGCACGGTGCGCGACGATGAGCAGCCTCAAAGCGCCAATAGTGTTTGATAATGAACAAACTGTGTCGGTCCGATTGACCGCGCTTGCGGGCATCCCGATTGTGAAGAGCGGTGATGACCTATTCTCCATTATTCTCTCCGCACTCAAGGGCTCTGACGAACAGCTCCGTGATGGCGATATCCTGGTCATTGCCCAGAAGATTGTGTCAAAAGCAGAAGGCCGGCTCGTTAGACTTGCGGACGTAACGCCATCATCGCAAGCCGAGGCGCTTGCGCGCGAGGTCAATAAAGATCCCCGGCTGGTCGAACTGATCCTGCAGGAGTCTACTGAAGTTGTGCGCGCACGCCGGGATGTTTTGGTGGTCGCACATCGATCGGGCATTGTCCTGGCCAATGCCGGCATCGATCAATCGAATGTCGAACATGGCCTTGTCGACGAGATGGCCTTGCTTCTTCCGCGCGACCCCGATGCATCTTGTGCGGCGCTGTGCGCCGCGCTGAAGACCCATACTGGCGCCAACGTCGCCGTCATCATCAATGACAGTCACGGTCGCGCATTTCGCAATGGCGTAGTGGGTGTGGCATTGGGTGTCAGCGGCATGGCCGCGCTTACCGATCTTCGCGGCACGCCCGATCTATTTTCTCGCAGCCTGCGACATACCGAAGTCGGCACCGCCGATGAGATCGCCTCAGCAGCATCGCTGCTGATGGGTCAAGGCGCGGAAGGTCGTCCGATCATACTCGCGCGTGGAATAGTGGTATCGCGTTCTGACGGAAGAGCTACCGATCTTGTCCGGGCGAAAGAGCTCGATCTGTTCCGAACGCCCGCAGCGCCATTGCCTGCCGCAGAACACATCAATGTGCTGTTCGGCCGGCGATCGATCCGCCGTTATTCTGATGCGCAAGTACCTGATCAACTTCTGGCAGAGCTGTTACGAGCCGCGACTTATGCTCCCTCCGCGCACAATCGCCAGCCATGGCGATTCATCGTCATTAAAAGCGCGGGAGCAAAATCGCGATTAGCCCAAGCAATGGGTGACCGACTGCGAATCGACCGGACAGGCGATGGCGATCCGCCCGAGATCATTGAGGCGGATGTGGCTCGTTCGATTTGCCGAATCGCAAATGCTCCCGTCGGCATCGTGGCATGCATGACGATGGAGGATATGGATCGCTACGTCGATGCGGTCCGCGCCTCGGCCGAGCGCCAAATGGCGGTGCAAGGCACGGCTATGGCGATGCAGAACCTGCTGCTTGCTGCACATGCGCTCGGGCTGGGCTCAAGCATCATGTGCGCGCCCGTGTTCTGCCCCGACACGGTGCGCGCTAGTCTCGAACTTCCGTCGCAATGGGAACCACAAGGTCTGATTACGCTTGGCTGGCCAAGTGGCCCTGGCAAGCCATTTCAGCGTCGCGCCCTTACTGAGGTGGTGCGTGTAATCAACGACTGATTTTTTGCCATTATCATCGCCGCGATGTACGCATTCCCTGTGTGTACCGAAAACTTCATCCGTATTGATTAGCTGACAGAATCGCCTAACGTCAGCGCACGATGATCGCGTTCCTCTGTTTCGTCTTGGCCGGCGCACCCGCTGGCGCAGAGGCCAAAGCTAAACTAACGTTCCAACTGGACCACTCAGTGAGGGCCGATCAACCAAGCTCCTTGCCAAGCTTGTTTCTCTCAAAACACTTGGTCCAATAAAGCCCGGTCGGGTCAATCCGCATGGCAACCTCTGCTCCAGACTCCGATATCATGACGCTTCGGGTTGGGGTCAGCATGCCGTGTGCCGACCTTCATCGTTACGATGCCGTCTATCAAGGACCAACGATATGACTGATCGTCTTGGCTATCGCCTCAAACTCGGCGTCGTCATTCCTTCGACCAACACGATCGTGCAGCCGGAAACCGATGCGATGCGGCCCCACGGCGTCACCAATCACATCGGCCGCATTCATATTCCGGACCTGCCGCTGACCAACGATGCGGAGTTCGAGCAGATCATCACGGCCATCGAGCCCGACCTGTTCGGCGCCGTCGATCGTGTGATGTCGTCCAAGCCGTCCCATCTGATCATGGCCATGTCGATTCCGACATTTTGGGGCGGCACGGCCGGCGCCGCGCAGCTGCGGGCGCGCCTTGAGGCACGGGCCGGCGTTGCCGTATCGCTCGGCTCCTTGGCCTGTGCCGATGCGCTACGGAAATTTCCAGAGGTTCGTACCATCGGTATTTTGACGCCCTATCAGCCGGCTGGCGATGCGCAAGTCTCGCAGTTCTTTGAAGAAAACGGATGGCGCGTCGGCGCGGTCCACAGCCTGAAGCGGCCGAGCGAATTGCTGATAGGACATGCCACCGAAGGCGAATTGCGCGATGGACTGAAGACACTCGCCGCCCAGCGCGTGGATGCCATCGTTCAGGCCGGGACCGATCTCGCCATAGCCGATCTCGTCGGCGACGCAGAACGCTGGTTGGGCATCCCGGTCATCGCGATCAACGTCGCGACGTATTGGTCGGCGTTGCGAGCCAATGGCATCCATGATCGTATGCGCGGCTTCGGAACTCTGCTTTCAGAGCATTGAACGAGCGTGCCGAACCGGACAGGGGACAGTAGCTGTCCGAACCTCACTTCCATCTTGCGGGAATCCCGGAAAACCGAGAATATTCAAACCAGTTCAAGAGAAATCCGGGGAACCCCGGTCCAAACGGAACGTGGCAACGTCTGGTCACGGCGGCGCAGATGGTCGGCGTGACGGCGACGCGCTTAGCACCGAAGGAGAATGCAGCACGCAAGGCGGCTCGGCCTAAAACCAAATCGGATTTGGCCTATTCCTGCATCGCCACTTCGCGCTTTGCGCGCAGGCTCGGCAGCGCGATCAGCAGCATGAGCGCGGCGGCCGCGATCAAGAACGCGGCGGAGAGCGGGCGCGTGACGAATATGCTGAGGTCGCCGAAGTTGATCATCATGGCGCGCCGCATGTGTTCCTCCATCATGGGCCCGAGGATGAAGCCCAGGATGAGCGGGGCCGGTTCGCAATCGAGCTTGAGCAGCAGATAGCCAACGGCAGAAAGCGCGGCGAGCGTATAGACGTCGAAGATCTTGCTGTCCACGGTGTATACGCCGATGCAGCAGAAGACGAAGATCGCCGGAAACAGCAATCGGTAAGGCACCGCGATCAGCCGTATCCATAGCCCGATCAGCGGCAGATTGAGCACGAGCAGCATCAGGTTTCCAATCCACATGCTGGCGATCAGGCCCCAAAACATTTCCGGACGTTCGGTCATCACCTGCGGGCCGGGCGCGATGCCTTGGATCATAAGCGCGCCGATCATCAGTGCCATGGTCGGGTTCGAGGGAATGCCGAGGGTCAGCATGGGAATGAACGAGGTCTGCGCGCCGGCGTTGTTGGCCGCTTCCGGCGCCGCCACCCCGCGAATGTCGCCCGCACCGAATGTGCGCGGGTGTTTTGCCACTTTCTTTTCGAGCATGTAGGCGGCAAACGATGCGAGCAGCGCGCCGCCGCCGGGCAGGATTCCCATAATCGAGCCAAGACTCGTGCCGCGCATGATCGACCAAAAACAAATGCGCATGTCATTCCACGACGGCAATACGCTGCCGATGCGATCGGAGAACATGCTCTGTTTTTCCTTATGCTCCAAGTTCAGCACAACATCGGCGATGCCAAAGAATGCCATGGCGATGGCGACAAAACCTATCCCGTCGGCAAGCTCGGGCTGGCCAAAGGCAAAGCGGATCACTCCGGAATTAACGTCGGTGCCAATCAGGCCAAGCAGAATGCCGAAGCACACCATTGCGATCGCCTTGAGCACCGAGCCGCGCGCCAGCACGACGGCGGCGATGAGGCCGAACACCATGAGGGAAAAATATTCCGCCGGGCCGAATTTGAGCGCGAGTTCGGCGAGCGGCGGTGCGAAATAGGCGACCACCAAGGTTGCGATGCAGCCGGCAATGAACGAGCCGATGGCGGAAATTCCGAGCGCGGGCCCTGCCCGGCCGCTGCGCGCCATCTGGTGGCCGTCGAGGGTGGTGACGACCGAGGATGACTCGCCCGGAATATTGACCAGGATCGCGGTGGTCGAGCCGCCGTATTGCGCGCCGTAATAAATGCCGGCGAGCATGATGAGCGCGGGCGCCGGGCCGAGCCCGAAGGTGAACGGCAGCAGCATCGCGACCGTCGCCACCGGGCCGATGCCGGGCAATACGCCGACCAGCGTGCCGAGAAAACAGCCCATGAAGCAGTAGGCGAGATTCTGCCAGCCGAGCGCGATACCGAGGCCGAAGACGAGATTGGACAGCGTTTCCATGCGCTCACGCACCCGGCCAGAGCGGAATTGGCAGCCCGAGCAGCCAGACGAATACCGCGACGGAAAAAGCAATCAGCGCCGCGGCAAGCGTGAGGGTCGATACGATGCGGCTATCGCGCGACGCAAATGAGCCGACAATCACGAGCACCGCGACCGCGGCGACGAGTCCCAGCCATTGCAATGCGATTCCGAAGAGAACGATCGCACCGAGACCGATGAAAATCGGCTGGGCCTGAAAGCGCGGCACCGGCGGGCCATCGAACACCAGCGCGCGGCCGGCAATCACGAGCCCTAGGCCCGCCAGCAGAGTGCTCACGATCATGGGGAACAGCGCCGGCCCCATGCGATGCATGTTGCCGAGATTGTATTGGCGCGCGAGCACAATGAAGCCGAGTGCGATGGCAAGGAAGAACATCCCGGACCAGAAATCTTTCGGCGAACGGATGCGCATGATTTACGACTCGCTGACCCGCCTCATCCTGAGGAGCGGCCCATAGCAGGCGCAGCCTGCGTATAATTGGCTGCGATGGCTGCGTCTCGAAGGATGAGGCGGCCTCATGCTTCGTGACGCGCACCAGTGCAAATCGGCGCTCGCCGATTTGCCCCTACTAAAACGATGTCGGGCAAGCCCGACGTCGCCGCGCTTCTCAGCATGAGGCCGATCAAGGATCGTCATGTGGTGACGACAGCAGAACTCAATCGGGCTTGATGTTCGCCTTCTGCACGATCACGGCGAAGCGCGCGGCCTCCAGCTTGATGCGGGCTTCGAGTTGCGCCGGGGTCGAAGGGGTCGTCTCGACGCCGCCTGCCGCAAAACGCTCCTTGACGTCGGGCAGGTTGAGGATTTTCACGACTTCGGCGTTGAGCTTGTCGATGATGGCTTGCGGCGTGCCCTTGGGGGCGAGCAGCAGGGTCCAGTTGGAGGCATCGATCTCCTTGACGCCCTGTTCCTGCAGGGTCGGCCATTCCGGGTTGAACTGCGACTTCTTGGCCATGGTCACCGCCAGCACACGGGCGCGGCCGCTTTTCACATGCGGCCCAGCCGAGGAGCTGGCCAGTATGCCGAGCGGGATATCGCCCGCCGCCAACGCCGCCCCCGCCGGCGCGCCGCCTTTGTACGGGATGTGCTGAAATTTCGTGTCGGTGTTGAGCGCCATCCACTCGAGCACGAGCTGATTGACGGTGCCGTTGCCGGGGGTCGCAACCGAGATGCGGCCGGGCTGCGCCTTCGCGGCGGCAATTACATCGGCAACCGACTTATAAGGCGAGCCGGCGTTGGCCGCGAGTACCATCGGGGCGTCGCTGATCACGCCGATGGACGCAAAATCGCGCTGGACGTTGTAGGGCATGTCCTTGAACACCGCCGGATTGATCGCAACGTCGCCGACCGTCGCCATGGTGAGCGTGTAACCATCGGGCGCCGCTTTCGCCCCGGCCGTCATCGCGATAAACCCGTTGCCGCCGGGCCGGTTCTCGACCACCACCTGCTGGCCCCAGGCCTCGGTGAGCTTGGCGCCGACGATGCGGGCGGCGATATCGGTAATGCCGCCGGGCGCATAAGGCACCAGGATGTGGATAGGCTTCGACGGATAGCTTTGCGCCACGGCGGGCGCAGCAGAGAGTGCAATAGCGGCAGCAACGGTTGCAACTAAACCAGCCATGATCGATCGCATCGGATCCTCCCAAAACCGCGGTATAAACAGGCGGTGTTCTTCCCTCGTTGGTACTATATACCAAAAAATATGCCAATATCAGCAGGGGTGACCAAGTAGGAGATTGCCCATGAGCACGACCCACCAACCCGTCGGGCGGGCCACCGGAACGGACGCGGGGCAGAGTTTTGCCACGGATGGCATCAACGCCATGCTGCGCCCGAGCCTGGTCACGCGCATGTTCATGTCGATCGTGGGATGGGCGGAGCGGCTCAATCTCAAATTATCGAAGGCCGGCAACCCGGCGGTCTATGACAATGCGGTTTTTCCCTGGGCCCAGGAGATCGAGCGGGAATGGCTCACGATCCGCGCCGAACTCGACCGCGTGCTCACACGCAAGGACGAGCTGCCGGGGTTCCATGAAATCTCCACCGATGTGGCCACCATCACCCAGGATCGCGACTGGAAGACGTTTTTTCTGTGCGGCTACGGCATGCGCTCGGACAACAACGTCAAGCAATGCCCGGAAACTTGGCGCATCGTGAACAAGATTCCCGGTCTGATCACCGCGATGTTCTCGATCCTGGAGCCGGGCAAGCATGTGCCGCACCAC
>CAZNSG010000196.1:0-9907 GCA_964575715.1 uncultured Hyphomicrobiales bacterium | reverse complement strand
GCACCTGCGCCATGGGCTCGATCCATTGCCGCGAGAAGGCGCCGATCATCTGGCGCTTGACGCCGGCAGGGTTGGAGAGCGGCCCGAGCAGATTGAAGATGGTGCGGGTGCCAAGCTCCACCCGGGTCGGGGCGACGTTCTTCATGGCCGGATGATGGGCGGGCGCGAACATGAAACCGATTCCGGCTTGCTCTATGCAATGACTGATCTGCTCGGGCGAAAGCTCAATCTTGACTCCGAGCGCGCCGAGCACGTCGGCGGAGCCTGAGCGCGATGACAAGGCGCGGTTGCCGTGCTTTGCCACCGGCACACCGGCGCCCGCCACAATGAAGGCAGCGCAAGTCGAGATGTTGAAAGAGCCGGAGGCATCGCCGCCGGTGCCGACCACATCGATGGCGTCCGCAGGCGCCGCAACCTTGAGCATCTTGGCGCGCATGGTGCTGACCGCGCCGGTAATCTCGTCGACCGTCTCGCCGCGTACGCGCAGCGCCATCAACAGGGCGCCCATCTGCGAGGGCGTGGCCTCGCTCGACATCATGCGATTGAAGGCGAGCGCCGATTCATCTCGCGTGAGCGTCGCGCCGGTCGCGACCTTGGCCAGAAGTGTTTTGAAATCGTCGTTCATGCTCGCCTGCTCAATGCACGCTCTGCCGGCACGGCGCTGGTGTGGTGCGCGTGCGGCCGCGGGCGGCATTCCACTGCGCGGCCAGATCAAGAAAATTCTTCAGAATCAGATGGCCATGCTCGGAGGCGATACTTTCGGGATGGAATTGCACGCCGTGCACGGGGAGCTGCTTGTGCGCAAGCCCCATCACCAGGCGATCAGCGGTCTCCGCCGTCACTGTCAGCGCGGCGGGAATATTTGAGCGCTCGACCACGAGCGAATGATAGCGCGTGGCTTGGAACGAACCATTGATGCCGCGAAAGATGCCGGCGCCCTGGTGGCGAATTTCGGACAGCTTGCCGTGCATCGGTGCGGGTGCGCGCACCACTTTGCCGCCAAAGGCTTGGCCAATGGCCTGGTGGCCAAGACAGACGCCGAGGATCGGGATGCGGAAAGAGGCGCGCACAATCAAATCAAGGCAGATGCCGGCCTCGTTCGGCGTGCAGGGGCCGGGCGAGAGCACGATGGCGTCCGGATCGGCGGCAAGGACATCGCTGACGGCGATTTTGTCATTGCGATGCACGAGCACGTCCGCCCCCAGCTCGCCCAGGAAATGGACGAGGTTGAAGGTGAAGCTGTCGTAGTTGTCGATCAGGACCACCATGGCGGCCGTTTCCTTAGCACGTTTCGGGTTTTAGGAGAGGGTGCGAATTGGGTAATCGGTCGGGATGAATGACAGGATTAACTACGCTTGCGAAGCGATGCGCCAACGCGCGGGCCGCGCTCACCCCTTATGGATCGGATCGATCCAGGGAACCTGCTCGGGCTTCTCGGCCGGCTCGATGTCGAGATTGACCACGACCGCCTCGTTGTCGCTGCGCACCAGGACGCATTCGAGCGGCTCGTTGGGGTTTGCATTGATCTCCTGGTGCGGCACGAACGGCGGCACATAGATGAAATCGCCGGGACCCGCCTCCGCCGTGAACTCCAGCCGCTCGCCCCAGCGCATGCGCGCCTTGCCGCGCACCACATAGATGACGCTCTCCAGTTCGCCGTGATGGTGCGCGCCAGTCTTGGCGTTGGGCTGAATGTTCACCGTGCCGGCCCAGATTTTCTGCGCGCCGACGCGG
Source organism: uncultured Hyphomicrobiales bacterium (assembly GCA_964575715.1). Lineage (GTDB taxonomy): Bacteria > Pseudomonadota > Alphaproteobacteria > Rhizobiales > Xanthobacteraceae > PNAI01. The sequence continues at coordinate 8,173 of CAZNSG010000196.1, read as the reverse complement.
GCAAAATTTATGGCGGCTTTGCGGTCCATGCCGGGCGTCTGGGCGGTGTTGGGATCGAGCGATTGACCGGGAATCACGCGGACGCCGTCATGCTTCCACTTCGGTGAATCTTCGTCCGTCATGGTGGCTCCTCCTCCACAGCGCGGCTTTGCGGCGCGGGCTCAACCGCCGGCAAGACCGAAAAAGACCATGACGGCTCGATTGAGCCGGATCAGATCCCCGCCATCGAGACGCCCGACCCGGGTGCCGAGCTTCGCTCTCGGAACGGTCGTGATCTTGTCCACCAATAGCATCGAAGGTTTTGCGAGGCCGTTTGTGCGGCTTGGCGCGATCGGCAGACGGAAATAGGGAGCCTCGGTCTGGTCGCTCGTGAATGCGCAGATGGTGATCGAACGCGTGGCGTCGAAGCGATCGTCCTGAATGATCACGACCGGCCTGGGCTTGCCGCCATAGTCCTTCCCGCCGGCAGCCGTCCAGATGTCGCCGCGCTTCAATCCACCCCCCAAACGCTCACGCCGTCGATGAACGACTGATCGTCGCGCGCAAAACGGCTCCGGGCAACGGCGAGCGATTGCTTGCGGGCCTCCCGCTTGAATTCGGAGGATCGCGTGTCGGGCAGCCAGATCTGGACCGGCCGCAGCCCCTTCCTGCTCAACCGCGCGCGGTGGGCGCGCACCTTGTCGCGCGAAGACTTCTTGGCGGTGGCGAGACGCGGCATGGAACGCTCCATCAATCGGTTAATGGATTGGTTACATGTAACCTATGCCCGAAAGTGCGATTTGGCAAGAGCCGAGCAATGAGGCGGGACGCGCTAACGCGTTGCGTGTTGTCGCTGAGGCGCTACCCAATTGAAGGTCTTGTCTTCGGCTACTGCCCGCGCCTGCCGGTGATGGCGAAACGGCGCGCCTCCTCGGCGGCGCGGAACAGCGCGGTGGCCTTGTTGACGCATTCGGCCTGCTCTGAATCCGGATTTGAATCGGCAACGATCCCGGCGCCGGCCTGCACGTACATCTTGCCGTCCTTGATCAGCGCCGTGCGCAGCACGATGCAGCTGTCCATTTCGCCGCTCGCCGAGAAATAGCCGACGCAACCGGCATAGAGCCCGCGCTTTTCCTTTTCCAGCTCGTCGATGATTTGCATGGCGCGCACCTTCGGCGCGCCGGAAACGGTGCCGGCGCGAAAGCCGGCGGAGAGCGCATCAAGTGCGTCGCGGCCCTGTGCCAACTGACCCTCGACGTTGGAGACGATGTGCATCACATGGCTGTAGCGCTCGATGAAGAACTGATCGGTCACCGCGACCGTGCCGATCGCGGCGACGCGGCCGACATCGTTGCGCCCGAGATCGAGCAGCATCAGGTGTTCGGCGCGCTCTTTCGGATCGGCGAGGAGCTCTTCCTCCAGGGCCTTGTCCTCGTGCGGCGTTGGCCCGCGCGGGCGCGTGCCGGCGATCGGGCGGATGGTGACTTTCCCATCTTTTAGCTTGACGAGAATTTCAGGGCTCGATCCGGTGACGGCGAAATCGCCATAGTCGAGAAAATATAAATAAGGCGAGGGATTGACGCGGCGGAGCGCGCGATAGAGCGAAAACGCCGGCAGCTTGAATGGCGCCTCGAAGCGCTGCGAGAGCACGACCTGGAAGACATCGCCGGCGCGGATGTACTCCTTGGCGCTGAGCACCATGGCGTTGTATTCGGCCGCTGTCGTGTTGGATGTCGGGGCCACGGCGAGCGGGCCGGGGTCAAGAGCGATTGCGGCCTTGTCGAGCGGGCGGTCGAGCGCGTCGACCACGGCGGAGAGCCGCTCGGCGGCGCGTGCATGCGCGGACATGGCGGAGATGCCCGGCTGCGGCCGCACCGGCGTTACCACCGTGATCGCATCCTTGACCGCGTCGAACACGACGACAATCGTTGGCCGCAGCAGCATCGCGTCAGGGATGCCGATGAGGTCGGGATTGGGCGGGGACAGCTCCTCCATTTGCCGCACCAGGTCATAGCCGAGGTATCCGAAAATGCCGGCCGCCATGGGCGGCAAGCTGTCGGGCAGAGTCATGCGGCTTTCGGCGATGAGGGCGCGCAGCGCCGCGAGCGGAGGCTCCTTGCAGCGATCAAACGTGCTGGATTGACTTTGCGCCGCACGGTTGAGCTCGGCGCGCGGTCCACTGGCGCGCCAGATCAGATCGGGCTTGAGTCCGATCACCGAATAGCGGCCGCGCACCGCTCCGCCCTCGACCGACTCGAGCAGAAAGCTCATCGGCTGTCCGCCCGCGATCTTGAGAAAGGCAGATACCGGCGTTTCAAGATCGGCAACCAGCGTGGTCCAAGCGACCTGCGCTTCGCCGAGCGCATAGCGTTTGGCAAAGGCATCGGCCTGCGGCTCGATTTGCATGACTGTTCTTAATTCGACCTGGCGCCGGTGACCTGGTTCAGCGCGTTTTGATTGATGGTTATGCCGATATCGTTTTGCAGACGCACCATGTATTGCGCCAGCAGATCTTCGGCGAACGCGCGTTGCAGCGCTTCGGTGAGGCGCGTGCCTTCGGGCGAAGCGGAATCGAACGAGGGGGCGACGATGTCGGTCACGCGGTACACGATGCGGTCGGTCGCGCTCTCGCCATCGGCAACGCCGGCAGAGTCCTTGGCGGTGCGGAAGATCTCGCTCAATGCGCGCAACGTAAATCCGGACATTGCATTACCGCGCTTGAGTCCAGCTGCGGTTTGCACCTTGAGTTTGTTCGCGTTCGCGGTTTCCGCCAATGACGCGCCCGATTTGAGTCGGTCGAGCAGCTCGGTGGTCTTGGTCTTGAGCCGTGCGGCGAGCTCATCGTCGCGCCAACGGGTGTCGACCTGACTGTTGATCTCGTCGAGCGGCCGGTCGCGCGAGGGCGTGATGGACGCGACGTCGTACCACACGTAGCCGCCGCCTTGGATTGTCAGCGCATCATTGTCGCTGCCGACTTCCGATTGGAAGGCTGCGGAAAGCACATCGATGCCTTGCGGCAGATCGGTGATCTGATTGCCGTCGGGGCTGCGGCCGGAGCGGTCAACCGCCTCGATGGTGCGCAGTTTGAGGCCGAATTTCTCTGCGGACTGTTCGAGCGTCTTATTGTCGAGTCGTTCATCCTCCACCTTGTCGCGCATGGTCTGTACTTCGCGCCCGGCGCGTTCGAGCGCGAGCTCACGCCGGATTTCGGGGGCAATCTTCTCGAACGGCTGCGTCTGGCCAGGCTCGATCTTGACGACATTGATCAGCGCGGTGCCAAAACGGCCCTCGATCAGAGCGCTGACGGTCCCGGCCTTGAGCGAGAATGCGGCGTCGGCGATCTTGGGGTCGATTATGGCGGTTCTCGCGACGGTGCCGAGGTCGGTGTATTTGTCTTTGATACCGTCCATGGCGGCGAGTGCCGCAAACGACTGCCCCTTGCTGATACGGTTGGAAGCTGCACGTGCCTCCTCCGCGTTCTGGAACATGATCTGCTGAACGTGGCGGCGCTCCGGTGTGACGTAGCGCGACTGGCGATCCTCGTAGCCGCGTTTGACGTCAGTGTCCGGCACTTCAATGGTGGCGAGCAGCTCAGCGGGGGTCAAGACGAGGAGCGTGAGTTTGCGATATTCTGGCGCCCGGAACAGCACCTTGCGCTCTTCGTAATACTTGGCGAGGACCTCCGGCGTCGGCGCGGGTATTTCGCCGACGTGCGCGCGGTTGAGCAGGACATATTCAATCGAGCGTTGTTCGTTGTCGTAACGATTGTAGACCTCCAGAAAGGTCTTGGGCACGGTCACGGCGCCGGCAATGGCCGCGATGAGTTGTTGACGCAGCAAATGGCGGCGTTGCTCCTCGAAGTAGCGCTGCTCGGTATAGCCCGCTTGCCGGATGATCTGAAGGAATCGGTCGCGGTCGAACCGGCCGGCGAATCCGCGGAAGCTCGGGTCTTCGGTGATGCGCTTTGCAATCTCGGATTCCGGCAACGCAAGGCCGAGTTCGCGGGTGCGTTCATCAAGAGAAGTCTCCGCCAGCAGTTGGGATAGGATCTGCCGGTCGAGACCAAACAGCCGGGATTGTTCGGACGTGATGGGCCGACCCGCACGGCGGCTTAGCTCCTGCAAGCGGTCGTTATAGATCAGGCGAAACTGCTCGATGCCGATCTCGGTGCGGCCGACCTTGGCCAGGGTCGATTGGCCGAACCCCCGGAAAATGTCGCCAATGCCCCAGACCCCGAAACTGATGGCGATCAGGCCGAGAATGACCCCCATGACCGCCCGGCCAAGCCAATTGGAAGATGCCTTATGAATGCCTCGAAGCATGGTGCAAACCCCTACCGGAGACCAGGAATATGGTCAAACCGGACTCCGGCCTTGTCGTTACGCACGCGGCTTGAGCCATATCGGTTTTGATGGAAACAGAGCTGGGCTCCAGCTACTTGTTTGCGCATGATCTTTTCATCTTATCCGCAAACCGGTTGCCAGTTTTGTGGATCATGCTAACCGCACGTTCCAAGAGGATTCCCCTATGGCCGCCATACCGCGCCGACCGCTGATCGCAGGCAACTGGAAAATGAACGGGCTGCAGCGCTCGCTGGCTGAGCTGCAAAAGATCATCGCCCAATCCGGCGGCCCCACCGCCAAGTTCGATCTCCTGGTATGTCCGCCGGCGACGCTTCTGGCTGCTTTTGCGACGGCAGCGCGCGGCTCCAAGGTCGCGATCGGAGGACAGGATTGCCACGCGGAAGCAGCCGGCGCTTTTACCGGTGACATCGCGGCGGAGATGCTTGCCGATGCCGGCGCCAGCGCGGTCATTGTCGGTCACTCTGAGCGGCGGACCGGGCACGCGGAGACCGATGCGCAGGTGCGCGCCAAGCTGCTGGCGGCCTGGCGCGCAGGACTGAAGGCGATCGCTTGCGTCGGTGAGACCCGCGCCGAGCGGGAGGCCAAGCGCACGCTGGACGTCATCGGCCGTCAGCTCGAGGATTCGCTGGCGGATGGTGCGAGCGAAGCCAATCTGGTGGTCGCTTACGAGCCGGTCTGGGCGATCGGCACGGGGCTAACTCCTACGCCGGCCGATGTTGCGAAAGCGCATCAGTTCATCCGGCAGCGGTTGGGTGCGCGTTTCGGCGGGGCGGCTGAAATAATTCGCATCCTCTACGGCGGTTCGGTGAAGCCTTCCAATGCCAAGGAGCTGATGACGCTCGCCCATGTCGATGGCGCTTTGGTCGGCGGCGCAAGTCTCAAGGCGGAGGAGTTTTTGGCGATTGCGAACGTGTACCGCTGACGCGAAGTTTGGGAGCAGGCTGTAGGGTATGGGCGCCAGAGTAAATGTCAGATGTGGGCAATTATGGCTCATTCGGGTAGCCAGGGAGCCGGGGATCGTGTAGAGACCGGCGACTTCCTATATGTGGTTTGACCGACCGGGCCGATTGGCCCGGCGTGTTTATAATGGGCCAGTAAATGCAGACTGTTATCATCGTCATTCACCTCATGATCGTGCTGGCCATGGTCGGTCTGGTGCTGCTGCAACGCTCGGAGGGCGGGGGCCTGGGGATGGGCGGCGGCGGCTTCATGTCGAACCGCGGCAGCTCCAATGTATTGACCCGCGCCACGGCGATCCTGGCCGGGCTGTTCTTCGCGACCAGCCTTGTGCTGTCCATCCTGGCCGGGTTTTCGCGCAAGCCGACGACGATCCTGGACCCGGCAGGCGCGCCAATTAGCCAGCCGGGCACGGTCGGAACGCCGCCATTCAGTCTGCCAATCGGCGGCACGCCCGATCAGCCCCGCAGCGGCGACCAGCCGCCGGCGGGTCCGCAGGTGCCGCGATCGCAATGAGATGCAGGGGCCGGGAAACCGGCCCCTTCGATTTTTGGGAGCCATACGCTTTTTGGATGCTATGCAAATTGCGAATGGCCGGATGAGAATGCACATCAAATCCTCCGCCCAAGTCACTGCGCAGAAATACGGATTTAACGTTATTCCCAGAACGCATGGCGATCGCGCAACACGGTCCTCGGCGAATCGCTGGCCGGGGGTTAAAGGTTGATTCCCATGTTGAGCCCGATGACGCGGTACATCTTCATCACTGGCGGCGTGGTGTCCTCCCTCGGCAAGGGTCTTGCTTCCGCAGCACTCGGCGCGGTGCTGCAAGCGCGCGGCTACAAGGTGCGGCTGCGTAAGCTCGACCCCTATCTCAACGTCGATCCTGGCACCATGTCGCCCTATCAGCACGGCGAGGTATTCGTCACCGACGACGGCGCGGAGACCGACCTTGATCTCGGCCATTACGAGCGCTTCACCGGCCGGCCGGCCACGCGCCAGGACAACATTACAACCGGCCGCATCTACCAGGAGATCCTCGCCAAGGAGCGGCGCGGCGACTACCTCGGCGCCACCATCCAGGTCATCCCCCACGTCACCAATGCGATCAAGGATTTCATCCGCGCGGGCAACGAGGGCTTCGACTTTGTGCTGTGCGAGATCGGCGGCACGGTGGGCGACATCGAGGGCCTGCCGTTCCTGGAAGCCATCCGTCAGCTCGGCAACGATCTGCCGCGTCAGCACGCGGTCTATATCCACGTCACGCTGTTGCCCTTCATCCCGAGCGCGGGCGAACTCAAGACCAAACCCACCCAACACTCGGTGCGTGAGCTGCGCGCCATCGGCATCCAGCCCGACGTGCTGCTCTGCCGCACCGACCGCGCGATTCCGAGGGAGGAGCGGCGCAAGCTCGGCCTGTTCTGCAATGTGCGCGAAAGCGCGGTGATCGAGGCGCGCGACGTGGACAACATCTACGCGGTCCCGGAGGCCTATCACGCCGCCGGCCTCGATACCGAAGTGCTGCTCGCGTTCGGTCTGGAGCCCAAGACACCTCCCGATCTGGCCCGCTGGCAGCTGATCAACGAGCGCATTTGCAATCCGGAAGGGCAGGTGACCATCGCGGTGGTCGGCAAGTACACCGGACTGAAGGATGCGTACAAATCGCTGATCGAGGCGCTCTCGCACGGCGGCATCGCCAACAAGGTCAAGGTCAATCTCGACTGGATCGAGGCGGAGGTGTTCGAGAACGAGGACCCGGCGCCGTTTCTCCAACACGTCAACGGCATTCTGGTGCCGGGCGGATTCGGCCAGCGCGGGGCCGAAGGAAAAATCCGCGCGGCGCGGTTCGCGCGCGAGCGGCACGTGCCGTATTTCGGCATCTGCTTTGGCATGCAGATGGCGGTGATCGAAGCCGTGCGCAATCTGTGCGGCATTGCGGAAGCAAATTCGACCGAGTTCGCGCCCACGCCCGAGCCGGTGGTCGGGCTGATGACGGAGTGGCTCAAGGGCAACGAGCTGCAAAAGCGCGCGGCGCAGGGCGATCTCGGCGGCACCATGCGGCTGGGCGCTTATGCGGCAAATCTCACACGCGGCAGCCGCGTCGCCGGCATCTACGGCGCCATTGAGATTTCCGAGCGCCACCGCCATCGCTACGAGGTCAACACCGCCTACAAGGCGCGGCTGGAACAGCGCGGCATGCGGTTTTGCGGCATGTCGCCCGATGGAATTCTGCCGGAGATCGTCGAATACGAGGATCATCCCTGGTTCATCGGCGTGCAGTTTCATCCCGAGTTAAAATCGCGCCCGTTCGAGCCGCACCCGCTGTTTGCCTCGTTCATCGAGGCGGCGGTGGAGCGGAGTAGGCTGGTGTAGCGATTGCTGCGCGCTCTCTTTCCCTCTCCCCGCACTTTCTTTCCCCTCTCCCCTTGCGGGAGAGGGTGCCCGAGCGGAGGCGAAGCCGAGCGAGGGCGGGTGAGGGGTCTTCTTCGCAAAAATTCTTACGAAGCCAACCCCTCACCCGGCTCGTGCTTCGCTCTCGCTCCGCACTCGCCACCCTCTCCCGCAAGGGGAGAGGGAAAGCGAGATTGCCTCGCGCCCGCCACACATCGCCGATTCAATTCTCAAACAACCAACGCTCCGCTCCCCGTATTTTTATGCCGGCGCCGGGTGCGCCCGTCTTCTCATTGACCTCATCGAAATGAGGGAGCAGAGCGCCGAAAGACGCATCCTTCTCAAACTTCACGCCGCGCAGACAAGTTTACGCAGTCTGCGCAAACCGCCTGCTTGGCGTGCGCGCCCAGTAAGGCAGGGCGCTTCGCCTCGCGGCGCTCCACCGGCGGCGACTTTGCGCCTCGGGACCGTACTTCCGGAGC
>CAZNSG010000195.1:0-4111 GCA_964575715.1 uncultured Hyphomicrobiales bacterium | reverse complement strand
CGGCGCCTGGGTCATCGCGCCCGATCACCTGGAGCGGGCGGCGGCCTTCGAGCGACGCCAGGCGAAGGCCGCGCCAGTGGTGGTGCAGACCTTGTCGTCGCTGCCGCTCGACCGGCAGGTCGGCGCGGACGGTGCGACCTGGCTCGATCGCGAGCTGGTGGCTGACAGCCCCGTGCCGTTGCGCGACGCGGGCTTCGGCCAAGATGTGCGGAAGGCGCAGATGCTGCGCCGGCAATGGCTGATCGAGCAGGAATTTGCTCGCGAGGACCAGGACCGGATCGTCTATCGCGCCAACATGCTCGGCATCCTGCGGCGGCGCGAACTGAACCGCGCCGTCGGGCAGCTATCGGGCGAACTGGGGCTGAACTATGTCGAGACCAAATCTGGGGAAAAGGTCGAAGGTGTGTATCGTCGGCATGTCGATCTTGCCAGCGGCCGCTTCGCCGTCATCCAGAAGAGCCGGGAGTTCACGCTGGTGCCTTGGCGGCCGGTACTGGAGCGCCATCTTGGCAAGCAGGTTTCCGGCATCGTGCGCGGCGACAGCATTTCCTGGACCATCGGGCGCCAGCGCAGCGGGCCGTCCGTATCATGACCGTTGGTGGCTTGCGAGGTCGCAGTGGCCGATTGCCTATGCCTATGGGTTCAGTACAGGCTTCGATGAACAAACCGTCAGTGCCTTTGATCCGCGTGTCATGGCGACGTAGAGGTTTCGCGAGTCCAAGGCGTCTGCGTTCAAAACTACGGCTACCTCCGCTTCAAGGCCCTTCAAGAGCAGAGTGCTGCCGACGGCGCGCCTCGGCAGTGGCCTCCCGACGAGCCGGTTTTGCTCGCGCATCCGTATGGCCGCATCGTGGAAGGACAGCCCATCCGTGCCGCCGCAAAGCTGGAGCGCTTTGATGCATGCCCTCACGACGGCTGGCCGGTGCGTTCGCACGCCACCCTCCTTGCCGATTTCAACCAGCAAGTCTAAGGCGGCACGATGTGATGGAGCTCGAACGAAGGCAAGGGCTGCCCGCTCCACGTCCGTCGGAGGATTGCGTGCTGTCCCACGGGTCAGAGACTGGACGCGCCTGAGCAGGTCCGCAGCACCTACATTAGTCATGATGCTTTGAGCAAATTGGGCAAGGCGCTCCAGCGCGTCGGGCGCGGTGAGATCGAAATTTCGCGCGAACGAGACCAGGTCCTTCAGGTCCACCGCCTCGACCGTGACGGCACCGGGCGTCTGGCTGGCAAACTGGCGTTGGCTGTCCGGGCTGGTGCTGTCACCGATGATCAGGACGCACCCGTTGCCGTCCGGAGGCCGCACGCGCGCCGCAGCCAGACGCCTCTCGTGGTCCCGAGTACCGTCGAGCTCGACCCAGGTTACAGCAGCAGGGGCCAAGCGGAGGTCGACGGGCTCGCCGCGAAGCAGCTTTCCGCGCACCTCAAGAAGCCAGTGTCCCAGCGATTCCGCGTTCGCGTTGATCCATCGCCATGGTGTGTCGAGTTCGCCGACCAGCGGAAAGTAGGCGCAGACCTCTTCGTTCCACTTCGCCAGGTTGTCGCTCCCAAATCCGAAGATTGCCTGCATGGGATCGCCGAGCACACATGTCGGTAAGGTCTGGGCAGCGTAGGCGACGACCGCATGCTGGCGGATCGAGCAGTCCTGGTATTCGTCCACAATGAGCTGCGCATAGCTCGCCGCCAGGATGTCGCTTACATGTCCCGCCTTCAGCAGGTTGATCGCCGCGACACGAATGTTCGGATAGTCGGTGCTTGGATTGGCCAGCTTTAGCATGTTGGGGTCGTGGGCGCTGCGCGCCGGAAAAGTCGAGATTAGCCGCATAGCCCACCCGTCGATCGTGGACAGCCGGTAGGCTTTCGAGGGGACGCCGGCGCGATCAAGCCGACCGCGCAGCGCGACGACCCCGGCGTTGGTGTGCGTAAGCACCAGGATCGGCTTCGCATCGGCATGGCGCGTGAGCGCCTCAGCTATGAGATGGGTCTTTCCGCACCCGGCGGGCGCGGTCACAGTGCCGCGGTCAATTGTCAGGATGTCGATGTTATTCCCTGGCATTTCCAGCCCACGCGAAGATAGCGTCAACGAGCGCTCGGAAACCTGCGTCTACGTTCGCCAGATCAGGGCCTACGATGTCGCGGGCAACATCCTCCATCCACGTGACCGACTTGAACCACCCGGCCTTTTTCGTCCGCGCGGCCTTACCGAGGATATGCCGGCTCGCCGGCGTGATACCGTTGATTAGAGATTCAGTTTGGACGGCATTCAGGTCTTTCGCGTTTTGCGACGCCGACTTGATGTGCTCGTTGACCAGCTCCTCACCGTGCAGCTCGACCGCCCGATCGATCAGCTTGCCGACACCATCGTCTGTCATGCTCAAGAACAGTTCATCTTCCAGCGTGCGCCCGTCGCGCCACGCGACGACCTTTCCGCCGTCGGCCGTGAAGGCCGCTTCCACACCCGCAGTTGGCTTCTTATCATCATCCCGGACGACGGCAGCCCGATACCCCAGGGCACGGAAAGCGGTGGCGCGCTTGAAGGGTCTGTCGGCATCGCCGCCGCCGCAATCCACGAGGGCCGTCCCTTGGGCGGTAATGGCGTTATGGCCGTTGGCCGTCCGATATTGATCGAGACCACGCACAAGGCCAACTTCGCTGGCCCCTTCGCAGACGATGACGGAAGGGGCGAGAAAGGCGTCGGGGTACAGGCGGATGGTGCTCTGGATGTCATCTGCGGTGCCGATAGTCAGCACTTCATGCTTGTCGGCCGCTGGTCGGGTGACGAATAGCTGACTTCCGGCCAGTTCCCGAAGGGCGACAGGCGACTGCGTCGTCATGAACACCTGAAGCGGCGGATTCTTCTCCTTCGCGCCGAGTGAGCCGAGAAGCCGGATGATCCGGTGCGGCTCAAGCCCATACTCCAATTCATCGATCAGAATGATCGTGGACTGCGCCGCCGCCTTCCGCTGAAGGCCGGCGATGAGCAGCCGCGTCGAACCGATGCCTAACCCGCGCAGCGGTATGCCGTCTTCATCGTGCAAGGCAATTGTTCCGCCGCTGAACGACACTGAATGTGCGTCCAGCATTGCTTTAAGGTTCTCCCCGATTGGGATGCCGAGCTCCTTCGCTGTAGCCGCAACGATACCCAACGTCTCACCAAGCTGATCTTGCACCTCGTCACCGAACGCGGCTCGCGCGTCACGCGCAGCTTTCGCTAAGGCCGCTGAAGCGTCCGCACGTTCCTCTGAGACACGATTGAGCACTGAGCCGCGCCGCCAGCCTAAATGATAATCGGCCATGACGCCGATCCGTGTCGGCGCCAGCCGCACGCGGTCACCCCAGGCGAGGTTGCGTGTCTGGTCTTGGGCGGCGGCGCGTTCGGAAACCAATGTCCAGGATGGCTCCAAGTCACTGCCGACGGTCAATTGAACCGTCAGAACTGTTTCTAAACCGGTCTCGGGTTCGTCCTCGATCTGACCTGTGTCAGCCTTGAAGCCCCTGAGATATTGGCCGTAGCCGTCAATGTTCTTCAGGGCATCGTCCAGTTCGCCAATTGTCACGGCAATGCCGACAGGCGTCTCGACATCCAATTCGTAGAAATCCGCGTCGGTGAACTGAATGTTCCGCCGCGCGCCGAGACAAAGGTCGATGGAATCCAGAATGGATGACTTGCCGCTGTCACCGGCACCAATCAGGCAATTGATTCCTGGTGACGGAAGCCATGAAAACTCCCTGACGCCCCGAAAGTTTTTGATTTCAATTTTTCGAATACGTGCCATGTCCCTGTAGTTCCATTTTCACTACCGTCGGCAATGCCGACCGTTCTGTCTATCTGGAGGAAGACTTTGGCTTGTATCGCACCAGTTTGGATAATGTCCCAATGTTCAAGATGTGGAGGAATGACGCGGCAGGCTCCCCGATAGGCTCGTGCCGCTCTGCCAATTCTTCACTTGATCCAACATAAGCGCAAATCGTCGTAGATAAACGCGATTTAAGATTCCAGCGTTCTGCCTGACCCTTGTTCCGATGCTGCGGTGCCCGTGCCGCGCATGAACTGGAACAGGGCACATGACCCCCACAAAGCTCCTTATCGGCCCGATCCTGATCGTTTTCG
>CAZNSG010000194.1:0-5023 GCA_964575715.1 uncultured Hyphomicrobiales bacterium | reverse complement strand
AATTGACTCTGGATCAAGGACTTAGCTTACCCTCGATGTGGAAGCAGCCAAGGTTCGGGGTTGGATGCAGACGCTGAAAAGACTCACCTTTTTGCGTTCCTCCGCTGTGGTCGCACGAGATGTGTGAATATGACAGCCGCTCTTCGCGGGGAGAGGTCGACCGCCGAAGGCGGGCGGGTGAGGGGCCTCTTCTCCAAAACTTTTGCATGTGCGATTCGCAAGGGAGCCCCTCACCCGGCTCCCCCCGATCAAGTCGGGGGTCGCCACCCTCTCCCCGTAAGAACGGGGAGAGGGAAGAAAGTGTGCACGCGGCGAAGCTCAGCTCTCCAGCCCCGTCGGCACCGGCTTGTTTTCCGGCACAAGCCTCATGCCGGCGGCGAGCGCCATGGTTTCGGCCAAGGCGGCGAAATCCTTCTCGATATATTCCTGCGGATTTTTCTGCAGCATGGCGGCGCCGAAGTGCGATTGCAACATTTCGCGCGCGGCGGCGGTCACCGGCATCGGCACGTCCATCTCGCGGCCGAGTTCCAGCCCGAGATCGAGATCCTTGCGCAGCAGTTCGGGCGTAAACGTCGTGGTCCAGTCGAGATTGACCAGCGCCGGCGATTTATAGGCGGTGAACATCGAGCCCATCACGCCGTTGTTGAGGAAGGCAAGGAATGCATGGCGCGGCACGCCCATCTTGTTGGTGAGCAGCGTGATCTCGATCAGGTTCTCGATCACCACGCCGAGCATGACATTGTGCGCAATCTTGCAAACGCGGGCGAGCTCGCCCTCGCCCACGTAAGAGACGCCGCGCGGCGAAAATACCTTGATCATCTCCTCGGCCTTGCGGAAGGCGGCTTCCGGCCCCGAGCACACCGCGGAAAGCTTGCCGGCCTTGATCACCTTGGCGTTGCCGCTGACCGGCGCACAGATGTAATCGGCGCCGCGTTCTTTCAGCCGCTTGCGCAGCGCGGCGGATTCGTCAACCGCGATGGTCGAGCAGTCCACGCACACGGGAGGCAGCTTGCCGTTCTTGGCGACGCCGTCCTTGCCGAAATAGACCTCTTCCAAATCCTTGCCGGTGGAGACGATGGAGAACAGCACATCGACGCCAGCGAGATCGGACAGCTTGTCGACGATTTTTCCACCCTTGGCGGCGAGCGGCTCGGCCTTGGCGCGGGTGCGGTTCCAGATCGAGACGTCGTAGCCGGCTTTGAGCAGCCGCTCGGCCATGGGATAGCCCATGCGGCCCATGCCGATCCAGCCGATCCGTTGCGTGTTCTGTGCCATCCCAATCTCCCTTGCTCGGTCGTACAAACGACCGGTTCTGCTAACACAGGCGCGCGAACGGCCGCAATGCAGGCCGATTTTAGCTTTTCATTTGAACATGATCTTATACCAACGGCGATAAGTAATGACCGTCATCCTGAGGTGGCCGCGAAGCGGCCCTCGAAGGATGAACGGCCCGGGCCGTCGCCCTTCGAGGCTCGCTTCGCTCGCACCTCAGGGTGACGGAGATGAGTCAGTGATTGCTGCCGCTGGTATTATCCGAAAACCGGTTCCCACTTTTCGGGATCATGCTCTAGGCTTGAGATTTTGCCGCGAACGTGCAGGTTACTAGCCGCGCCGTTGGTGTATGTGCGGCAATAACTTGATGGAGAGAGGCCGATGGCCGGCGAAAAAGCCGAAGTGCTGCTGATCGGGGTGCCCAAGAAGCTCATTGTCGATGGGCTTAAAAGCGCATTCACGGTACATGTGCTGGCGGAAGCCAAAGACGCCGACGCCTTGATCGCCGAGGTGGGGCCGCGCGTGCGCGGGGCTGCCGTCACCGGTGCGCCGGATCGCATGGATAGTGCGCGAATGGCGCTCTGCCCGCGGCTCGAGATCGTTGCGAGCTTCGGCGTCGGCTACGACAATATCGATGTTAAATACGCTGCCGCGCATGGCATCGTTGTCACCAACACGCCGGATGTGCTGACCGAGGAAGTCGCCGATACCGCGCTCGGTCTGTTGCTTTGCACGGTGCGCGAGTTCCCGCAGGCCGAGCGCTTCTTGCGCGCGGGAAAGTGGCTGGAGCGGCAATATCCCTTGACCAAGGCGACGCTGCGCGACCGTACCGTCGGCATGGTCGGCATGGGCCGCATCGGCAGGGCGATCGCGCGCCGGCTCGAAGCATTTCTCGTACCCGTCGTCTATCACAGCCGCAATCCGCAAGGCAGCGTGCCGTATCGCTATTATCCCAAGCTGCTCGATATGGCGCGCGACGTGGACACGCTGCTGGTGATTACGCCGGGCGGCGCGCAAACCAAGAATCTCATCGATGCGGAAGTGCTTGCAGCGCTCGGCCCCGACGGGATTCTGATTAACATGGCGCGCGGCTCGGTGGTGGACGAGCCGGCGCTGATCAAGGCGCTGCGCGAAAAGAAAATCCACTCCGCCGGACTCGACGTGTATCCCAAGGAGCCCGAAGTTTCGCAGGAACTGCTCGCCATGGACAGTATTGTGCTGTTTCCGCATCTGGGTTCGAGCACGGTCTATACCCGCCGCAAGATGGAGCAGCTCGTGGTCGACAATCTGCTCGCCTGGGGCGCCGGCAAGCCGCCGCTCACGCCCGTGCCCGAAACCCCGCACAAGCAACGATGATGGCCCCTTATCGTGGCAATGCGCGGGCGGCATGACGGCGTGCACGCAGCGTGATAGTATGATTTTGAATCGGATTACGAGATCGCCATCATGATGCGGCGCTCCATCTTGCTGTTCATTCTTGTTGCGTTGCCCTTGGGCTCAGCCTCGGCCGCGCCGGCTCCGGCGCCGACCCCGGCACAGCCACCCAGCGAAGCCGCCAAGGCGATGGTTGGGAAATGGGAATTTTCCAACGCCAGCCGGGAAAAGGTCTGTAGCGTCGTGTTTCGGACCGATCCTGGTGCGGTCGGCATGAAGCTCGAATTCGATCAGGCGTGCATTGGCTTTTTTCCGTTCATCAAGGAAATCGTCGGCTGGCGCCTGGCGGAAAACGATTTCCTGCGTCTGCTCAATGCCAAGGGCAGGTCGGTGCTCGAATTCAGCGAGGTCGAGAGCCGGATGTTCGAGGCCCCGCGGCCGGGCGAAGGCATCCTGTTCATTCAAGTCGCCGGCGCGGTCGTTCCGGACGTCACCGCCGAGCAAATGAACGGCGACTGGGCGGTGGTGCGCGGGGCGGGCAAAACCATCTGCACGCTTACGCTCTCCAGCACGGCCGTCGGCGATGGCTTTGCGCTCAAGCTCAACCCCGGCTGCGAGCCGTTTGTCGCGCGCTTCAACCCGGTGTCATGGCGCATCGAACGCGGCGGGCTCACCCTCGCATCGGCCCGAGGTGACACGTGGCTGTTCGAGGCCGATGACCCGGCCAATTGGCACCGCATCCCGCAGACCGGCGATCCGGTGCTCTTGGTGCGCAAATAGAGCATGATCCCGAAAAGTGGGAACCGGTTTTCGGAAAAGATCATGCTCAAGCAAAAAGCTAGGGCCTAATACCAACGGCGATAAGTAATGACCATCATCCTGAGGTGCTCGGCGCGCAGCGCCGAGCCTCGAAGGATGGCGGACATGCCGTCGCCCACCGATCTCGGGTTTACCCGAGATCGGAATTTGGATGCGCAAGTCGGCCAAGGCCGACTTGCGGTGGCTCGCTTCGCTCGCGCCTCTGGGTGACGGAGAAAGTGAGTCATCCGTTCTCGCCGTTGGTATAACTTCAATTTCGCCAAAACAAATATGGCCCTAGCGGCGTGTCAGCGCGATCCGCCTGACCTCATCGATCGGCAAAGTGGAACGGAGTTGACGCCGCGCTCAAATCAGCTTCAGACCCTTCAGGCTCGCGTGGCCTTCCTTGCCGACAATGATGTGGTCGTGCACGGAAATGCCGAGCGGCTTTGCGATCTCGACGATGGATTGCGTCATCACGATGTCGGCGCGCGACGGCGTCGGATCGCCCGAGGGATGATTGTGCACCAGGATGATCGCGGTCGCGGACAGTTCAAGCGCGCGCTTGACCACTTCGCGCGGGTAGACCGGCGTGTGGTCAACGGTGCCGACCTGCTGCAATTCATCGGCGATGAGCTGATTGCGCTTGTCCAGGAACAGCACGCGGAACTGTTCCTTCTCGGCGAAAGCCATGGCGGTGCGGCAATAGTCGAGCACCGCCGACCATGACGAGAGCACCGGCCGTCCTTTGACCTGCCCGCGTGCGAGTCGGCTGGCGGCGGCCTGCACGATCTTGAGCTCGGTGATTGCCGAGTCGCCAAGGCCCTTGACCTCGGCCAGCCGCGCGGCGGGTGCGCCAACCACCTCGGCGAACGAGCCGAACTTGGCGATCAGCGATTTGGCCAGCGGCTTTACATCGCGGCGCGGCAGCACGCGAAACAACAGCAGCTCGAGCAATTCGTAGTCGGTCAGCGCCTCGCTACCGGCCTCGCGGAAACGCCGCCGCAATCGATCGCGGTGTCCATGATAATGCGGATCAGCTTCTGCAAAACCAGGGGATTTCACCCTGCTGTCGTTCTTGGCCATGATTACCCCGCGCCACTTACCACTCAACACGTGGCACGACACACCATTCATCTTAGGATGACGGTATTATGCTCTTTTGCAATGGCTGAACCAACATCAGCTCGCGTAAGGCGGCTTGTCGAGTCCCTTGGGCGAAGGCGTGAAAATCTCGACCCCGTTCTGCGTCACCCCGATCGAGTGCTCAAACTGGGCCGAAAGCGAGCGATCGCGGGTGACCGCCGTCCAGCCGTCGGAGAGCACCTTCACGTGCGAACGGCCGAGGTTGATCATGGGCTCGACCGTGAAAAACATGCCTGGCCGCAGCACGATGCCTTCGCCCCGGCGGCCGACGTGGACGACGTTAGGTTCATCGTGGAACAGCCGGCCCAGCCCGTGCCCGCAAAAGTCGCGCACGACGCTCATGTGCTGCGCCTCCACATAATCCTGAATTGCGGCGCCGATGTCGCCGGTGGTAGCGCCCGGCTTGATCGCGGCGATGCCGCGCATCATGGCT
>CAZNSG010000193.1:0-17870 GCA_964575715.1 uncultured Hyphomicrobiales bacterium | reverse complement strand
GTATCAAAGCCTACAAAAGCTTCGCTATGATCGGTCACGACTCGCCCTCCTTGCGTTGAGGCTCTGCCCGGTCCATCCGGGTAACCCTCGCAACCGCATCGAGGGTGAGTCGCCTCATCAAAGGAAGGACATACGGTCTTGTCAGAATGACTGTCCATATTGCTTAGATGGTAGGGTGCCTCTTTGGTTGTTTAACTTATTGATTTTATTGGTTCAATGAGTTGAATTAATGTCATGCTTAAAATCGATCGCCAGTCAGCATTCACCGGCACCAAGGACGTAGCCGCGCCGTTGCGGTTCGATGTCGCGCGTTTCGAAGCCTATTTGAACCAAGAGGTTGCTGACTTTGCCGGCCCGCTCAGCCTGCGCCAATTCAAGGGTGGCCAGTCGAATCCGACTTATCTCTTGGACACACCGGCGCGGCGCTATGTGCTTCGTCGCAAGCCGCCGGGCAAGCTGCTGCCGTCCGCGCATGCAGTCGATCGCGAATTTCGTGTGATCCGCGCGCTCCATGCGCACGACTTTCCGGTGGCCGAGCCGGTGCTCTATTGCGCCGACGAGAACGTCGCCGGCACGCCGTTTTACGTCATGGCCTTTGTCGAAGGCCGTGTGTTCTGGAATCCGGACATGCCCGGATCGAACCCCGCCGAGCGGGCGGCGGTCTACGACGCCATGAATGCGGCGCTCGCACGCCTGCACTCGTTCGCTCCGGCCGAAATCGGTCTGTCCGACTTCGGCCGCGGCGAGAACTACGTCGGCCGCCAGGTCGAGCGCTGGTCGAAGCAATACCGCGCGTCTGAAACGCAGAAAATAGAGGCGATGGAAAGCCTGATTGCCTGGTTACCGGCGCATTTGCCGCCAGCCGCGCCGGTGCGCTTGGTGCACGGCGACTATCGGCTGGACAATCTCATCGTCGCACCCGCCGCGCCGAAAATCCTCGCGGTGCTCGACTGGGAACTCTCCACGCTCGGCGATCCGCTGGCCGATTTCACCTACCATCTCATGCAGTGGCACATGCCGCCGGCCGACGCCGACACCGGCTCGCTCGTCGGCTGCGATCTCGACCGCCTCGGCATTCCCGCACTCGCCGGCTATATCGATGCCTATTGCATCCGCACCGGGCTCGACCCGCGCCCGCATTTGCCGGTATATTTTGCTTATAATTTCTTCCGCCTCGCCGCGATCCTGCAAGGCATCGCCGGCCGCGTGCGCGACGGCACCGCGACCAGCGAATACGCGCCCGCCAAGGCGCAGATGGTGCGGCCGCTGGCCGAGACCGCGTGGGCCTTTGCGCGGCAGGCGGGCGCACGATGACAAAAACCGTTGCTCTAGCGCTCGGCGGCGGCGGTGCCCGCGGGTTGGCGCATATCGCCGTGCTCGAGGCGCTCGATGAACTGGGTGTAAAGCCGGTCGCGATCGCCGGTACTTCCATCGGCGCCATTGTCGGCGCCGGTTATGCCGCCGGCATGACCGGCAAGGAAATCCGCCGCTATGCCACCGGCCTTTTGCACAATCGCGCCGAGGTCATGCGCCGGATGATCCGTTCGCGCGCGGGCAAGCTGAGCGATTTGTTCGGCGGCGGCTTTGGCGATGCGACGCGCCTCGATGCCGAAAAGCTGTGCAAAAATTTCCTGCCGGAGACCCTTCCCGGGGATTTTGACGCGCTTGCCATACCGTTGCTGGTGGTGGCGTCCGATCTCTACAGCCGGCGTGAAGTCGTGATTTCCACTGGCCCCCTCAAGCGCGCGCTTGCCGCCTCCATCGCGTTGCCGACCATCATCCGCCCGGTCGTCGTCGACGGTCAGATCCTGATCGATGGCGGCGCCACCAACCCGCTGCCGTTCGATCTGCTGCGCGGTCGCGCCGATGTCATTGTCGCGGTCGAGATTTCCGGCCCTCCGTCCGCCCACCGGCGCGAAGTTCCCAATGCGCTCGAATGTCTGTATGCCACCGTATTGGTGATGACGCATTCGATCATCAGCGAGAAGCTCAAGCACGGTGCGCCCGATCTGCTGCTGCGGCCCAATGTCGGATCGTTCCGCCTCCTCGATTTCTTCCACGCCAGCGCGATCCTGCGTGTGGCCGAGCCGGTGAAGGAGGAAGTCAAACGCCGTCTTGCGGCTCTTATCGATGCATGAAAGGCACGCGCCGCGCTGAAGGTGAAATTGGCCTTTCCGCATCGATTAAAATTGCACGAAAAAATCGCGCAAAAAATTTGCTGCTGCCGCCCTAGATTATCGCCTGCAAGACATCAAAAAAGGCAGGCGTGATGAGTACATCCAGCATTGGCGTACAGACGATTTCTACCACGACCGGAACGCCGGCACAGACTACAAACCCGGCGCCGGAACAATCGAGCGACGAAGATCATGGTTCTTCGCCCGTGAGCGCGACGCAGGTTAACGCTTCTCCCGCGCCCGGCACCGGCAACATTGTCGACAAGCTCGTCTAATCAATAATCCGCGGCGGCAATGCGCCGCCGCATTCATGATCCGGCGCGCCGCGCGGCAAAGAAGCCGCGCAGCAGCGCTGCCGATTCTTGCTCGTTGATTCCACTATAGACCTCCGGCCGGTGATGGCAGGTAGGCGAGGCGTACAGGCGCACGCCGTTCTCCACCGCGCCGCCCTTGGGATCGCCCGCGCCGTAATAAAGCCTGCGGATGCGGGCGAATGAAATTGCCCCAGCGCACATGGCGCAGGGCTCGAGCGTGACATAAAGGTCGCAATCCAAGAGCCGCTCGGAGCCCAACGTGACGGCGGCCTGCCGGATCGCCAGAAGTTCGGCATGCGCGGTGGGGTCGCGATCGCGCAGTGTGCGATTACCGGCCCGCGCGATCACCGCGCCCTCCCGCGCGATGACGCAGCCGACCGGCACTTCGCCCGCGCTCTGCGCCGCGCGCGCTTCCTCGATCGCCAATTGCATGTAGGGCTGCGCCACGGCTCGTCCCCAAGTTCGATCTCTGCTATCAGGCCAGCACATTATCGATGGTGGACCTGATGACCAAGGGCGCACATGAAAACCGACCGGCCGGCGGACCCCGCCACCAGGGCCGCAAGTTCCGCGGCAAGCGGCTTAAGACCACTTTGCCGCGCCCGGCGCCGGAAGCCTTGCCGCCGGCCGCGAAAGCGGCCGAGCGCATCGCCAAGGTGATGGCGCGCGCCGGCCTTTGCTCGCGCCGCGAGGCAGAAGCCTGGATTGCCGCCGGCCGCGTCGCGGTCAACGGCGCGGCGATTTCCTCGCCCGCGCTCAATATCACCGCGCGAGACCGTATTAGCATCGACGGCAAGCCGCTGCCGGCCTTTGAGCGCACGCGGCTGTTTCTGTTCCACAAGTCGCGCGGTCTGGTCACCACCAGCACCGATCCGCAAGGGCGCCCCACCATCTTCGCGGCTCTGCCGAAGGATTTGCCGCGTCTCATCAGCGTCGGCCGGCTCGATCTCAACACCGAAGGGCTTCTGCTGCTCACCAACGACGGCGGCCTCGCGCGCGCGCTCGAACTGCCGGCGACCGGTTGGCTGCGGCGCTATCGCGTGCGCGCCCATGGCCGGGTGACGCAAGGCGAGCTCGACCGATTGCGCAATGGCCTCACGGTCGACGGTATTCATTACGGGCCGATCGAAGCCACCCTTGACCGCGCGCAGGCCGAGCATGGAGCAAATGTGTGGCTTACCTTTGCGATGCGTGAGGGCAAGAACCGCGAGATCAGGAATGTGCTGCGCGAACTTGGTCTGCAGGTGAACCGGCTCATCCGCGTCTCGTTCGGACCGTTCCAGCTCGGCGACCTGCCGGTAGGCGCGGTCGAGGAGGTCAAGACCAGGACGCTGCGCGATCAGCTCGGCTCGCGGCTGGTCGCGCTCTCGGGCGCCGATTTCTCCGCACCGATCGTCGAACGAGAGAAGCCCTTGCTTCTACCTTTGGCGCGGACAACTGAAAGTCGCGATCCGCGCGAGATGGCGTCGTCGTCGTTCACCAAACACAGGTACACCCGGGATCGGATTGGTAGCGCGCGCGCCAATAAGGACCGACCTGCGACCGGCCGCAACCAACGGCAGTCTCCGGATCGCGGCAAGAGCAGGCACCACCATCGTAAGCGGGATCGCTGATGCGCATCGTCGGCGGGCGGTTGCGCGGGCGCGCGTTGACCGCGCCGAAGTCGCAAGCCATCCGGCCGACTGCGGATCGTCTGCGCGAATCGCTGTTCAATATTCTGGTGCATGGCTACGGCGATCCAATAAGCGGCGCGCGCGTGCTCGACCTGTTCGCCGGCACCGGTGCGTTCGGGCTGGAAGCGCTATCGCGCGGTGCGGCGTTCACGCTGTTCGTCGATGACGGTGCCGAAGCCCGCGCGCTGCTCCGCGCCAATGTCGAGGCGCTCGGCTTGGGCGGCGTCACGCGCATTTTCCGCCGCGACGCCACCAAGCTCGGACCCGCCCACCCGGTCGAACCGTTCTCGCTGGTCTTTCTCGATCCGCCCTACGGAAAGGATCTCGCCGAAAAAGCGCTCCTCTCCGCGCATGAGGGCGGCTGGCTCGCGCCCAACGCGCTGATCGTGGTTGAGGAGGCAACCGGCGCCGTTACCATACCGGCTGGCTTCGAGGAGATCGAGCGGCGCGCCTTTGACGATACCGAACTGATTTTCTTGCGTGGCAAATCATGAGCACGCGAATAAACCTCTCACGCATTAAATTCGACTCGTCATTCCGGGACGGCCAAAGGCCGGACCCGGAATCCATAATCGCCGTAGGTGTTTATGGATTTCGGCTCTCGCCGCCAACGCGGCTCGGCCGGAATGACCAATTGTGAGTTGGTATAAATCTCAATCCACGCTAATTCCGGTCGCCTTGATGACTTTGCCCCAGCGCTCGATCTCCTGCGGCAGAAGTTTCGCGAGATATTCCGAAGTGCGCTGCTCCGGCGGCACGATTTCGAGGCCGAGCCCCTCCAACTTCGATCGAACGTCGGGCCGTGCGATCATCTCGCCCAAGGCCTTGTTCATTTTCCGCACGATCGGTTCCGGCGTGCCCTTCGGAAAGAAAAAACCGTTCCAGACGGTCGCTTCCACGCCCTTGAGGCCCTGCTCGCCGGTGGTTGCGAGCTCGGCGATGATCGGCACGCGCTTGGGCGCCATCACGGCGATGCCTTTCACGGTGCCCGCCTTGGCTTGCACCGCGCCGGTCTGGATGGTGTCGCAAAAGTAATCGATGCGTCCGCCGATGAGGTCTTGCATCACCGGCCCTGCGCCGCGATAGGGAACATGCGTGACCTCCACGCCCATGGCCATGTTCAGCAGCACGCACGGCAGATGTGTGCCGGAACCGACGCCGGCCGAGCCGAACTGCATCTTGCTCTGGTTCGCCTTCGCATAAGCGATGAACTCTTGCAGATTGTTCACCGGCAAATCCTTGCGTGCGATCAAAATGCGCGGCGACTCCGATACCAAGCCGATCGGCTGAAAATCTTCGGCGGCATTGTAGGGCCGGTTCTTGTACAGCGACTGACTAAAGGCGTGCGTGCCGCTGTTGCCGATCAGGAATGTGTAGCCGTCAGGCGTGGCCTTGGCGACGCGGGCGCTGCCGATGGTGCCGGCGGCAGCCCCGACGTTCTCCACGATGATCGTCTGTCCAAGGATCTCGCCGAGCACCAGCGCCTGCAGGCGTGCGCTGGCGTCGATGCCGCCGCCGGGCGCGAACGGCACAATCAGCGTGATCGTCCGATTCGGCCAGTCCTGCGCCGAGGCGGTACCGCAAAGCGCAAGCAGAGTCGTCGCGGCAATCATTATTTTACGCATGGTGCTCTCCCTGAACCCCCTAACACTCGCGCGCCCAGCGCGCCGGATCAAGCCCACATTTACCCGGTTTTTGCCGCACAATGTCGGATCATCGCCGCCCGAACAGGTGTTCGATGTCGATGAGCTTGAGTTCCACATAGGTCGGGCGGCCGTGGTTGCACTGGCCGGAATTGGGCGTTTCCTCCATGGCGCGCAACAGCGCGTTCATCTCCTCCGGCTTGAGCCTGCGCCCGGCACGCACCGAACCGTAGCAGGCCATGGTGGCGGCCACATGCAGCAGGCGCCGCTCCAGCGGGAGCGCCTCGTCCCACTCCGCCATGTGCTCGGCAAGGTCGCGCACCAGCGCGCCGGCGTCGATCTCGCCGAGCATCGAGGGAGTTTCCCGCACCGCCACCGCGCCCGGCCCGAACGGCTCGAGCGCGAGGCCAAAGCGCGTAAGCTCATCGGCCCGCGCCAGCAGGCGGTCTATATCCGCCCCGTCGAGTTCGACGATTTCCGGAATGAGCAAGATTTGCCGCGCGATGCCATTTTGATCGATCGCCGCTTTCATGCGCTCATAGACCAGCCGCTCATGCGCGGCATGCTGATCGACGATCACCAGCCCGTCGCGCGTCTGCGCCACGATGTACGTTTCATGCACCTGCGCGCGCGCCGCACCCAGCGGCTTGTCGAGCAGATCGGCGGCGAGTTCCGCCATGTCGATGCGCGCAACGGCGGCCGCGCCCCCGACATCGAACGCCGCCTGCGCGGCTTCCGCGAATCCGGCAGCCGGATCGCGCTGTGCAGCGAGCGCGCCGCCATACGCTCCGACCGGCCTTGCCGGCGAGCGCCGCCAATCCCAGCCGCGCCGGGGCAGCCCCGCCGGGCGAAACGCCGCAATTGTTGCCGTGCCCCCGGTGCTCGATGCGCGCTGTCCCTCGCGCGATAGCGCCTCCTTGAGCGCATGCAGCAGCAGCGCGCGCACGAGTCCGCTGTCGCGAAACCGCACTTCGGATTTTGCCGGGTGCACATTGACGTCGACTTCGCGCGCGGGCAGCGTCACGAACAGCGCAACGATGGGATGGCGATCGCGCGGCAGATAATCGGCATAGGCCGCACGCACCACACCGATGAGCAGCCGGTCGCGTACCGGCCGGCCGTTGACGAACAGATATTGCCCGAGCGCATTGGCGCGCGAGAGCGTCGGCAATCCGGCATAGCCTTCGACCGTGACGCCCTCGCGCTCGGCGCGCACTTCCACGGCGTTGGCGCGGAATTCGGGCCCCAGCACATCGGCAAGCCGCACAAGCTGTCCGGCGGCGCCCGGCAGCGCTGCCGCCCAGGTGACGGGCGCGCGCTCCTCACCCGCGAGCGTGAAGGCGACGTCGGGCCGGCTCATCGCCAGACGCCGTACCACCTCGCGCACCGCTTCCGCCTCTGCGCGGTCGCTCTTGAGAAATTTCAGCCGTGCCGGCGTGGCGTAAAACAGATCGCTCACCTCGACCCGCGTCCCATCGCTTAGTGCCGCAGGCTTGACCGGCGATTTGGCACCGCCTTCCACAGCGATCGCCCAGGCGTGCGGCTCATCCGCATGGCGTGTGACGATCGCAAGCCGCGCCACCGCCCCGATCGAGGGCAGCGCTTCGCCGCGAAAGCCCAGCGTGCGGATTTGCAGCAGATCGTCGCCCACGAGCTTGGAGGTGGCGTGCCGCTCGACCGCGAGCGCCAGATCGGCGCGTGTCATGCCCTCGCCGTCGTCGGTGATGCGGATGAGCCGCCGGCCGCCGCCGTCGGTGGCGATCTCGATGCGGTGCGCGCCGGCATCGAGCGCGTTTTCGACCAGCTCCTTGACCACGCTCGCCGGGCGCTCGACCACCTCGCCGGCGGCGATGCGGTTGATGACGTTTTCCGAGAGCTGGCGGACGGGCATTTTTTCTTCTTTCACCTCGCCCCGCGCATTCTTCTTTCTTCACCTCTCCCCGTACTTACGGGGAGAGGTCGGCACGCGAAGCGGGCCGGGTGAGGGGCACCTGGACAGCATCACCCTTCACCCGGCTCCCCCCGATCAAGTCGGGGGTCGCCACCCTCTCCCCGCTAGTGCGGGGCGAGGGAAGCAAGCGGCGAATCGCGTCATGAATCTATCGAGGCAATATGGCAGCGGCGAGGGCAGGCCGCGAACTGCCCCCGTTATTCGAACGACGGCTTCACCAGTCGCAATCGCTTGACGCCCAAGCGGGGCTGTCTGGCTTCCCGAAGGCCCTGCCGTCGACTATCGTTTCCTCAATTCGGGGCGCGCGTCCCGGTCAAAGGGGGAGGCAACCATGGCTTTGCAGGTCACGGCGCTTTATGCGGGGTTGCTGGGCATCATTGGTCTTGTGCTGTGGGGTCTGGTCGGACGGGCGCGCAGCCAGACGACTGTTTCGCTCGGCGACGGCGGCGTCAAACCGCTGATGGAGGCCAATCGCCGCCACATGAACTGGGTCGAGAACGTACCGTTCGTCCTGCTGCTCATTGCCATCGCGGAGCTCAACGGCGGCGGCAAGACCTGGATTCATGTCATGGGTGTCGTGCTGCTCATTGCTCGCCTGATCCATCCGTTCGGCATCAGCGCCGACAACATGAAGATGTGGCAACGCGGCGTCGGGGCGGGCGGAACAGGACTTGTGGGCCTGGCCGCGATCGTGACGGTGCTGTGGCAGTTGATCGGCCGATAAAGTATTTTCCAGCGAAGTGGAAATCAAAAGAGTAGGTAATTCCTACCACCGCAATTCCGTAATTCTTCAGCAGTCAGCGTTCTTGGGTTATGCCCTAATCAAACGACGGCTTGCCCCGGCGCAGCGCCTTGAGCCCGGAGCGTCGCTTTTTCGTCTCCAGCCGTTGCCGGCGCGACGCACGGGGGGGCTTGGTCGGCCGCCGCGGCACCGGCGGCGTCGCGGCCTCGCGGATCATCTCGATGAGCCGCTCGCGCGCATCCGCCCGGTTGCGCTCCTGCGTGCGATGGCGCTGCGCAAGGATCACCAGAACGCCATCCTTGGTCAGCCGCCGCCCGGCGATCCGGAACAGCCGTACCGCCACATCGTTGGGCAACGACGGCGAATGCCGCACGTCGAAACGCAGCTGCACCGCGGTCGAGAGCTTGTTGACGTTCTGCCCGCCGGGACCGGAGGATCGCACGAAGCTTTCGGAGAGTTCGGACTCGTCAATGCTGATGGTGTCGGTGATGCGGATCATGATGATGGCCGGCCTCAATCGGCCTCATGGTGAGGAGCCCGCTGAGCGTAGCGAAAGCGGGCGTCTCGAACCATAAGGCCGCCCGCATCCTTCGAGACGCGTCGCATCGCAGCCAAGTGTACGCAGGCTGCACCTGCTATGGCGACGCTCCTCAGGATGAGGGCGGAGAAGTGCGGGTGATGATTACCCCGTTAGATATTTTTTCGCCAGGACTTTGCCTTCTTCCACCGCCGGCTGATCAAACGGATCGACGCCGAACAGATGCGCAGCAATGATCGTCTCCAGCATGAAATGCACGAGCAGCTCGCCCAGGCTTGCCTCATCGAGCCGGTCGAGATGAAGAGTGCGCACCGGGCAGCCGTTCTTGGCGAGCGTCTCGGCGGTGGCGCGGCCCTGTGCGGCCACGAGATCGCCGATCGTCTTGCCGGCGAAGCCGGGCTCGCCCGCGAGTTTTGCAAGCTCCGTGTCCATGCGCGATCCGCGCGGTCCGCTCCCCACGGTGACCACGGTAAAGAGCTTGTCGCGCGGTCCGCCGATGAAGAGCTGCAATTGGCTGTGCTGATCGACCGGGCCCAATGCCGCAAGCGGCGTCGTGCCCTTGCCGTCCTTGCCCAGGCTCTCGGCCCACAGCTGCACATACCAGCGCGCAAACCGTTCGAGCTGGTCGGCATAAGTCATCATCACCGTGATTGATTTTCGGTTCTGCTGCGCGAGAGTGACGCTAAGCGCCGCGCCCACGGCGGAAGGCACTTCCTGCGCCGGGCGCGAGTCAAGGATCGGCGCCAGCGCCGCCGCCGCGCCCGCACGGATTTTCTCGATGTTCAAACCGGCGACCGCCGCCGGCAGCAGGCCCACATTGGTGAGCGCCGAATAGCGCCCGCCGACTTTCGCGTCGTGATCGAGCATGGATACGCGATGCGCTTCGAGCAGGTCGCGCAGGCCATTGCGCTTGCCGGCCCTGGCCGGCTCGGTGAGGCCTAGGATGAGTCCGGGAATCCGGCCTTCCAGACCGCTTTGCTTGAGCGCCGAGAGCACGGCGATGGTCTGCATCAGCGTTTCCGCCGTGCCGCCTGACTTGGAGATCGCGACAAATCGCGTCGCCGGGAGCGGAAGCGTTCGCAGCACTGCATCGAAAGTGTTTGGGTCGAGATTGTCCATGAATTGAAGGCGCGGCGCTCCGCGCATTTGCCCGCCTGCCGGCGCGCCGAAGCCACCAAGCTGCGCCAATGTCTGCCCGCCCAGGCTTGATCCGCCGGTGCCGAGAAATACCACGTCAGTGGCCCCCGCTGCCGTCAGACGTGCGGCCGCGGCTTGGATCTCGGCGATATCATCGCGCTTTTCAGGCAGCAGCAGCAGCGGCAATGAGCCGTTGGCATGGCGCGCACGCAGAGTTTTGAGCGCCTCGCCGCTGCGCGCGAGTGCATCGGCGAAGGCGCTTGCCGAAACCCCCTCGGATCCAATGCGCTCCGCACGCGCGTTCTCGATCGATTGCTTGAGCGCCATCCGGCTCTCCGCAAAGCTGCTCACGTCCCAAAAACTTCTCGTGTCCCAAGAGAGGGGAGCGTCAAATTGTCACGAATGCATTGAAGTTGCTACTTGGGAAGACCGATTATACCAGCGGCAGCAATCACTGACTCATCTCCGTCACCCTGAGGTGCGAGCGAAGCGAGCCTCGAAGGGCGACGGCATCGCAAGTCGGCTATAGCCGACTTGCGCACTTAAAATGCCGAGCAAGTCGGCTATAGCCGACTTGCGCACTTAAAATGCCGAGCAAGTCGGCTATAGCCGACTTGCGCACTTAAAATGCCGATCTCGGGTAAACCCGAGATCGGTGGCCGTTCATCCTTCGAGGGCCGCCATAGCGCGTCGAAGACGCGCGTTAACGCGCTTATGGCGGCCACCTCAGGATGACGGTCATTACTTAACGCCGTTGGTATTAGCCGCCGGGTTCCTTCGAGTCGACCCCTTTCGGGCGGCCGACCACGGTGACGAGAAATTCGCCGCTGAACAGGCGTTTGGCCATGCGCTTCGCGTCGGCGAGCGTAACCGCTTCGATCAGCCTATTGCGCTTCTTGATGTAGTCGATGCCCAGCTCATCGATTTGAATCTGCAGAAGCTGCCCCGCGATCTTGGTCGAAGTATCAAAGCGCAGGGCATAGGAACCCTTGAGATAGGCCTTGGCCTTGGCAAGTTCGGCCGCGGTCGGCCCTTGTTCGCCGAGTCGGCGCATCTCCTTCTCGATGATTTCCAGCGTTTCGCCGGCGCGCTCGGCGCTTGTCGCGGTGCCGGCCATGACCAGCGCCGCATGATCGAGCGGCAGCAGGTAGGAATAGACGCCATAAGCGAGACCGCGTTTCTCGCGCACCTCGTCGTAGAGCCGCGATGAGAACGAGCCGCCGCCGAGGATGTGATTGACCACGAAAGCGGCCATGAAGTCGGGATCCTTGCGCGCGACGCCGAGGCCGCCGAAGGTCAGTACCGCTTGCGGCACGTCGAGCTCGACCACAATACGGCGTCCGACCGCCTGCAGCGCAACGGCCGAAACCGAACTGAGTTCCGCCTGTGCCGGCAGCGCACCGAACACGCGGTCGAGCGTCTTGCCCAGCGTCTCCGCATCGATGTCGCCGACCACGGAAATCTTGAGCGTATCGCGCGCCAGCACGCGCCGGGCATAGATCTTGAGATCGTCGCTCGAAACGTGCGGAATCGATTCCAAGGTGCCGTTCGTCGGCCGGCCATAGGGGTGATTGGGAAACGCAGCCTTCCACCACGTCAGGCTGGCGATGTCATTCGGATTCGTGGTCGCGCGCCGCAAGCCAGAAAGCACCTGCGCGCGCGTGCGCTCGATGGCATCGGCGTCGAAGCGCGGAGCGGTCAGCGCAAGCCGGAGCAATTCAAAGCCTTGCTCTTGCCGCTCCTTGAGCATACGCACCGAACCCTGCAAATGACTGCGGCCGGTCGAAAACCGCAGTTCGATGGCATATTCCTCTAGCCGCTGCTGGAAGGCCTTGGCGTCAAGATCGCCGGCGCCGTCATCGAGCAAGGCGGCGGTCATGTAGCCCACACCCGGCTTGCTGGCCGGGTCCTGGTCGGCGCCGCCCTTGAAGGCAAAGTCCATGGCGATCAGCGGCACCGACGGCTCGCGCACCAGCCAGGCCTCGATGCCGCCCGGCGACACCACCCGCTCGATCGTCGTCGCGCGGGCGGGCGCGTGCAACACCAGCATGCTTACAATGGCCGCAGCCGCCGCCATTACGATGCGCGATGAAAACTGTGCGATCACGAGCGTTTTTCCTCGCGTTTGGATTCGTCCTTGATCAGATAGCCGGTAACCGAGCGGCGTTTGTCAAGCCACTGACGTGCGGCCTCCTGCACGGCCTCGGCGCTTACGGCGCGAATGCGATCGGGCCAGTTCATGACCCGCTCCACCGACGAGCCGGTGGTGAGCGCTGCGCCATACCAGCGCGCCAGCGTCGCCTGGCTGTCTTGTGCGTAAACGGCGTCCGCGATCATCCGGTTTTTGGCGCGCGTGAGTTCGGCCGCGGTGACGCCTTTGGCTGCAACGTCGTCAATCACAGCATCGATCGCCGCCTCGAGCTGCGGCAGCGTTACCCCCGGCTTCGGTGTGCCCGAAATGCCCAAGCGGGTCGCGTCGAGCGCCCCATCCTGGTACCAGGCGCCGACGCCGGTCGCGATCCCGCGCTCCACTACCAGGATTTGATAGAGCCGGCTGGTCGTGCCGCTGCCGAGAATATGCGCCAGCACGTCGACCGCCTCCGATTCGCCCGGCTTGGCCGTCACCCCCGACGGCACCAGATAGTACCGCTGCAGACTCGGCTGCGCGACGCGCGGGTCGGCAAGTTCGATATGGCGCACCGCGCGCTGCTCGGGTTCCTGCGGCCGCTGGCGGGGCGTTATCTTGGCGCGCGGCGCGATCTTGCCGAAGGTCGCTTGCGCAAGTTTCTTGACTTCTTCGGCGGAAACATCGCCGGCGACCACCAGCACGGCGTTGTTGGGCGTGTAGTACCGCCGGTAGAACGCGAGCGCATCCTCGCGATTGAGCTTCTCGATCTCGTGGCGCCAGCCGATGACCGGTTTGCCGTAGGGATGGTTGAGGTAAAGCGCGGCCTCAAGCTGCTCGGAAAGCCGTGCGCCGGGATTATTGGCCACCCGCTGGTTCTGCTCCTCCAGCACGACCTTGAGTTCCGGCTGCACCACCGAATCACTCAGCACCAAACCGGTCATACGGTCGGCCTCGAACTCCATCAGCATTTTCAGATTTTCGCGTGACGCGCGCTGGAAATAGCCGGTGTAGTCGGAGGATGTGAAGGCGTTTTCCTGGCCGCCGATGGCCGCGACCGCCTTGGAGAATCGTCCGGTCGGATTTTTCTTCGTGCCTTTGAACATCAAATGTTCGAGAAAATGAGCAATGCCGGATTTACCCGCGGGCTCATCGGCGGAGCCGACCTTGTACCAAATCATGTGTGTGATGACGGGCGTACGCCGGTCGGGAATGACGACGACTTCAAGCCCGTTAGAAAGTTTGAAATAGCTGACATTGGCTTTCGGTGCAGCCATGCCTTGGCTCGTGAACATCACGGCTCCGGCGATGACGCTGGCGAGGAGGGTCGATGTCAGTCGGTTCGGCACAAAATAATCTCGCGCGATGTTGGGCAATATGGTCATTGCCTCATAGGCTGCAAGTGGGCTGCAAGTGCAGCGACGTGCAGGCGGCAACAAAATATGCGGATATTTCCAATCGGCGGTCCAAATTTACCTGGTTGGCAAAGATCGATCCTCGATCTTGGGTGGCGTATATTTTTCCTTGCCGACGCCATAGGGCTGATAGGGGGATGGAGTGCGATAGCCGGCCGGCGGTTCGATCAGACGCGTGCGCGGCGCCTCGCCGGTGAACGTTGCGTATTCCTCACTCTTGCCGGCGCTGAACATAGAGCTGAAGATTCCACCCTTGTAGCCCAGTTCCGAGGGTCTCATCGTTTCGCTGCTGGCGCGGCGATCGTCCTGTGGGCCGGTGCTGCCGGTTCCGGGCGCGCCCCTGCCGCGCAATTCATCCGGTCGTAACGGCCGGATGGACTCCAATGCGCGATCGCCAGTCGGCTTTGCAGTCTTGCGCGCGGCTTTGGCCTCCGTGCGCCGCTTTATATCGAAGTCGTTCGGCCATGCTGGATTGTTTCGCGCGGCCGATGTGGTATTCGGCGCCGGCAGGTCCCGGCTCGGCGGCACGACCAGCGGCGAACGTTCGCGGTATTCGATTCCGGATCCGCTTTTCGGTCGCAAACCGAGCGTCTGCAGAATGTTGTTGAAGATCTTCGTGTCGAGCATTTCTTCGTCGTCATCATCATCGGCGCGCGCGGTGCCAACCATGCAGCCAGCCAGCAGTGCAATGCCAATCCCTGCGCCGATGACGGCGCGGAGTGCGCGTTTCCTGCTCACCTGAGGTTTGGTCATGCGGTCATCCCGTAGCGCGCATACCCTTAACATTTGCTCTTAGTATTTGGCGATTGCTGGATTATTCGCAACATTATCGCCCAGATCAGGGCGCTTTTGCGGCGCGCTCCCCAACCAGTGATTCATACAGGATTCCGGCCACGCCGGCAACAATGGCCGCATCGGCGAGGTTAAAGACGTACCAATGGAAGCTCCATTGGGGGGTCGTAATGTGCAGCAACACAAAATCGGCCACCGCGCCATAAATTAGACGGTCAATGGCATTGCCCAACGCTCCGCCAATGATCAAGCCGAGCGCGATCGCGGATAGCCGGGAGGTGGCACGGGCAAGCCAGATCCACAACAACGCCACCGCCACTGCTTTGAGTGCGAGCAGCGCCCATTGGCCGAGCGCTCCCTCCTGCTTGAACCAGCCATAGCTGATGCCGGTGTTCCAGGTGAGCACGAAATCGACAAACGGGGCGACTGCCACCAGGCCCCTGCCGCCAAGCTCGAACCCGAAGATCAACCAGAGCTTAACGGCCTGATCGAGCGCGCAGGTGAAAATGGCTGCGGCCAGCCCGAACGGCGTCAGCGGACCGATGATTTGCGGCCGCCTCATGCGGACGCCTTGCGCCTGGCATCCCACTCGCGCAAGGCGCGCGCGTCGCGCGGTGTCACATCAGGATAATGCGGATCGCTGCCGACCGTGGTCGAAATCTTCCACGAGCGCGCGCACTTCTTGCCCCCCGCGCGCTGCACGCTGACCGCCACGCCCGTGACATCGGGCAGCCGGAAAGCGTCCGCGGGTCCCTCGCCTTCAACCACGGTTGCGGCCGAGGTGATGCACGCTTCGGCAAGATCGATGTCGACCAGCGCGACGAACAATTCTTTATCCGCCACGTAGACGATTGGCGCCGCCTCAAGCGAAGCGCCGATGCGCTTGCCGGCGCGTTCGATCTCAATCGCGCCAGTGACCGCGCGCCTGACAAGCCGAACCTTGTGCCATTTCTCGGCGATCGCGTCGTCGCGCCAATCCGCCGGCACGGTCGGAAATGATTCGAGATGCACCGAGCCGTCTTGCGCGCCCGCGCGGTCGCTCCAAGCTTCCTCGGCGGTAAAGCACAGGATCGGCGCAAGCCAGATCACCGTGCAGCGGAACAGTTGATCTAGCACGGTCAGGCAGGCCTTGCGCGTGACCGACGAAATCGGCTCGCAATAGAGCGCATCCTTACGGATGTCGAAATAGAATGCGGAGAGGTCGCTGGTCATGAACGCGTTGAGCGTGGCGAAGATGCGCTTGTAGTCGAAGTCCGCATAGGCTTGGCGCACCAGGGTATCGAGTTCGGCCAGCCGATGCAGCATCAGCCGTTCGAGTTCCGGCATCTTGGCGAACGCGACGCGATCCTGCTCGCGGAAATGCGCAAGATTGCCGAGCATCCAGCGCATCGTGTTGCGCAGCTTGCGATAGGTGTCGACGGTGGTCTTCAGAATCTCCGGGCCGATCCGCACGTCATCGGCATAGTCGGAAGCGCACGCCCACATGCGCAAAATGTCGGCGCCGGATTGCTTGATCACGTCCTGCGGTGCGATGGTGTTGCCGAGCGACTTCGACATTTTGCGGCCGTCTTCGGCCAGCGCGAAGCCGTGGGTGAGAACGACGTCGAACGGCGCGGCCGCGCGGGTAGCGCAGCTTTCCATCAGCGAGGACTGGAACCAGCCGCGGTGCTGATCGGAGCCTTCGAGATACATCACCACGTCGTTGCCGCCGTCTTTCTTGCGGCGGACTTTCAGATCCTCGCGCACCTCCAGCGTGAAAGCATGGGTCGAGGCGGAGTCGAACCACACATCGCAAATATCGTTGACCTTCTGCCATTCCGCCGGGTCGTAGTCCGAACCCAGAAACCGTGCCGCGGCATCCGTGGCGAACCAGACCGCGGCACCCCCTTTCTCGAACGCATCGGCGATCCTTGCGTTGACGCGTTCATCCTTGAGGATTTCCACCGATCCGTCGCCGCGATCGCGCGTGAAAAACGGGATCGGCACGCCCCAGACGCGCTGGCGCGAAAGCACCCAGTCCGGCTTGTTCTCGACCATGCCCGTGATGCGGTTCTCGCCCGCCGCCGGCACCCAGCGCGTCGCCTTGATCGCGGCGAGCGCACGCGTGCGCAGCGTATCGCCACTCTTCACCTTGCTGTCATGTCCGATGATGTCTTTGTCCATGGCCACGAACCATTGCGGCGTATTGCGGAAGATCACCGGCTTCTTCGAGCGCCAGGAATGCGGGTACTGGTGTTTCAATCTTGCGCGCGCGATCAGCATAACGGCGTCCGTGAGCGCCTTGATCACGGAGTCGTTGGCGTCGCCCTTGTCGCCCTTTTCGGTCAGCACGCGCTTGCCGGAAAAACCCGGCGCCTGGTCGGTAAACACGCCATTTTCATCCACGGTGAACGGAATGTGCGTATCGATGCCCTCCGCCTCGAGCGTGCGCGTAGCTGAGGTCCAGACATCGAAGTCCTCGCGGCCGTGCCCCGGAGCGGTGTGCACGAAGCCGGTGCCGGCATCGTCGCTGACATGACCGCCTTCCAGCAGCGGCACTTTGAATTCGTAGCCGCCGGCGAAGCCTTTGAGCGGGTGACGGCAAGTGATCCCGGCCAGCGTCGCCGGGGAAATTGTCGCGCGCTGCCGAAACGCGGTCACCCGCGCCTGCCGCAACGTCTCGACCACAAGCTTTTCGGCAATGATAAACTTGTCGCCCGGCTTCGCCCAGTTTCCCGCCGGCGCATCGGTAACTTCGTAAAGTCCATAGCCGATCATGGGTGAAAAACAGATCGCGCGATTGCCGGGAATGGTCCACGGTGTTGTGGTCCAGATGACGATCGAGGCGCCTTGCAGCTCATTCGCCCGAGGGCTCGGAACTCCTTTGAGTTCCGCCACCGGAAACCTCACCCAAACCTGATCGCTGACATAATCCTCGTATTCCACTTCCGCTTCCGCCAGCGCGGTCTTCTCCACCACCGACCACATCACCGGCTTGGAGCCGCGATAGAGCAGGCCGTTGGCGCCGAATTTCATCAGTTCGCGTGCGATCTGCGCCTCGGCCGCCGGGCTCATCGTGCTGTAGAAATTCTCCCAGTCGCCGACCACACCCAGGCGTTTGAAATCTTCCCGCTGAATGCCGATCCAGCGCTCGGCGAAGGCGCGGCATTCGCGCAGGAACTCCGCCACCGCCACCTTGTCCTTGTCCTTGCCCTTGGCGCGGTATTCCTTCTCGATCTCCCATTCGATCGGCAGGCCGTGGCAGTCCCAGCCCGGCACGTAGGGGCAGTCCCAGCCCATCATCTGATGCGAGCGCACCACGACATCCTTGAGGATTTTGTTGAGCGCGGTGCCGATATGAATGTTGCCGTTGGCGTAGGGCGG
>CAZNSG010000192.1:0-13918 GCA_964575715.1 uncultured Hyphomicrobiales bacterium | reverse complement strand
ACGCCACATCCCGAATTCCGTCGCAACCATGCGCCGGCGAATAATCGTTGCGCTGGCCAGGACTCTGTCGCGATGCCCCTGCTGCGCCGCTCAAATCGCCAGACATTCCCGGTATGCAAATTTGTGACACAGTAGTACTAGAGCATGATCCCGAAAAAGCCTGCCCCGGACATAGCCGTCCGAAGGACGGCGTCGCTACGCTCGCCTATGATCCGGGGTGGGAACCGGTTTCCCGCCTTCGCCAACCGCCTTCGTCCGAAGGCGGACTTCGGCGGGCGAAGGAAGGTCGGAAAAGCATGTCCTCGGGCTTGACCCGAGGGATCATGCTCAAACAATAAGCTAGAGTCCAACTCTGATTCCATCCAACCGATAAGACTCTAAGCGGCGCCTTTGTTATTGAATATTGCGCCGCGTCCAGCGCCCTATTTGTCGCGCTTGACGGCGGCAAGCGCATTCTTGAACGCTGGCGGAATCGCCGCCGTGGCGATCGCGCCATCGGGTGCGATGGCCGCCCACACGCGCACTTCGGAGCCCTCGAAGATAAGCTCCCCGCCGCGCGAGCCTTTGTAGCTCATGCGGAAGCTTTTCGTGCCCCAATGCACAATCTCCACATCGACCGTCAGTCGGTCGTCGTAGGTCGCGGGCGCTAAAAACTTCGCGGTGACTTCGAGACTTGGAAGGCGCGCGCCAAACTGCTCGTAAATAAGGTGATGGCTCAAACCGGCGTTGCGCAGCAGCGTCTGGAAGGCGACATCCATCCAATAGAAATATTTCGGAAAATAAACGATGCCGGCGGCGTCGCAATCGCCCCAGGCAATCAAGTTTTCGGTTGTGGACGCCATGCGCTTTCCCGCTATGCGCTTTCCCGACAATTCGCCGTCCGTTTGCTCGCACAACAAGCCAGGGTCCGCAAGTCGATCGCACCCGCGATGCGGAGTTGCATGCAAGCAATGATCCCGAAACTAGCATCTGAATTTTGGAAGAAGATAGAGATCGTGCACAAACTAAGTGTCAGAGCCCTATTCTAATTTCATCAGAAGCGAAAATGCTTTGGCTAAACCATTGCCTGCGCTGCAATCGTCGGCAGCGAGGGGAAAGCGGACCTTCGAGCCTCTACGGTCGGTGCTTGACCCAGCCCAGAAGTGCAATGATGGATTACTTGATCACCTTATCGGCGACGCCGGCATAGGTCCGCAAGCCGGCACTGACTTGCCCACCGCACCGCGCGCCGTCGCTCAATGGGCTACTTCAATTTGACCCATCGCGATCGTCGATGCGCCTGCATCGGCATCGTCATTGCGGCCAGCCGCCGTGGTCATTGTTGCGGGTTGCACTGGCGTGTTCTCGGCTGTTTCGATCGCCGGCTGATCGTCATGACGCAGCGTCGCCATGAGCATTTTGTCGTCGGAGCCTTCAAGTTCTGCCGGGCCGAGGTAGTCGACCCGGACCGGAATGATACCTTGGTCATAGAAGCCAAGAAGCTGCGCGGTCCGCACCGATAAGTCGATCAAGCGGCCGTTGTGAAACGGCCCGCGGTCGTTCAAACGCACGGTGATGGATCGCCGATTTTCAAGATTGGTGACGCGCACATAGCTGGGCAGCGGCAGCGTCGGATGCGCGGCCGACAGCGCGTACATGTCATAGACTTCGCCATTGGCGGTTAATCGGCCGTGGAATTTCCCGCCATACCAGGACGCGATGCCTTCCGCGCGATAGTTCGGCTCCGCTTGTGGCGTGTAAGTGCGGCCGCCAATCACATAGGGATTGCCGACGCGATACCGGCCGCCACCCTTCGGAACTGGCATGCCGGTGCCGACCACACGCACGCTCG
This sequence comes from uncultured Hyphomicrobiales bacterium, assembly GCA_964575715.1. Lineage (GTDB taxonomy): Bacteria > Pseudomonadota > Alphaproteobacteria > Rhizobiales > Xanthobacteraceae > PNAI01. Next base: position 12,087 of record CAZNSG010000192.1, on the reverse strand, counting down.
CAGTCACGTCGTATTCTGGATCGAGCCTGCTTGTGACGTTGAAGGAATAAAGAAACACGAAACCAAAAACGATGATGACCGCAGCCACACGCGCGATCCGGAAGCTATTTTTTCGGCCTGCAAAGGATGCATCCGCAGCGGCGCTTGACGAACATGGTTGCATTAAAGTCACCATATCTTTCGATTGGGGCGTCAATGAGTCGTCATCTTGACCTTCAGATGTAGCAACAAGCTTTTTCCAATTTTTTAAGAAAAAAGGCTGCAATTCGCCCGGCGTTAAAACCGCGCGTTAACGAAATGTTTGGACCTCAGCCCTCCGGTTTAACGAAAATTACACGACTGAGACTAAGGTGGGCACGAGCAACCTAGATTGTGATTCGGCGGAATAGTCGGGAAATCCAAACGTGGCCCAGATAATTCAGCGCGTGTTCGCAACTGCGGCATTCATGGCCATGGCGATCCTGCCCATGGCGTTCCTGCCCATGGTTTTTTTGCCGATGTCGCCGGCCGTCGCACAAACGCAACGGCAACTTGATGGGTGCATGAATAAAGATGACGCGTTCTCGCCGGCATTGCGGATCGACGGCTGCACCGCCACCATCCAATCGGGTCGTCAATCGGGCGAGAACCTGTCCTGGGCTTACTATAACCGCGGCATCGCCTACGCGAAAAAAGCTCAGTACGACCGCGCCATCGCCGACTTCGATCAGGCGATCAGGCTCGATCCCGACTCGACCTTCGCACTCAACAATCGGGGCGCCGCTTATGCCAGAAAAGGCCAATTTGACCGCGCCATCGGCGATTTCAACGAGGCCATCCGGCTCGATGCCGACTCCGCCACCCCCTTCGTCAACCGCGGCTCCGCTTATGCCAAGATCGGTCAATACGACCGCGCCATCGAGGACTTCGACCGGGCGATCCGGCTCGATCCCAACGATGTGAGCGCGCTCAACAACCGCAGGCTGGCGAGGCAGTTGATGGACAATGCCACCGGCGAAAATTCCGCCCTCGCCAGTGTCAATGCCAGTGCCAGCGCCGGCGCGTTCAAGAACCGTAGTGCGGCGAATGAGATGAAGCTCAATCCCACCGGCGCTGACATAAACGATGCGAGGGTGCTCAATGAGGATAATCCGCTGAAGAAGCTGAAGGGCAATCCCACGGGCGCCGACACAAACGATGCCAGGGTACGCAACGAAGCTGGCCCGCAGAAGCAGATGAAAGCTAAAACCACCGGCACTGCTGCCAAGGTCGCATCCGCGTCAAAATCGCGCCATGCGCGCGGCCACAAAAGCAAGGCCCAGAATTCCTCGGCCCGCCCGCATCGATCCCGGCCGCAACCCGCCATCGTGCGATTTTTTCGCAAGCAAAAATTCATTCCCGACTTTCGGAAAGTTTTCCGGATGGCAGGTCATCGGAAGACTTATACCAACGGCGGCAATCACTGACTCATCTCCGTCACCCTGAGGTGTGAGGCGACGAAGTCGCCGAGCCACCGCAAGTCGGCCTCGGCCGACTTGCGCATTGAAATTCCGATCACGGGTAAACCCGAGATCGGTGGGTCGACGGCCAAGGTGTTGCAGCGTCGGGGCCGTTCATCCTTCGAGGGCCGCCATAGCGCGTCGAAGACGCGCGTTAACGCGCTTATGGCGGCCACCTCAGGATGACGGGTTATACCGAATCCGGATAATCAGTTCGTCATTCCGGGGCGCAGCGAAGCGGCGAGCCCGGAATCCATAAACACAGACCGGGGTTATGGATTCCGGACACGCGCCCATCCAAGTCGGCTATAGCCGACTTGGACACTTCAATTCCGATCTCGGGTAAACCCGAGATCGGGCGCGTCCCGGAATGACGGAGTGGAACGAATTACGCGGATTCCGTATTAAACATTGCGGCCGTTGGTACGTTCACCTGGATTCCATATCGCACGTCCGCCAAAACGAAAGCGCCCCGGCGAACCGGGGCGCTCGGAAACCTTGGAGGTTCAGTCCTAAGGATTCAGCGGTTCGTCAGGCCGCCTTCGCCTCGACCGCCTTCGGCTGCTTCGCCTTGCCGCCGCTGATCGGGATGGCGCGCGGTTTCTTGGCCTCGGGGATTTCCCGCACCAGATCGACGTGCAGCAGCCCGTTCTCGACCGCCGCGCCCTTGACCTGGACGTAATCGGCAAGCTGGTAGACGCGCTCGAACGCGCGCGCCGCGATGCCTTGATAGATCACTTCGCCGGCCGTCGCTTCTTCCGTCTTCTTCTCGCCCTTGATGGTCAGGGTGTTTTCTTTCGCCTCGATCGAGAGCTCGTTCTCGGCAAAGCCGGCCACCGCCACCGAAATGCGGTATTCTTTTTCGCCGGTGCGCTCGATGTTGTAGGGCGGGTAGCCCGGCGCGGCATCGAAGCCGTCGAGCATGGAGAACAGTCGGTCGAAACCGATGGTGGAACGATAAAGCGGAGCAAGATCGAAAGTTCGCATAGCATATCCTCCTGTTTGAGCGACATGCGGATGGCCCGCCACAATGGCCGGACCCCGTCATTGCACAGCCCATCATGGGCCTGTACGGCTGTGATCTAGGGAGCAGGGGGCGTTCCGCAAGGGGACCGCAAGTGGTTGCAAACTATCAGTATTTCAAAGTGTTAACCGCGGTTTGCTGAGAATGGCGCAATGAACGTTTCATTCCAGCGCCAAGACCAGCGCCAAACCCAGCGCCATGCGTCCGCCGAGATTGAGCCACTCGCTCGCCCTGTTATAGGGCGACGAGCCATGGCGGCGAGTCATGGCATGCAACTGGTTTCCATCCCGGCAAATCCGATCCCCGCAGGCGCGCTCACCGGCGCGTTGCGCACGCCCGATGGCGTCGCCTTGCGCTATGCGCGCTGGGAACCGCCGCCCGGCCGCAAGGGCACGGTCTGCCTGTTTCACGGCCGCGCCGAGTTCATCGAGAAATATTTCGAATGCGTGCGCGAACTGCAGGCCCGCGGCTTTGCCGTCGCCACTCTCGATTGGCGCGGCCAAGGCCTGTCCGATCGGGCGCTGGCCGATACGCGCAAGGGCCACGTCCGCAACTTTGACGAATATGCCATCGATCTGACGACCTTCATGCGCGAGGTCGTGCTGCCGGACTGCCCGCCGCCCCACTTCGCGCTCGGTCATTCCATGGGCGCCTCCGTTCTGTTGCGCAGCGTGTGGCAAGGCCAGCGCTGGTTCGACCGCACGGTGCTGTCCACGCCCATGATCGCGCTTCCTGGTTTTCACTCGACGCGGATGCCGCGGCTGACCGCGCGCGCGATTTCCCTCGCCGGCTTCGGCGCGGCCTATGTTCCGGGCGGCGACGGCACCATGCTGTCGATGAGCCCGTTCCCCGGCAACCTGCTGACCTCCGATCCCGTCCGCCATGCCCGCGTTGCGGCCATTTTGGAGGCCGAGCCCGCGCTCGGCCTTGGTTCGCCTACCATCGCCTGGGCCAATGCGGCTTACCGAGTGATCCAGGAGTTTGCCGAACCGACCTATCCCAGCAGCATCCGCCAGCCGCTTCTTCTGATCGCCGCCGGCCGCGACGAGATCGTCTCGACGCCGGCCATCGAGAATTTTGCCATCCAATTGCGCGCCGGCTCGCATATCATCATCGCCGGCGCCCGGCACGAGCTGATCATGGAGCAGGATCGCTACCGCGCGCAGTTCTGGGCGGCGTTCGACGCCTTCGTGCCCGGCACGCCGGTATTTAAGTGATACGGCTTCCAGGTGATGAGTTCAGGCTGAGCGCGGTCTATTTTTCCCTCCCTCTTTCAGGGGGAGGGATTAAGAGTATTCACCTCGGCGCACCGAACTGATCAGGCGGATTTCGTATGATCCGTAATCAGCTCTTCAGCACCGCCATCGCCTGCGCGTGCACGCGCGCATCGCCGGCCGCGATCACACGGCCGCCGGCCTTGGCCGGGCCGCCCTCCCATGACGTGATGATGCCGCCGGCGCCCCTGATGATCGGGATCAGCGGCAGCACGTCATAGGGTTTCAGCTCGGTCTCGATCACCAGATCGACATGGCCCGACGCCAGCATGCAATAGGCGTAGCAATCGCCGCCGTAGCGCGACAGCTGCACGGCCTGCTCGACCTGGCCGAATAATTTGCGGTCCGCCTCCCCCATCAGCAGCGGGCTGGTGGTGGCGAGTATGGCGTGGGCGAGCGAAGCGCAGCGGCGCACGCGCAGACTTCGTGTGCCCGTGGGTCCGCGGTAGCTCGCCGCCCCGCCGTCGCCGGTGAACTCCTCGCGCGTGAACGGCTGGTGCATCATGCCGTATACCGGCTCGCCCGCGCGCGTGAGCGCGATCAACGTGCCCCAGACCGGCAAGCCGCAGATGAATGATTTCGTGCCGTCGATCGGATCGAGCGCCCAGACATATTCCGCATCGGTGCGCTCGTCGCCAAATTCCTCGCCGATGATGCCGTGGTCGGGAAAGTTCTTGCGGATCAGCGCGCGCATCGCCGCTTCCGCCGCGCGATCGGCCGCGGTCACCGGGTCAAAGCGGCCGCCGCGCCCTTTGTTCTCGATGCTGAGCGATGTGCGGAAAAACGGCAGGATCGCCTCGCCCGCGACGCTCGCAAGCTGCTCGACAAACGCCTTGAAATCGATGGCCGTCATACCAGCTATCGCTTCTTTTGAATTGCCACGTTCGCCAATCTCAGCTTTACCCGAAGTCGGCGCACCCGGTTAGCGCATGATCCCGAAAAGTGGGTACCGGTTTTCGGAAAAGATCATGCGCGAATGCGATATGTTAGGGATTCATTCCGATTCCAGTTAGACCGATCCGGCCCCAGACTTCATACGTGGCTCCGGAGCGCAGGGGAAGGCTCAGCAATGGCGAGCGAGCGCGAAATTCCGATGAAACCGTCCATCTTGTCGGCGATCGCCATCGCGCTGGTGGCGACGCTGTGCGCGCTTTACATGATGAGCCAGTTCCTGCGCAATTCGGTCGGCGTGATCGCGCCCGATCTCGCTGCGGAAATTGAGCTCTCGGCGGCCGAAATCGGGCTCCTGTCCAGCGTCTATTTCCTCATGTTCGGACTAGCGCAGATTCCGCTCGGCATCGCGCTCGACCGCTTTGGTCCAAAAGCCTGCCTCCTCGTCAGCGCGGTGGTTGCCGTGGCCGGCTGCGCCGTGTTCGCGTTGGCGCAATCGGCCAGCGGACTGGTTGCCGGCCGAGTTTTGCTTGGCCTCGGCACCGCGAGTTTTCTGATGGCGCCATTGGCGCTCTATGCGCGCTGGTTTGCGCCGGCGCAGTTTTCGACCATTGCCGGCTTGCAGATGGGCGTCGGCACCCTGGGCGCGATATTTGCAACCGCGCCGCTTGCGTTCGCCACTGCGGCAGTGGGCTGGCGCGCGACTTTTTTCGGCATCGCATTTATCACTCTCGCGTTCGCCGCACTGGTCTGGCTGATCGTGCGCGATGATCCCCCGGGTCACAAAACCGCGCCGCGCAACGAAAGCCTGCGCGAAGGTTTCGCCGGCCTGTGGGAGGTGATCCGCACGCCTTCGATCGGGCGGATCTTCCTGCTGCAAATGACGAACTACCCGAGCTATCTCCTGGTGGTTGGGCTCTGGGGCGGACCCTATCTCACCCATGTCTACGGATTCGATCTCAAAGGCCGCGGCGACCTGTTGTTCGTGCCGGCGCTGGCGCAGGTCATCGGCTCGCTGTTCTGGGGGCCGATGGATCGTTTGTTCGGCCGCTATAAGCCGCCGGTGCTGATCGCGGTCATCGCCACGCTCGCCTCGCTTGTGCTGCTCGCTGGCCTCGGCAACCCGCCGCTGCCGGTCCTGCTGGTTCTGCTGGCCGTGCTCGGCTTTTCGACCGGACTGTCGTCGCTGGTCTTGGCGCAGGGCAAATCGCTCCTCCCGCCGCATCTGCTTGGCCGCGGCATCACGCTGCTCAACATCGGCAACATGGGAGGAGGATTCGTGGTGCAGTTCGTAAGCGGGGTAGTCATCGACCTGTTTCCGGCGCCGGACGGGGTTTATCCGCTGGCGGCTTATCAACTGGTTTTTGCACTGCAAGCGGTGCTCTTGCTGGCGGCCGCAATCGCTTACCTCGGCAGCCGCGATTTTCGTCTAGAGAATTGATATTACAGATAAAATTAACATGCGCGCGGCGAAAGCCATGCGGTACGCGGCCACCAGATCTGTGCAAATTTGAGGTATCACCCCTTGATGTTTGTGCACTGCAATGGTTATTTGTTGCAGCGCGGCAATGCGATTCTTCGCATTCCCGCCGCCCTCTTTTGGGCGTTTCCTCCCTAAACTTGGGCCGTTTGCATCCGCAGACGGCCCTTTTTTCTGTCCGTTGGCCGAATCATGCCAACTCGCACAATTCGTCATTCCGGCCGAGCCGCGATCCAAGTCGGCCTTGGCCGACTTGGGCTCTTTTCAAATCCGATCCCGGGTAAACCCGAGATCGGTGGCGAGAGCCGGAATCCATAACCACCGGCCGTGATTATGGATTCCGGGCTCACGGGCTTAAACCCGCGCCCCGGAATGACGAGTCAGAATTTATGCGGGTTGGAATCACTCCGCGGCGGCGCGATAGGGCCGCAGTTCCTCGATCGGAATGCCGGCCAGCCGGTCGGCCAGCGTCTCGATGTGGCCAGCTAGCCGCTCGAATGCCTCGGTGCGCTCGAACCGCCGCTCATCCATGTAAAGGGCTCGGTTGATCTCGAGTTGGATCGCGTGCAACCCGGCGGTGGGGTTGCCGTAGTGCTCGGTGATGAAGCCGCCGGCATAGGGCTTGTTACGACTCACCGTGAGCCCAAACTCGCGCAGCGTCGCCTCGATCGTCTCCGACACCGCCGCCACGCAGCTCGTGCCGTAGCGGTCGCCCAGCACCACGTCGGCGCGCGGGCGCTCGTCCTTGGCGCCTGTCGATGAGGGCATGGAATGGCAGTCGATCAGTATGGCGGCGCCGAACTCGCGATGCACGCGCGAGAACAGCCGCCGCAGCGTGCGATGATAGGGTTTGTATAGGTTTTCGATGCGGCGCAGCGCGTCCTCCACCGAGAGCCGCTGATCGTAGATTTCCTGCGCGTCGCCGACCACGCGCGCCACAGTGCCGAGCCCGCCGGCCACCCGCATCGAGCGCGTGTTGGCAAACGAGGGCAGGCGGCCCTCGAACATGCGCGGGTCGAGTTCATAAGGTTCGCGGTTGACGTCGATGTAGCAGCGCGGGAAATGCGCGCGCATCAGCGGGTAGCCGCGCCCGACCACACCATGCACCAGCTCATCGATGAAACAATCCTCCGAGCGGCGCAGCGTCGGCAAGTCGAGCCGGCTCGCAATCAGGAAGGCGCGAGGATAGATCTTGCCGGAGTGCGGCGAGTTGAAAATCACCGGCCCCCGCAATTCGCTCGGCTCGAGAATCTCGAACGGCGGGTCGAATTCGTCTGGCATTTGGCTCATGATCAGATGGTCTCAGTGCAATGCGGTATCGCTATGGCGAAGGGCGGCGGGAAGTATCCCGTATCCCCGTTGCGACTTGTACGCTGCATCGACCCCATTATCCAAGCCGCCGCCCGTCATTCCTAGCCCGCCTTCACCGCTTATTTACCAGCCTCTTGGCAAATGGAGCCCAAGGGGGTCCAGGGGAAGGGCTCCTAACCGAATCGCAAATATCGCCAAGTTAATCTCGCCATGTGAGGATTGATCCCGGAGGATTGATCCCAGAGGATTGATCCAAGTTGCATCTCAAATAATGCAACCCAAGTGATGCAGCCCATGTGCAAGATTTTCCGGCACAATGCGGCCAGTTATTTGGGCGCTAAGTACTTGGGCACTAAGTACTTGGGGGCATAGCGACGTTGGAGACGGGACCATAGGGGGTTGGGGTGACGGCACCGATGACGAAAATACTTTTGGCCGAAGACGATAACGACATGCGCCGCTTTCTGGTCAAGGCGCTGCAGAATGCCGGTTACGAGGTGATGTCCTACGACAACGGCCTCTCCGCCTATCAGCGGCTGCGCGAGGAGCCGTTCGCGCTCCTGCTCACCGACATCGTGATGCCCGAGATGGACGGCATCGAGCTGGCGCGGCGCGCCGCCGAGCTCGACCCCGAGATCAAGATCATGTTCATCACCGGCTTTGCCGCCGTGGCGCTCAATGCCGATTCGGCGGCGCCCAAGCACGCCAAGGTGCTCTCCAAGCCGGTGCACCTGCGCGACCTCGTCAACGAAGTGCAGAAGCTCTTGGCGGCGTGACCTTAGCGGGTCGCGATTATTCCTTACGGCCAGCCTTGTCTCCAAAGCCGCCAATTTTCCGCTCGTCCCCGCGCAAGCGGGGACCCAGATATTGCTGCCGCCTGGATTCCCGCGTGCGCGGGAATGAGCGGAGGACGCTTGCAGCGGCAGGCCGCTTGCTTGATTTATTCGGAGCCGATATGACCTCAAGCCTGAAAGGGCGCGTAGCTCAGCGGTAGAGCACCTGCTCGACACGCAGGGGGTCACAGGTTCGATCCCTGTCGCGCCCACCATATTCTTCGAATCTGATAGCGATTCCCCAAAGTTCGGTGCGGTTAACCACCGACAACTGCGCCGTAAATTAAGGGGTAAAAACGTCAATTGTATTGCCATCGGGCGATGATGCCCTATTTAGTTTGGGTCAGCTACGCAATCAGACCCGAGCAACCACTATGGCTGTCATTGATCTCTATTCGAAACGCAAAAAGTCTGAACTGAAAGCCGGACAGCCGGATGTGTACCACTATGACTCGGTGCCAAATCCACTCCGCGTCCAGGTGATTCATATCTGGCGCGATTCCGTCGGTACGAATGAGAAATATGACGAGGACACAAACAGGCGATGGACTTTCATCCACGACACAATGGCGCGTGAAAAGGGCTTGATTGCATTGCATTGGAATGGAAATTGCCGGCAAAAATGCGAACAATGGTTCTTGGAGTCAAAGCAATCCGATGATGCATTGGACATGATCGAACTGACCTTCCGTTTGATCGAGCGGGTTCTCGGAGATTACGATAATGATCGTCGCAGAATGCATGAGCTCAAAATTAGTGCTCGTGAGGCAATTGAAGAATTGAATCAACGGTTTCGAGAGCATGATCTAGGCTATCAGTACGAGAATGGCACCATTCTCAGAATGGATAGCCAATATGTCCATGCTGAGGTCATCAAACCAACCCTTGCGCTTCTCGCGGCCGAGCCATTTTTGAACGCAAACGAAGACTTCATGACTGCTCACAAGCATTACCGTGCCGGCGAACACAAGGATTGTGTTGTCGCCGCACAGCGAGCTTTCGAAAGTACCTTGAAGGCGATCTGTTCCACCAAGGGTTGGACTTTCGCTAAGGGAGACCGCGCAGGTGAGCTAATCACCGCCGTTAGATCTCATGGATTATTTCCTACTTATCTCGATAGAGCTTTCGATACATACGTAGCGATGCTTAAGACGGGTCTCCCAGATGTGAGAAATAGCGCGGGAGGGCATGGTGATGAACCGAATGCTACTCCGGTACCAAGTTATATTGCGGCCTATGCTCTGCATTTGACAGCCGCAAACATTGTACTTGCGGTCAGAGCGTTCCAGGGCGTGGTGTAATACTATTAGCTGACACGGTAGGGGTCACAGGTTCGATCCCTGTCGCGCCCACCAGGTTATCCAAATGCGATTTCGACAAAATCGTCTTGCTTATTCCATCAGAGTAAAACTGAGTTCAGGGCAGGGCGAGTATCGTAAAATCGTTGCGGCGGAAATAATTATTTCCGATACCGCACCTTCGACTGGCTTGACGCCGTGAAATCCGTCGGTGAGGCTTCGAGACCGAGTCCATTTCTGGCGAGACTTTCGAGTGTTTCACCCTCAATAATTCTGCGGATCGACGACAGAATTTCATCCATACTCCGCCCTGGCGCACTGTTCTTTTTGCGCGTCTCATAGCCGAGGCAGGCCAGCGCGATGGTGCGCGGCAATAAAATGTCATCCTGAAGATAATTCTCGATCTGCCGCTTGCTTCGCCCGAGAGCCGCCGCCGCACCCTGATGTGTAAGGGCATTCCGCTCCAGGAATGCGGCGAAGTCTCTACCCGTCATCATTTCCTCGGCGAGCCGCTCGACGCTGACGGCCGACATATCGATACTGCCTTCGCCCCAAGCGATGGCGGTACCGCCCCGAATTGCTTTTGCCGTGTTGAACAGGTCCGCGCTGTCGCGCAGCGGTCGGTAAACCTTGAGCGAGTCGATCAATGGCGACAGATCGACAATATCGACCCGGCCCTTGCGCTTGCCACTCTTCCACTCAACAGACACAAGCCGGTTCTGCCCGTCCACAATGTGGAACTCGCCAATACGCGGTAACACGATTCCGGTAGTGATCATGTCAGTCGCGTTCATTGTAGCCCCTCCACGCCTGTACTAACTCGTCCAAATTTTCTCGCGCCCATTCGATCGCGTCACTGATCGCCGATCGCGGACCTTCGCCCGCCATAACCCCGAATGTTCTAAGACTGATTTGCACCTCCCAATCCGGCCCGACGACATGAAAGTGCGGCGGGTTGTGGTCGTCTGCATAGACGCAGACGCTCCAATTACCGGACCGATATATCTCAGGCATTCTGCCTACTTGTCGTAACTGCAATCTAGTGCAATGGTTGCACAATAGCAATGGCATTATGGTAATAATTATCCAACGATAACAATTTTTATTATGCAATAATTGCACTAATTGTTAACAACCGTTAAGGATATTTTTTCTCGCATGAGGCATTAAGAGAAGCGTCTGGTTCAATCCCTGTCGCGCCCACCGTCCGCCTCCGCTGTCGCTTCGGCGGGACGAGGCCTCGATAGGTGGATCTCACGCCGACTCGCCTCCGACGAAGCCGTCTTCGGCGTAGTCGAGAGCTTCAGCGAAGGCGGACGCCATGCATCTTCGCCAGTCGCTGCACGCCGCAAAATCACAACCCCGCCACCTTCGGCATCACCTCGCGCGCGAACAACCGCATCGACCGCTCCGCGCTCTCGGCCGGCATGCTCGAGGGCATCACCAAGAGCGAAGCGCTCTCGATGCCGCCGACCTTTTCGTTATAGCCGCGGATCATGTCCACGAGCTCCGCCGGCGTTCCGATCCAGCCGATGCCCTGGCCGATCTGGTTCTCGATTGTGTCCAACGTGATGTGCGCGATCATCTTGTCATAGCCCGGATAGTCCTTGGTGCTCGCGCTCCCCTCCATCCATTCTTTCGCGGCATCGGCCAGGCCGCGCAAATGTCCGTTGGCCGCCGGTATGCCCGCCGCCATGGCCTCGGCGCGGGTAGGCGCGCAGCACATGATGAATGAATTCATCACGTGGCCCTTACCCGGATGGCCGGTTTCGCGCCAGGCCGCGCGATAGCTGCCGATCAGCGCGCGCATCTTATCGCCTTCGAGCGGGATCGCCATCACGCTCGCGCCCATACGGCCGGCGAGCGCGAAGGTCTCGGGCGTCGCGGTGGCTGCGATCCAGAGCGGCGGATGCGGCCGCTGCGTCGGCCGCGGCAGCGAGGTGACATTGCGGAAGCGATGGAACTCGCCGTCGGACGACACGTTTTCCTGCTCCAGCAGCAGCTTGATCTGCGCCAGCCCTTCGTTGAAACGCCGCCGGCTCTCATCCAGGCTGACGCCGAACTGCGCGAACTCGTGCGGCAGAAATGCGCGCGCAAACCCGACTTCCAGCCGACCGCCGCTGATGCCATCTAACATGCCGATCTCGCCCGCGAGCTTAAGCGGACTGTTGAACGCGGGCAGCACCGCGCCGGTGACGAGCCGCGTGCGCTTGGTGCGCTGCGACACCGCGGTGAGGAACAGCAGCGGGTTCGGGCTATAGCCGCCGTAGGGCTTGAAATAATGCTCGACCTGGCGGACGTGGCTGTAACCAAGCTCGTCGGAGAGGCTCGCCAGATGCAGCGTCTCGCGGAAAAACTGCTCGGCCGATTTTTGCGCGGGCGCGACGCAGGGGAAGAAGTTCAATCCGAATTGCACGCAGGTCCTCCAGCGCGGGTGAATGCCGCGGTCGCTGCAAACAAGCGTGGCATTAAGCCGGCCACCACTTTACTTACCTCCC
>CAZNSG010000191.1:0-15472 GCA_964575715.1 uncultured Hyphomicrobiales bacterium | reverse complement strand
TTGAGCCGTGGAGAAGCGCTGGTGAAAGTGCACGCTGTCGGGCTCAACGGATACGACCTCATGGCGCGGGCGGGCCGCTACAAGCCGAACAAGGGCAAATTCCCTCACATTCTAGGCGGCGACTTCGGCGGCGATCTCGCCGCCCTCGGACCGGAAGCCAACACGGACATCCCGATCGGCACGCGCGTGACCTGCTGGTGGGTATTGCCGTGCGGGTACTGCGAGCAATGCATGGGAGGATTTCATAATCGCTGCTCGCGCAACTACCGCTATCTCGGCGCGCATGAACCCGGTGCCTACGCGCAATACGTGAAGATGCCGGCCCATCATCTTATTCCGCTGCCAAAGAACGTAACTTATGAAGATGCTGCGGCCTTTCCAAACCCTTTCGGCACCGCCTGGCACATGATCGTCACGCGCGGAAACGTCCGCCCGGGCGAGACGGTGCTCGTCAATTCCGCGAGCTCCGGCGTCAGCATGGCCGCTATTCAAATCTGCAAGTTGCTCGGTGCCTATGTCTTCACAACGTCCAGCGCCGATTGGAAACTCGAAAAGGCCAAGTCGCTCGGAGCGGACGACGTCATCAATTACAATAATGTCGATTTTGTTGACGAAATACTCAAGCGAACGAACAAGCGCGGCGTCGATGTGGTGATCGAACATGTCGGAGGAGATTTTCTCGACAAGTCGATCCGCTGTCTAACCCGCGGCGGTCGCGTCGTGACGGTAGGCGGGACAAAATCATACGAATGCACGGTGCAAGTGAACTACATTTTTCACAAAGAGCTGCAGATCATTGGGTCCAACAGCGCCACGAAGTTAGACCTCGAAGCAATGATGCCGATGCTCAATGATGGGCGGCTTCGTACAGTCATAGACAAGGTCTTTCCGCTGCAGGAAGCGGCAGAGGCGCACAGATATCTCGAAGCTGCAAAGCAGTTCGGGAAGGTCCTGTTGCGCGTAGAGCATTAAGCCCGAGCCGGACCCGTGGAGATGCGCAGCCTAGAGAAAGAGTGCGCGCGAATGCTTGCGAATGCGGAGGCAAGCGGTCGCCTCATTTTAAGCGAGTTCGAAGCCAAGCAATTTGTTCGAGCACTTGATATTTCCATTCCACGCGGCGAAATCGCAAAAGCGCCCCAAGATGCTGCATCCATCTGGAAGAAGCTGCAGTGTTCAGCCGTCGTCAAGGTGCTTGCAACGGGCATCTCGCACAAATCTGACATCGGTGGTGTCGTATTCCCCGTAGAAAGTGCCGCTGCCGCCATCGCTGCCTGCAGCAGCATTGCAGAGCGCGTACAACGGCTTCGGCCTGATGCGCAGATCGAAGGTTTTCTGATCGAGGAATATCGTCCGTGTCAGGTCGAATGGATACTTGCCTTGCGGGTGGACGCGCACTTCGGCCCCGCGATTATGTTCGGCCTGGGTGGGATTTTTGTCGATTTGTGGCAGCAGGTCAGCTTCCGTCTTGCTCCGCTGCGGGAAGAAGACATCGACGCCCTGATTACCGAGAAGCCAGTGATGCGGATCCTGGACGGCATGCGCGGACGTGCGCCCGCGAACCGCGAAGCACTCAAGAGTGCCATTCGAAATCTCTCGAGCCTCGCCGCAATGCCCCAATTGATCAACCGCATTTCCGAAATCGAAATCAATCCACTCACGATCGAGGCCGACGGCGTCTGTGCGCTGGACGCATTGATTGTTCTACGGTCAGCAGGAGTTCAGTAAATGCGAGATATCAGACCCCTCGTCGTGCCGCGTTCAATTGCCGTCATCGGGGCATCGACCAACGCGAGCAAGTCCGGTGGCGTTCTATTTAGCAATCTCTTGCGCGGCAATTTCAACGGCGCTCTCTACCCCATCAATCCGAACGCCGCAGAGGTGATGGGCAAGAAGGCCTATCCCAGCCTTGCAGCTGTTCCGGAGAAAGTTGATCTCGTTTTCATCGTGCTCCCTCGCAATCATGTCGAGACAGCGGTCAACCAATGCATCGAAGCGGGAGCGCGCTCTGCCTGCATCATTACAGCCGGCTTCTCGGAAGCGAGCGATTCGGGTCGTGCAGACGAGACAAGATTGCGCGAGATGGCGAGGCGATCGGGCTTGCTGCTCGCCGGCCCAAACACCATCGGCATGGTCAACGCGGAATGCGGCATGATGGGCAGCTTCGTCAATTTTCCACATTGGGAAAAAGGCCCGGTATCGCTTTTCACCCAGACCGGAATATTTACCGGCGCCCTCATGCTGCAGGTGATGAGCAGCGAGACGCAGCGCCTTCCAGCTTCAAAGAGCATCGACGTCGGCAACAAGGTCGACGTGGATGAGATGGATTTCCTCGACTTTGCCGCCCAGGATCCGGGAACGAAGGTGATCGGCCTTTATATCGAGAGCATTGCCAAGCCGCGTGAGTTCTTGGAGAAAGCGCGCGAAATACGTAAGACCAAGCCCATTGTCATCCTCAAACCTGGACGCACTAGCGAAGGAGCCAAGGCCTCCGCTTCACACACCGGATCGCTCGCCTCCGATGACGCCTTGATCGATGCCGGCCTGCGGCAATATGGGATTGTGCGCGCGGAAGACGAGAACGACTTTGTCAATGCCTTGCGGACTCTGGCGATGCTGCCAAAGCCAAAAGGAAAGCGCGTCGGCATTGCGACGACGAGCGGCGCCCTCGGCGTCATATCGACCGATCTTATTATTGATAGCGGACTTGAGCTGGCGACCTTCGCGCCCGAAACGCTGCAAGCGGTAAAGCCGATCCTACCCGACTGGCTCCCTGCGGCAAATCCGTTTGATTTCTGGATTGGCATCGACGTCAAAGGTCCGCGCGAGGCGCATGAGGTCGGATTGAGCGCCGTATTCGCGGATCCCAATGTTGACATTGTTCTTTGCACACTTCTCGCGCCCGGGAATGCAGATTTCCCCGAATTCGGCGAGTTGATGCGCCGTTTGCGCAAAGAGTACGACAAACCTGTCGCGCTCGTCGTTTACGGAGGCAGTGCCGGCGCGCGCTGGGTTCGCGACGTCGAAGGCGCGAATATCCCCGTGTTGCGGACAACGCGCGAAGCGGTGCGGGCACTTTCCGTCCTGGTCCGCGCCACTGAATAGTAGCTAGCAAACCATGAGGCGCAGCGCCGATCGTGCGTATACTTTCGCACAGTCTACGACGTCCTGCTCATTGGCATAGTCGTCGACGCCTGCGGACAGCATCGGCTGAGGACCATAACAGGCTGCGGGCACCCCAAGCTCACGCCAGCGGCGCGCGTCACTGCCGGGCAATCGCACGACAAATCGTGGCCGCAGTCCGCGCACGGTGTTCGCGGCCGCGGCGATTTCCTCAACCACTGGATTCTGCAGTGCCGACCAGTTCGCATCCCATGCCGTTACGGTCTTGATCACGATGTTCGGATCGTCGGCCGCCTCTTTGCGAATGTGCCGTTCGATCTCAGACGCACCGATACCGGGCGGCAGTCGGATATCGATTTGTGCGTGAGCCCGAGATGCAATCAGGCTCCGCACGCCACCAGCCTGCACCGCGCCAGCGTTGAGCGACACGCGCAGTCCGACATTCCCCTCTCCGCCCGTCACCCCCGCAATCTCCGGCGGAATATCCGCATACATATCGTTGATGTGATCGATGCGTGTGAGCAATGCGGCCAACCGGATCGCCGCGGTCTGGCCGCGCAAGGCTCGGGATGAGTGTCCCCCGTCGCCGTGCGTTTCAATGTCGAGCCAAAGCAGCCCCTTTTCCGCGACCGCCAAATCCATAAATCCCGGACCCTCGCCGCTGATCAGGTAGTTCCCGTGCACATCAGGGCGAGATTTCAGGAGGAACACCACCCCACGCTCGCCGAACATCACTTCATCGCACACGGCTGTCATTGTGAGCCGTCCGGTCAACGCATGCTTGTGTCGATTAAGCACGACGCTTGTGACGCACATCGCAGCCAGTGCGCCTTTCATGTTCCCCATTCCGAGGCCGTATAGCCGCCCCGCCTGCCGCGTGAGCTGTAAAACCGGAACCGTCCATTTGCTTTCGTCCCCGGCCTGCATCGTATCCATATGGGCGTTGAAGATGACATGCCGTCCGGGTCCACTGCCGATATGCGCGATCACGTTCGGAGCTTCCGGATCTTCGGCGGCGATCTCTGTAGTAATTCCGTTCTCGTTGAGAAAGCCTTCGACAATGCAGGCGACTTCAACCGTGCGTCCGGGCGGACTCATGCTGGGGGCCGCCACCATACGTCCGCACAAGTTCACCAACGTTTCGCGCTCTGCATCAATCTCGCGATCAATCGTTTGAAGCAGGGCTTCTTGATCAGGCATCTCTGATTCCCCAATCAGGTGGCTCGCGCGCGGTTCACATCTTCGGCTGATCGGCCGACAATGCGACGATAAACCTCGGGATCTGTGGCGCCTTCGGTGCCGAAAACCAGTGCCACGCTTTCGGACCCAAGCGACAGCTTTGCGCGCGCATCTTGGTCGGAAGAAGCGATGATCAGTCCGGAGAGCCCGGCGACAGCCGATTCGCCTGCGACGATTGGCGCGTCGCTGTACGGAGATTCGGCCAGCAGCCGCATCGTCTGCGCGGCCGCCTCATCGCTAATGGTCATGAAGGCGTCAGCGCCAACCTCTAAAATCTGCCACGCGAGAAGCGAAACCTCTCCGCAGGCCAAGCCAGCCATTATCGTATCGAGCGCGCCCGTGACCGCCGTCGGCCGCCCCGCCACGGCGCTGCGATAAAGGCAATCGGCTTTATCAGGTTCGACAACGACAAAAGTCGGCCGCCGAGCACCAAGGCGCTCCCAGAGATAAGCGCAAACAGCAGCAGCAAGCCCGCCGATACCGCCCTGCACAAAGACGTGCGTCGGCGTGCGTTTTGTTTGATCGAGTGCTTCCTCAACCATCAGACTATAGCCCTGCATCACGTCCCGCGGAATTTCTGTATAGCCCTCATAAGACGTGTCAGATACGACATGCCACCCGTTTGCCGCCGCATCGACCGCGGCCTGACGGACGGCATCGTCATAATTTCCGGGGACGCGACGGACCTCCGCCCCGTAACCTGCGATGGCCTGACAGCGGCCTTCGCTCACCGTTTCATGCACATAAATGACGCAGCGGCATCCGAAGGTGCGCGCGCCCCACGCAACCGATCTGCCATGATTACCGTCAGTGGCGCATGTCACTGTTAGAGTGGATGTGATGTCGGTAAAATGTCCAGACAAAATGTCTCGAGCGCTGACTTCTTTCCGGTGTTGTTGTCGGATTTCCTGCTGAAGCAGGCGAAAGACTGCGTAAGCGCCCCCAAGCGCCTTGAAGCTTCCGAGACCAAAGCGTTCTGCTTCGTCCTTGTAAAAAATCTGTCCAATTCCAAGCGACTTCGCCAGGCCCGACAGTTCGCGAAGCGGAGTCCGGTGATATCCCGTCCACGCCGTAATTTCGCGCTTCGCGTTTTCCAGCGCGGAAAGACTGAGGATCGCATCCCGGCCACCAGCCGAATATGGCGCCTCTCGGAGGCTGCGCGGATTACCAAAAAGCTGAAATCCTGTGGGCGACAATACAGCCATTTTTTCGACGTCCATTTCCCTCGCCGCGATTTCAGAATCCAAGTGCTATTCCGTCCCGGCGGCCATCGGCACCGCCACGTAACACACCCGCATTGCGATCAATCCAAATTGCTTGTGCCGTTCCCAGAGGATTTTCTGGTCGCGTTATCCGGTGCCCCAGGGCGCCCAGACCACCGACGATCGTGTCTGGCACCGTACGCTCGATCTCGAAGCTATCCCCGCGCGCGAACATGCGCGGATGATCGATTGCTCTCTGCACCGTCATGCCGTAATCGACGATGTTGGTGAGAACTTGCACTTGCCCGAAAGGCTGAAAGTGCGCCCCGGTCACGCCGAACGGCATGATTGCTTGCCCGTTCTTCGTCAGCATGGCGGGGATGATCGTGTGCATTGGTCGTTTACCTCCGGCAATTGCGTTCGGATGATGCCGATCGAGAACAAACGCGGAGGCACGATTGTGAAAGACGAATCCGGTTTCGGTGCTGGCGATGCCGCAGCCAAAATCCTCGTAGATTGAACTGATGAGTGCGACCGCCGTTCGATTCCGATCCACGACGGCAATGAACACGGTATCTTTATGCGGCCGCTCTATGATTGGATCGGCATTCGCAATACGCCCGCTCATCGAAATGCGGCTGCGCATCTGAGCAGCATGATCATCGGACAGCAGTCGTTCGACCGGGATCTCGCCCGTTCGTGGATCTCCAATGAACATATCACGCTCGGCGTAGGCTATTCGGCCGATCTCGGCCTGAACGTGAAATCGCTCGACGCTCAGAGGTGCCCACTTTGACAGATCAAAACCTTCCAGGGCCTTTGCCATCACCATCGGCACAAGACCCTGCCCATTCGGAGGGCATTCCCAAAGCGCGTAGCCACGATAGTTGACGGATATGGGCGTCACATATTCCGGCGTAAAGCTGGCAAAATCATCCAAGGTATGAAGACCACCCAGCCCGCGCAGGGTTTTTACTGAGCTATCCGCAATCCAGCCGCGATAGAAGACTGCTGCACCATCCTTGGCGATGCTGCGCAGGGTCTTGGCCAATGCTGGCTGATGGTGGATCGCGCCAGGGCGCGGCGCATCACCGCCAAAAAGAAAGAGTTGGGCGGCTGCCGGATTGCGCTTGAGCTTCGCAAGTTGCTTTCCCCAATCCCGGGCCAATCTTTCCGGAACAGGACAGCCCTGTTCGGCAACCTCAATCGCCGGCGCCAGCAGCCGTTGCAAATGCATAGTGCCATAGTCGGTAACGAGCCGTTCCCATGCGGCGACTGCACCTGGGACCGTCACAGCATGCGGGCTTTCGATAGCTATTTCTCTGAATCCGCGCGCGAGATACCAGTTCAGATCCGCGGCTGCGGGTGCCCAGCCTGAGCCGTTCAGCGCGATTGGCTTGCCGTCGCCCTCATGCATAACAAGCGCAAAGCAGTCCCCACCAAGTCCGGTTTGCGTTGGCTCAACGACGGCCTGCGCCGCGGCAGCACACACGGCAGCGTCAACGGCATTACCGCCTTCGCGCAAGACTTCGAGCGCCGCCAACGTCGCAAACGGGTGCGATGTCGCGACCATACCGTTGGCGCCAAAGGCTTCCGAACGGCCGGACTGCTCAAAATCCCGAAATTCAGAGATCCGCATCAGGCAATTCGGCGCGCGCTATTACAGGATTGCGAGGCTGGCATTTCGCAGGTCCGTCACAAGCATGGATGAGGGAGCATGCGTAATACAGAGCGGCGGTTTGGCATTGTTGACAGCCAGCTGAGGAGTAAGGCCACACGCCCAGAACAGCGGAATTTCATCCTCCGCCACGCTGCCGTCTCCCACGTTCTGGTAGCGCTTGGTGAGATCAACGCCGATCATCTTTGGATCGCCTATATGCACCGGCGCACCGTGCACGTTGGGAAAGCGTGACGTAATCTGAATGGCGCGGATCGCATCTGCGGGCTTGAACGCCCGCATCGTGACGACCAGAGGCGCCTTGAAAAGTCCTGCTGGTTCGGTCGGGATGTTGCTGACATAGACGCCTGCGACGTCATTGCGCGCGAGGAACTTCAAAGGGACACCTGCCTCTTGCAGCGCCTCCTCGAACGAGAAGGAACAGCCGAGCGCAAACGTAACGAGATCGTCCCGCCAGTACCCGGTTATGTTGGTAACTTCCTCAACAAACTGGCCGTCTCGAAAAATATGATATCGCGGCACATCCGTGCGGATGTCGAGGTTCGCCGCCAGCTTTGGCAGACGTGGATTGCCCGGATCGGACCGGCTGAGCAACGGACATGGCTTCGGATTACGCTGACAATAGAGCAGAAAATCCTCGGCCCAATCCTTGGGCAGAATGCAGATGTTGGCCTGCACAAATCCAGGAGCCAGGCCGGCAGTGTAGCCGGTATAGCCAAGCTCACGACTGGCACGGCGGACGTCCTCAGGATCGAGACGATTCCATTCCGTCTGCTTGGTCACAGATCGCATCTGCTTGTCCTCACAAATTTGAGACGCAAACTGCGCGCCAATAAATTTGTATACCAATTTATACGATCATACAGGGAACAAATCCGGTGAAGCAAGCTAATGTCCAGGCTCCGTTGTGTGTGCTGAAAACTAGATTCTGCAATAATGGTGATGAAGGCCACCGAGGATGGGCGCAGATACGATGCCGCCATGGTGCTGAATGGCGCGATGGATCGGCGCATCCTTGTTGAGAGACCGATGAGTCCTCAATTCATTATAGTAGGCGGCATACTTCGTTAGAATTCAGCGCAAATGCGCTTCGCCCAATACGATCATATGGTCGACGCACTCGCGCCGGATCGATCCGATCAGCCGTTCAGCAAAGCCATTCTGCCAAGGCGAGCTTGGTGCAGTAGGCTTGTCCCGGATGCCCATGGCGCGCAACCGGCGTGTGACGACAGTGCCATAGATCTGATCCCGATCGCGAATGAGGTAGCGAGGAGCCTCATTCCAAGGGAATGCCTCTGTTATCTGGCGCACGATCCATTCTGCCGTCGGGTTTGTTGTGACATTGATCCAAACGAGGTCTCTACGGTCCAATCGAACGATAACGAAGGCATAGAGCAGGTTGAAGCCAATGGTTGGAACAACGAACAAGTCCATAGCAGCGATGTCTGGGGCGTGGTTGCGCAGGAAGGTGCACCATCCCTGGCTTGGCGGTCCACGTCGCTTGACCATGTACTTTGCGACGCTTGACTGAGCGACCTCGAAGCCGAGCTTGAGCAGTTCGCCGTGGATGCGCGGTGCGCCCCAAAGCGGGTTCTCAACGCTCATCCGTCGGATCAACGCGCGCAGGTCCGTGTCGATTTGCGGCCGGCCTCCAAGTGCGTGCGATTTCCAGCGCCAGTACCGGCGAAAGCCAGCCCGATGCCAACGGACGAGCGTCTCGGGATGGATGATCGTGATAGCCTTCTGGACCGACGGAAACCAACGATACAGCTGGACGAAGAACCAGCGATCGCCGTTCGTGAGCCGGACACGGCCGCGCACGTTACGCCGCAACACGATCAGCTGATGTCGCAGCGCCGCGTTTTCGGCTTCAAGCCGGCTCTTCGACTTGAATGGCGAGGCCAAGACGGCAAGGAAAAAACTGACCAATGCGACCATTGCGTACTGACGTTAGGTGATTCCGCGAGCCGATCAATAGGGATGGAGTTCTCGGTACACACAGGGCGAACGAGAGAAGGACATTCAATGTGAGGCGGCCCATCGAGGTCGTGGTGTTGAGCGCGCGGCTGCGTCGGAGATTATGGTCGTAATCGAGATCTTCGAGATCGCTTGATTTGTGCGGGCCTCACGCATCCTTCATCGCCTCGCTCTTCCACACTTCCCATGCGTCGTCGAGCCGCTTCGGGTCCTGCGATTCGTCCGGCGCGACAAAGGTGATCGGGCGCTTGAACGATAGCGCCGTGGCGAGCTGCTGGGCATTGATCTCGGTGTAGAGCGCGCGATGCACAGCGCGCTTGATGTCGGGAGCGACTACGAGGTTGCCGTGCCCACGCATGAGTGCGACGGGTCCGTCGCCGAGCGCCTTAGCCAGCGAATGCCCCTGCGTGTTGTTGGTCACCAGCAACCCCTGTGTGATGCCGACGTCGCGAATCTCCCACACGGGCACTTCCTTCACGAGGAACGACGCGATGTGGGAGATTGCTTTCAGTGGCTCACCGGTGACGCTGAACGGGATCATCGCGGGCGAATGGCTGTGAACGACCGCGTGTACGTCTGGCCTTGCGCGATACGCTTGGCCGTGGATGAAGCGCTCAAGAAACACGCGCCGGCCACGCTGATCGACCGGATTGGAGTCGAGGTCAAATTCCATGATGTCCTCGGCCGAAACCAGCGCGGGTGCCCGCGCGCGCGACAAGAGATAGCGCTCCGGATTTGCGGGATGCCGAATGCTCACATGGCCCCAGGCGTCCAGCACGCCGTGCTGCGCCAGGATGCGGCTCGCGAAGACCATGTCGTCGATGATCACCGCATCGACAGGACCAGCGGAGGAAATCGGGATATCAGCCAATGAATTCACCTGAAGCTCGGGGTGGGAGACGCGCAGAGACAGACCAATATTGACCTGACGGATTTTTTGTAGCAGCGCGATAGAGAGGTTATTGCATTGAGGCGACCTGATCTAGCGGTGACTGGAACAGGTTGAATGCCGGTGGCGCAGGTGGTCGATACCCCGGCGATGAGTAAGGTCTGATGGTTTTGTAGTGCCTTCGCAATTGCTCGATGACAATCTGTGCTTCCTTCAGGCTGTAGAATATCTCGCCGTTCAACAGCGCATCGCTTAGTTCTGTTCCGAGATCCCGGCATGCGAACTGCGTCGATTTGCCCTGACCCATCGCGACTTCAATATGGTGAAGCAGTGTCACGATCTGCTCCGCACTGAACCTCATCTTCGGCATGACCAAGCTCCTTTCCAAGCTTGTTTCTCTCAAAACGCTTGGTCCAAAAAAAAGCCCGGTCAGGTCAGTTTTTACACCGTCTTTGCCGACGGGGTGCGCTTGATCACATTCTTCATGTTTGTAAGGTCATTTGCCAAAAATCGGCGGATGTTCTGCTGGATCGTTGGCAGATTGGTGCGGGCCGAATTGTCGTGTGTTGCCGCTTGGTGACAAGTGATGATGACGTTGTCAAAATCCCACAGTGGATTATCCGGCTTGAGCGGTTCCTGCGCAAACACGTCGAGCGCGGCTCCGGCGATTCGGTTCAACCGCAGCACCTCGATCAATGCCGCCTCATCGAGGACGCCGCCACGCGCAAGGTTGATCAAGTAACTGTCGGGTTTCATGGCACCGAGCACCTCGGCATTAATAATGTGATGGGTTTCGGGACTATACGGGGTGAGTATGACGAAGTAGTCAAGTTCGGACACAACCTCGATTAGCTTGCTCTTGTCGTAGACGCGATCAAATCCCGCCACCTTTCGTACGCTCGATGTGATGCCGAACACAGTCATGTTGAATGCCTTGAAGCGCGGACCCATCGATTCGGCGATTGAACCCATGCCTAGGATACCGACGGTCTTCTCGCTGAGAAGACTTGATGGCCAATTCTCCCATATGTGCCGGGCCTTGTTTTCGAGATTGCGTGGCAACTTTCGGCCAAGCGCGAGCATTAGCGACATTGCTGCTTCAGACATGGCCGGGCCGTGAACTCCATGAATATTCGTGACAATCACATCTTCGCGCAAAGCTGGACAGTCGGCGATGTTGTCGACGCCGGTGCCGATGCCCTGAACCCATTTAAGCTTCGGCGCGTTGGTGAAAACATAAGCGGCCCTGTCTTCGAGATGCGGGCCATGCGTCACTATAATTTGTGCATCGGCGAGATATGGGTCTGCGTGAGCAACTTCAGCAACGCTTCTGACATGCAATTCCGGAAACGTTCGCGCAATGCCGTCGTAATATTGCGTGCGAATCCGCTCATGCGAGCGTAGGATGATCAGCAATGTGGGCTTTTCGTTCATCGGCTTAACTCCGGAACAGAACTCCTCCAGCGCACCTGCCGCCGGCAACAAAGTCGGGACGGCCGGCTGCGGCAGAAACGAAGCGAGCATATGAAAATTACATCGGTCGAAGATATACACGCCGACGCGGGTTGGCGCACGCTTTCGTTCTTGAAATTGACGACGAACACCGGCCTGGTCGGATGGTCCGAATTCGGCGAGGGGCGGTCGGTTCCCGGTCTGACTGGCGTGATCCGAAAGATGTCCGAACAAGTAATCGGGCAGGATCCGCGGCAAGTCGGAAAGATCAGTACGAAGCTTTACGCGCATACTAGAACTGCCTCGGGCGGCATGATCTCACAGGCTATCGCCGCAATCGAAAACGCCTGTCTCGATCTCAAGGCAAAATCGCTTGGAGTGCCGGTGTACGAATTGTTCGGCGGTGCGGTGCGAGATCGGCTCCTGGCCTATTGGTCTCATTGCGGCACATTGCGCGTGCGCCATCCTGATCTCTTCGGCGCCGCTCCGATGTGCAGCCTCGACGACGTTGTAAAGCTCGGCCGCGAAGTGGCAGAGCGCGGCTTTTCCGCGCTCAAGACGAACATTCTGACATTTGCAGACGGAAAGGCGTCGAATTATCAGGCCGGCTTCGGGATGGGCGGAAGTCATCCGGAGCTTAATCTCGATGATCAGTTGCTGACCGGTATTGTCGACCTGCTTGCGGCGTTCCGGCAGGGCGCTGGGCCGGAAATAAAGCTGTCGATCGACCTGAATTGCAATTTTAAGCCGGACGGTGTTCGTAAAATCGCGAAAGCACTGGAGCCGCTTCGTCTGCTCTGGCTCGAATTCGACTTGCACGATCCGAAGTCTTTATCCGCGATCCGGCAATCGACCACGACCCCGATCGCATCGCTCGAAACCATCTACGGAAGCCGCAATTTGAAGCCCTATCTCGATCAAACCGGGGTGGATGTTGTGATTATCGATCCGCAGTGGAACGGTATGATTGAGGCGACTAAAATGGCAGCTCTGGTCGATTGCTACGACGTCAATGTTGCCGTGCACAATTATCACGGCCACTTGTCCACGCTGATGGGCACGCATTTTGCTGCGGCAATTCCGAATTTCCGGATTTCAGAAGTGGTAGTTGACGAAGCGCCTTGGGTGTCGGAATTCTTCACGCATCCGCTTGCGATCTCCAACAGCGAGATTGCCGTTCCAAATAGGCCGGGATGGGGGACAGACATCAACGAAGAAGCTGTCCGAGCGCACGCCGGCAAATCTGCCACTGCACGTTAAAACACATCAGACGACATTATCTCACGTCGCTATACGATTTCGACGGCCTAGCGCCTTTCGGAATACCGTTTTGGGTGACGTCTTAGTGATTGCACGCGCCCCTCCGGTATCGAAATTCCTGAAGGCATTCGGTGCCCCAATTTTCGTGACGCATTGTGCGCCGTTTCCATGACCAGCCGCGCGATTCGGACACGGTCCTGAGTCTTGAGGCCGGCGGTCGGAACCGCGCCGCTGACGACTGCAATGGCACTACCGCTCGAGTTACGCACGACGGCGCCGACGGAAAAGAAGCCTTGTCGGTTTTCCTCGTCGCTGGTGGCGTAGCCCAGGCGGCGCACATTCTTCAATTCGGCCATCAGCTGCGGCACGCTGACCTTTGTCCGCGCCGTCAGACGCGCGAGTGGGCGCTGCGTGAGCAATGCGCGGGCCTCGTGATCGGGCATTTCCGCCAGCAGCGCTTTGCCCATCGCGGTGGAGTGCAGGTAGGTTTGGGCACCCGGCCGATGGTTGATGGCGACCGGTCCGGCGCTTTGCACGGTGGCAAGATACACAATGCTGCGATCGCGCAGCACGCCGAGAAAGCCGCTTATGTGCTGCTCGGCGAGCGCGTAAAGCCCAGGCATCACGGCCGAATGCACACTGCTTTGCCCGATAAAGGTATTGCCGACGTGAAACGCCTTATAGCCGATCATGTAGCGTAAAGTGGTGCAGGTCTGCTCCAGGAAGCCGCCATTGGCCAAGGTCTTGATCAGCCTCTGGGCGATGCTGGGCACGACTTGTATCTGCCGAGCGATCTCCCGCACGCCCACCGGCTCCGACCGGTTGGCGAGCAGGTTCAGAATGGCAAGCGCCCGCGCCACTGATTGGTTTTCTGCGCGTGCATTGTCCTTATTTGCCATGAACATCCCCTTGTCGGCGATTAGCTCACGTTCGCGAACAGAAGTTTTTGTTTTGCCCAAATGTCTAATGGGCGTGTGTCCAACCGGCGAGCGCCTCGCCCAGCAACTTGATGTCGTCGAGTGCAGTGGGGCCGCCGAAGGTGAGGGCGAGCTCAGTCACCCCGGCCGCACCATAGCGGAACGCGCCGGCCAGACAGTCTTCCGGCGTCCCGACCAGCGAGAAAGCGGTCGCGAAGCGTTCATCGAGCGCCTTCGCCGCGTCCTCGCCGGTACGCAACCGGGCCGCCGCGGCGGCGAATTCCTGTTCCGTGATGTTGGTACCGGCTAGCAAGGCGTCCTTGGCGGAACTCAGCTTCTGGCTGAGCGCCCAGAAGCCTGGCACCATTTCGCCCACCGCGCGCTTGGCCACATCTATCGCTGCCTTGGCATCCTTGCGCACCGCGCAGGGCATGTATTGGACGACACGGCCCGTGCTGGCTCGGCCGGCGGCGCGGCGGCTCGCCTGCATCAGTTCGGCGATACGCCCGGCGAATTCGACCGAGCACATGTTCGAGATGATGAGACCGTCGGCTGCCTCGCCGGAGAGCTTCACCGTCAAGTTGCCGCGTCCGGCGAGAAAGATCGGAATGTCGGCACGCGGCTTGTAATCGAGCTTCACCTTCCTGGCGGAGAACGCGGGACCGGTGTGATCAACTTCCTCACCCCGCAGCAGGTCGCGCACGATCGCGAGGCTGTCGCGCAGGGCAAGCAGCGGCTTCTCGGCGCTAAAGCCGATTTTCTCCGTCGCCGAGACGATCCCTGAGCCGATGCTCAAGGTAGCACGCCCGTTCGACAATTCGTCGAGCGCGCCGATTTCCATGGCCATCATCGTTGGATGGCGGCTGAATGGATTGAACACACCGGCGCCAATCTGCAATCGCTCGGTTGCGACAGCGCAAGCGGCGGCGGCCGGCAGGATGCCGCGCGCGAAAGCGTTTTCCGCAAACCACACGCTGACAAAGCCCGCGGCATCGGCCGCTTGCGCAAGCGCGACACAGGCGCCGGGCATCATCCCGCCGTGGACACGAATGCTTATATCGGGGATTCTGTTCATTGTTACTGGGCTGCCGATGACTGATCTCGTTGCCTAGCGCACGGCGATTACGACTCACGCGCGTCTTCGATCAAGCGCCAGAGGCGAGGTGGCGACAGCGGGAGGTCGCGCGGCTGCACCGACAGTGAGCATAGCGCGGCGGCGATCGCGTTACTAATGACGCCGCCGACCGCAATCAGACCTCCTTCTCCGGCGCCCTTGGCCCCTAGCGGATTGTTCGGGCAAGGCCGCAGCCCCAAGGAGATGCCACGGATGTGGAGGAAATCTGTAGCGGTCGGGAGCAGATAGTCGGCGAGCGAGCCGGTCAATAGCTGAGCGTTCTCGTCATATTGAAGATGTTCGAGAAAGACACTGCCGAGGCCTTGCACGATCGAGCCGATCACCTGCCCGTGCAGCGTGGCGGGATTGATGATCCGGCCTACATCTTCCACGGTCACATAATCCAGAATCTCGACGTGGCCGGTGCCGGGATCGACGGCGACATGGGCCGCGTGGGTGCCGTAGCTGTAGGTGTGCTTCTTGTTCTGGAAGGTGCGCTCCACACTGAGGCCGGCGAGCGCGGTGAAATCGACACGCGCGGAGCCGTGGGAGGCGACGCCGTCACTGATTTTCACCTCATCCGGCGCGCAGCCGAGGCGCTGCGCGGCGATCTTCCGGATCTCC
>CAZNSG010000190.1:0-3424 GCA_964575715.1 uncultured Hyphomicrobiales bacterium | reverse complement strand
AATTGACTCTGGATCAAGGACTTAGCTTACCCTCGATGTGGAAGCAGCCAAGGTTCGGGGTTGGATGCAGACGCTGAAAAGACTCACCTTTTTGCGTTCCTCCGCTGTGGTCGCACGAGATGTGTGAATATGACAGCCGCTGCGTGGGGAGAGTACAGGCGGCCTTCGGCCGCCGTTCTTGGCGCAAAGAACGCCGAAGCAAGCATCGGCTATGCGCCGTAGCCCGAAGGGCGAAGGCGTGCCGGGTGAGGGGCCATGCACTGCCCCTCACCCGGCTCGACACGCCTTCGCGCTATGCGCTTCGGCGGGCTCGCCACCCTCTCCCCGCGAGAGCGGGGAGAGGGAAAGTTCATTCCAGCAACGCCTTTGCGCGGGCGGCCACCGGCGCCGGCGTGCTCAGCACTTTTTCGACGATGCGCTGCATTTGCTCGCCCAGCACCGGATTGACCTCGAAATTGAGCGCCGCCGCTTCGGCCAGGAACTCAGGGTCCTTCATGGTGGCGGCGAAGGCAGCCCGCAGCGCGGCGACACGCTCAGGCGGCACGCCGGCGTTGGTCGTGAGCGGGCGGCCGAGCCGCGAGCCGGACAACACGAGCTCCATGAGCTGGCGGTCTTCCGGATTGCGGGCAAGCGTCTCAATCGACGGTGCGTCGAGGTCGGGTGCTCGCGGTCCGGCCTGGGCGATGATCACGATCTTTTTGTCGCGCAGCCATGCCGCCTTGGTGGCTTTCCAGCTCGACCAGGTGTTGTTGCGCGCCTCGACCTCGCCGCGCTCCATCGCAAGATTGATCTCACTGCCGCCGGAATAGCCGGTCACAATCTTGAACCGGGTCCCCAGCATCTCGTTCATCACCGTGGGATGAGTGAAGGTCATGGCGCCGCGCGCGGACGCACCGGCAACCACTTCGCGTTTGCGCGCGTCCTCAATCGTCTTGACGCCGGCCGTGTGCCACACCGCCATGGTCTCGATCACTGGCGCGATGGTTCCGATCCATTGCATCTTTCCCGCGTCGTATTGGACGCCCGGGATTCCCGCCGCCTGCAGCGCGGGGAAGCCGCTGGCGATCATGCCGATGAAGGTGCCGTCGCGCGCGGCGACGCTGTAGAGGAAATTGGCCATGCGCAGGCCGCCGGCGCCGGTCATGTTCTGCGAAACAACGCTCGGGTTGCCGGGAATATGCTTGCCGATGTGCCGCGCCACCAGGCGGGCCTGGATGTCGTATTCGCCGCCGACGCCCACGCCAATCAGCACATTGACGGTCTTGCCGCGATAGAAATCGGCGACCGGGTCGGAGATTGCGGCGCGCGTGCCTGCGAGCAGGACCGTGCTTGCAAGAACCACTCCAGCAAGCGTGCGAATGGGCAAGAGCAGCGCCAAGAGCAGTGCCATATCAACCTCTCTACTCAATTCGTCGGGCCTTGAAGTTTTAACCGTACACAGAAATTGCACAATATGCGCGTGCCAATCCAGGGATGACATTGGCGTTCCGGCTTGACCATCAGATATCTTCGGCGGCGCAATCTTTGCGGTCGCGGCGGCGGCATAGACCATATCATTGCCGGCATGTCATAGAAGAGCCGCCGCTGCCCGAATCCTCCGGAGAATTGGTGCGCCGCGCTCCCATGCCGTTTGCGAGCCTCACAAGCCTCCTGCTGGCTCCGATTGAGCGCCTCGTCGCTGCGCTCACCGATCCGGCCCGGCGCGCGCGCGCGATCATTGGCGTGCTTGCCGGCTATGTGGCGGTCTGGACGCTCTATGGCGTGTTCGCCAAGGCAAGCCAGGACATCCATTTCGATATGGTGGAACTCACGGCGTGGGCGCGCGCGCCGGCGTTCGGCTACTCAAAGCATCCGCCGTTTTCCGCATGGCTGGTACGGGCGTGGTTCGAACTATTTCCGGCCGCCGACTGGTCCTATTATCTGCTCGCGATCGCGGTCATTGCCGTAGCGCTGTGGGTCGCCTGGCAACTGTCGGCCCGCTATCTCGACGGCGAGAAGCGCGTGGTGGCGCTCGCCATGCTCACGCTCATTCCATTCTTCAATTTCCATGCGCTTAAATTCAATCCCAACACCGTTCTGCTCCTGCTTTGGGCCGTGACGACACTGTGGTTCATCCGCTCGTACGAATCCCGCAGCCGGATCGACGCCGCGTTTGCGGGCCTCGGCGCTGCCGCCTGCATGCTGGGGAAATATTGGTCGATCTTTCTGCTCGCCGGTCTCGCACTTGCGGCGCTGATCGATGCGCGGCGTGGCGCCTATTTCCGCTCAGCCGCGCCATGGATCACGATCGCAGTCGGCGCGCTTGCGCTTGTGCCGCATGTCCTCTGGCTCATTACCAATGATTTTCTGCCATTCTCTTACGCGCTGGCAGCCCATGGCACGGGATCGATCGATTCAATCGCGATCAGAGCGGCTGGATACCTCGGCGGCGCCGTCGGATATATCGCGCTACCGGTGCTGCTGGTGCTCGCCACGGTCCGGCCCAACCGCACTGCGCTCGCTGACATGCTCAAGCCATTGTCGCCCGAGCGGCGGCTTGCCAGCCTTGCATTTTGGGCGCCGCTGTTGTTGCCGGCCATACTCGCGCCGTTGGCTGGCGTCGAGATCAACTCGCTCTGGACCATGTCGGCATGGACGCTCTTGCCGGTGGTGCTGCTGTCGTCGCCGCTGCTCGTCGTCACCCGGGCCATGGCGGTGCGGATCGTCGCGATCGCGATCGTGCTGCCGTTCGTGCCGCTGGCGGCATCGCCCCTTATCGCGGGTGCGATCCACCGCGCCGGCGTCGCGCCGCAGGCCGCCCATGGCAAGCTGATGGCGGATCGCGTTGCGCAGGCATGGCGTGAGGTCACCGACCGGCCGCTGCAATACGTCGGCGGCGATGCCGTCCTCACCTACAGCGCGGCATTCTACCTTCCGGATTGGCCGTCGGCGTTCCCGGGCCTCGACAAGCGCATGTCTCCTTGGATCGATCCAGGCCGGCTTGCGCGCGCGGGCATCGCGCTCGTTTGTCCCGTGCTCGATCGTGGCTGTGTAGAAATGATTGAAACTCGTGCCGGCTCCGCCGGACGGCGCATCGAGGTCGAGCTTTCGCGCAGCTACCTCGGTGTTGCCGGGCCATCCGCGCAATATCTGATCGTCATCGTGCCGCCGCGCTCCGAATGATACTCGAAGAGCGTGCGCACTCAATCAGCGCTGATGGTCAAGCAGCCTCTCGAATGCGCCGCCGGCGGCCGCGATCACGCGTGCAACGATCGCTTGACCGTGCTCCGCCGACGCCGCCTGCGCATCGCCGATCACGCCGAGAGTCGCGATCCGGCTGTCATCGCTGCTCCAGGGCCACGTCATGGTTGGATCGAGGATCAGCGCGCGAACCAATTCGGCGTCCTTTGGCGGTTTGCCCTGCGCGATCAGCTCGCGGCGCACC
>CAZNSG010000189.1:0-29181 GCA_964575715.1 uncultured Hyphomicrobiales bacterium | reverse complement strand
TGCCGAGATAGCCGAACACCGGCTTCTTGGAAAACGTCGAAACCACTTGGCTCACGATGCCAAAGCCCGGCAGGATCAGAATGTAGACTTCAGGGTGACCGAAAAACCAAAACAGATGCTGGAACAGGATCGGATCGCCGCCGCCGGCGGCGTTGAAAAACGTCGTGCCGAAGTTGCGGTCGGTCAGCAGCATGGTGATGGCGCCCGCCAGCACCGGCATCGCCAGCAGGATCAGGAACGTCGTCACCAACTGCGACCACACGAACAGCGGCATCTTGTGCAAGGTCATGCCGGGCGCGCGCATGTTGAAGATGGTGGTGATGAAATTGATCGCCCCCAGAATCGACGAAGCACCCGCGATGTGCAGCGACAGAATGGCAAAATCGACCGCCGGACCTGGATGGCCGGAGGTCGATAGCGGCGCATAGATCGTCCAGCCGGCGCCGACACCGGCTCCGCCCGGCTCACCTTCGACGAACGCCGAGATCAGCAGCAGCGTGAACGAAGCCGGCAGCAGCCAGAACGAAATGTTGTTCATGCGCGGGAACGCCATGTCCGGCGCCCCGATCATCAACGGCACGATCCAGTTGCCAAACCCGCCGATCAGCGCCGGCATGACCATGAAGAAGATCATGATCAGCCCATGCGCCGTGGTGAACACATTGAACTGATGACTGTCATGGAAAATCTGCAGGTCCGGGACTTGCAGTTCCATACGCATGGCAATCGACATGAATGAGCCGACCACCCCGCCGACAATGGCAAACACCAGGTACATCGTGCCGATGTCCTTGTGGTTGGTCGAATAGACGAAGCGGCGCCACCCTGTCGGAATGGCGTGCGCGTCGTGCGCGGCATGATCGTCGTGTACGCCGTGTGCCATCGTTGCCATTATCGAACCCTTCGACGCTGTTGTTTTCGCCCGATCATCTTCGTTGTCCGAACGTCGCCCCCAAAAAATCTTAGCGTAAATGTCAGGACTTACTCGGCCGCCGCCGCAAGCGTGGTCGCGCGAATGCCGTCATCGCGTGCGTATTTTTTCTTCGCCGCTTCCAGCCAGGCCGCGAATTCGCGCTCGCTCACCACCCGCACCGCGATCGGCATGAACGCATGGTCTTTGCCGCACAGTTCCGAGCATTGGCCATAATAGATGCCCTCGCGCGTCGCCTTGAACCAGGTCTCGTTGAGCCGGCCCGGTATCGCATCGATCTTGATACCGAACGACGGAACCGCGAAGGCATGGAGCACGCCGATCGGATCGGCCGTAACCAGCACGCGCACCACCTTGTTGACCGGCACAACCAGATCGTTGTCCACGGCCAAAAGGCGCGGCTGATCGGCTTTGCGCTCCTTATCCAGCAGCATGTAGGAGTCGAATTCGAACTTGCTGTCGGGATAGACATAGTTCCAATACCACTGCCGGCCGGTCGCCTTCACGGTGAGGTCGGCGGGCGGGATGGTCTGCTGCAGAAACAGCAGCCGGAACGACGGCACCGCGATCGCCACCAGAATCAAGACCGGCACCACCGTCCATAACACCTCGATCGTGGTGTTGTGCGTGGTCTTCGACGGGACGGGATTGGCGCGCGCATTGAAGCGCACCATCACGATCAGCAGCAGCGCCAGCACGAAGACTGAGATGGCGGCAATGACGTAGAGCAGGAAATTGTGGAACCAAATGACGTCGTCCATCACCGGTGTCGCCGATTGCTGAAACCCGAGCTGCCACGGCGACGGCTGGCCATTGCTGGCAAGCGCCGCTCCGCCCGCAAACGTGATGAAAATGGTCGCCGCCATAGTCGCCGCCATAGTCGCGGTAATGGCGATCAATCGTTCTTGCACCGGCATTCTTTCCAGGCTCCCTTAAAGCAGACCGGTCACGGCCGGACTTAAGCCGCGCCACCGGGTGTTTAGGCAGGCCGGCGCCCGCTGGCAAGGCGCTACTTAAACGGCGCCGCTTAGACCCTGGCAGGCCCACGGCGGAAGGGGGGCTAACCCGCGCCCCACAAATCACAATTTCGTTTCACCCGCAACGTGTCTCCGCCACCGCCAAAGTCGACAAAATGCCTGTGAATCTACCGCCGGCTCCCGCCGGCATTTCCAAGCCCATTTTTTGCCTTCCGGCAGGCTTACAAAGCCGGGGGCTGCTATCCTTGACATGGCAGTCATGCCATGTACGAGAAACGCAAAGCAGTGGTCATACCGAGGCTGCCGTGATTCGATTGCCACCGCTGGCGCAGATGTATCGAGCGCGTCGAAGGAATTGGGTGATGGCCGCATCGTGCCGCCGAATACTTTTGCCTGTGGTGCTGATGGCGCTCGTCGGGCTCGCAGGCGAAGCAGTAGCGCAGGGCGTGATTCGCTCGGTCCACAACGACTGGCAGATCCGCTGCGATACGCCGCCTGGCGCCCAATACGAGCAATGCGCGCTGATGCAGAGCGTCATCGCCGACGATCGGCCCAATGTCGGACTCACCGTACTGGTGCTCAGGACTGCCGATCAGAAATTCAAGTTGATGCGAGTGATCGCGCCTCCCGGCGTGTTGCTGCCTTCGGGTCTCGGCCTGTGGGTCGACAAGATGGAGGTCGGGCGCGCAGGTTTCGTGCGCTGCATTCCCATCGGCTGCATCACCGAAGTGGTCCTCAAGGACGACCTGATTCGCCAGCTTCGCACCGGCCAAACTGCGACTTTCACCATCTTCCAGACTCCCGAGGAAGGCATCGGCTTCCCGATCAGTCTGAAGGGTTTTGCCGAGGGTTTTGACAAGCTGCCGTGACATCCCGCGCGTTCCTTTACCGGCGCGCTTCGTGTAGCTTTACCAAAGTCATTGTCATTCCGGGGCGCCCGCCGAAGCGCGCAGCGCGAAGGCGTGGCGAGCCCGGAATCCATATCGCAATGGAAGTGGTTATGGATTCCAGGCCCGCGGGCTTCGCCCGCGTCCCGGAATGACGACGAAAGGTTTGGAGGACACTAGCCGTGGACATTGGATTTATCGGTCTCGGCGCCATGGGCGAATTGATCGTTCCGCGCCTGCTGGCGGCAGGGCACGCCGTCACCGGCTGGAATCGCTCGCACGCCAAGGCGGCGGCGCTGATCGAAGCCGGCATGCGCGTCGCGGATTCTCCCCGCGCTGCCGCGGAAAAATCCGAGATCGTGTTCTCCATCGTCACCGACGCCGCGGCCGTGCGCGCCGTGGCGCTCGGCGACCACGGCATCGTCGCGGGTTTGCGCAAGGACGGCATCTATATCGACATGAGCACCATCGATCCCGATGCCAGCCGCACCATCGCCGCCGAATTCGCCCGCGCAGGTTTGATCATGCTCGATGCGCCGCTCTCGGGCAGTCCGGTGACGGTGAAAGCCGGCCAGGCCTCGATCATGATCGGCGGCGACGAAGCGGCGTTTGAGCGCGCCAAGCCCGTGCTGCTGGCCATCGGCCCAAAAGTCACCCGCATCGGCGGCAACGGGCTTGCCTGCCAGATGAAGATCGCGGTCAATCTTTTGTTGATGGTGGAAGTGATCGCATTCGGAGAAGCCATTGCGCTCGCCGAAAAGGGCGGCGTCGCGCGCGCGGTCGCGCTCGATGCCGTGCTCAAGAGCGTCGCGGCCTCCCCCGTGCTCGGCTATCGCGATCCTTTCATTCTCGAAGGAAAAATGCCCACGGTGCCGCTCACCGATGTCACGCTGCAGCAAAAGGACATGCTTCTTGCATTGGACCTCGGCCGCAGGCTCGGCAGCCCCGTGCCGCTCGCCGCCGCCGCCAATGAGATAATGAATGCCTGCCGCGGGCTTGGGCTGGATCACAATGACTTTGTGGTTGCGCACGAAGTCTATCGCCGCTTGGGAGGACAATCATGACATCGAACGCGGAAAAATTCGGCGCCGCCTTGGCCAAAGCCATCAAGAAGACGGCCGCCACCATGAAATCCGCCAGCGAAGAAGTGACGGCCGGAATGAAAGATGTCTCCGCCAAGCAAGACGCCGCCATGTACCGCACCAATCTCAAGAACGTGCCCAAGGTCGAGGGGCTCCAGCGCAAGGACGGCTGGGTCGACATGCAGGTGCAGTTTCTGATCGACAAGAAAACCGCCGGCGCCAATCACGTCGTCGGCTGGACCGTGCTCAAACCCGGCGCGCGCCACGAGCGGCATCTGCACAGAAACTGCGACGAGTTCTTCATCGTGCTCAAGGGCCGCGGCCACATCTACAGCGATCTCGGCGAGGAGCCCGCGGGCGAAGGCGACGTGGTCTATTCGCCGCGCGGCGCCTGGCACGGTTTTAACAACACGTCGAGCGAAGATGTTGTTCTGGTCTGGGGCTGGATGGGCGCAGGTTCCATCGAGGATTCCGGCTACGAAGTGCCGCCGGAGGGGCATTCGTAAACGGCGCGCAGCCGCTCACTGCGCATGCTCACCCCTTCGGACGCGGCACTGCATCGAAGCCTGTGACGTCGCCCTTGGGCCGCGCCTCTTCGAGCGGAACGCCTTTCACCATGTAATAGATAGTTTCGGCGATGTTGGTGGCATGGTCGCCCATCCGCTCGATATTCTTGGCGCAAAACAGTAGGTGCGTGCACGGGCGGATGTTGCGGGGATCTTCCATCATGTAGGTCAGGAGTTCGCGGAACAGCGAATTGTTCGCAGCATCAATGGCCTCATCGGCGCGCCAAACCGCCAGCGCCTGGGTCAAATCGCGCCGCGCATAAGCATCGAGAACCTGCTTGAGCGCGGCAAGAACCAGGTCCGCCATGCGCTGCAAGCCATGCACGGCCGCGGCGGGGCCGATATCCGAGCCGGTCGCGATCGTCCGCTTGCCGATGTTCTTGGCATAATCGCCGATGCGTTCGAGACCATTGGCAATGCGCAAAACCCCAACGATCTCGCGCAGGTCGACCGCCATCGGCTGGCGGCGGGCGATGGTGAGAATGGCTTTCTCCTCGATCTCGCGCTGCATCCAATCGATTTTTGCATCCGCGGAAATGATCTCTTGTGCAACCGCGAGGTCGTGTTGAGTCAGCGCGCCAATGGCGTCGCCAATCTGCTTTTCGACTAGTCCGCCCATTTCAAGAATTTTCCCGGACAATTCATGCAACTCGGCGTCGAAGGCCTTGATCGTATGCTCGGACATGACGTTCGATCCTTTTATCCGCTCGCGACCCGGTCTAGCCGAAGCGGCCGGTGATATAATCCTGGGTGCGCGGGTCCTGCGGCGCGGTGAATATCCTGTTGGTCTCGCCGAACTCGATCAATTCGCCGAGATACATGAACGCGGTAAAATCGGAGACACGCGCCGCCTGCTGCATGTTGTGAGTAACCAGCACGATCGTGTAATCGTCCTTCAACTCGCAGATCAGCTCTTCGATCTTGGCGGTGGAAATCGGATCGAGCGCCGAACACGGCTCATCGAGTAGGATTATTTCCGGCTTTACCGCCACCGTGCGCGCAATGCACAGCCGTTGCTGCTGGCCGCCGGAAAGGCTCAAGCCGCTTGCCGCGAGCTTGTCCTTCACCTCGTCCCAAAGCGCAGCGCGGCGCAAGGCCGATTCCACACGCGCCTCGATTTCGGCGCGCGGCAGCCGTTCGTAGAGCCGCAGGCCGAAGGCGATGTTTTCATAGATCGACATCGGAAATGGCGTCGGCTTTTGAAACACCATGCCGATGCGGGCGCGGATCAGGTTCACGTCCTGGGCAGGAGACAGGAGGTTCTTGCCATCGAGCAGCACCTCGCCTTCCGCACGCTGGTTCGGATAGAGATCGTAGATGCGATTGAGCGCGCGCAGGAACGTCGATTTCCCGCAGCCCGATGGCCCGATGAAGGCCGTGACCTGGTTCGCATAAAGCGGCACGCTGATGTCACGCAGCACCTGGTTGTCGCCGTAGAAGAAACGCAGGTTGCGGATCGAGATCTTTTCGGTCCGTCCGGCGGGCGGGTCAAGCGCGCGGGCGCGCTGGGCGATGGCGATCTCGATCATGGAGACTTTCTCGGAGCGGAGAGCGCGCGCGCGGCAATGCTGAGCAATAGAACCGCGAGAGTGATGATCAACGCGCCGGTCCAGGCGAGCTGCTGCCAGTCTTTGTAGGGGCTGAGCGCGAACTGGAAGATGACGGCCGGCAGGCTCGCCATCGGCTGGCTCATGTCAAGGCTGAAGAACTGGTTGTTCAGCGCGGTGAACATCAGCGGCGCGGTCTCGCCGCTGATGCGCGCGACGGCCAGCAGCACGCCGGTCACCATTCCCGCCCGCGCCGCGCGATAGGCGATGCGCGTTACCATGACGGCACGCGGCGCGCCGATGGCGGCGGCCGCCTCGCGCAGCGGATCGGGAACCAGCCGCAGCATGTCCTCGGTCGTGCGCACAACCACGGGAACGACAATGAGCGCCAGCGCGCAGGCGCCCGCATAGCCGGAGAAATGACCGAGCGGCGCCACCATGATCTCGTACACGAACAAGCCGATCACGATCGACGGTGCGCTCAACAGGATATCGTTGACAAAGCGCACCACGGAGCTGAGCCGGGCATGGCGTCCATACTCGGCCAGGTAGGTGCCGGCCAAAATCCCAAGCGGCGTCCCAAGCGCGACAGCAAGCGCGGTCATCAGGAGGCTGCCGGTGATGGCGTTGAGCAGTCCGCCCGCCGCACCGGGCGGCGGTGTCATCTCGGTGAACACCGCAAGCGTCAGCCCGCCAATTCCTTTCCAGACCAGCACGCCAAGAATGAGCATGAGCCAGCCAAGGCCGAGCAGCGTTGCGGCGACGGCCAATTGGGTGGCGATGGCGTTGCGGCAGCGGCGCGCGCGATAGCGGCTCATATCAACCTCCGAATCGCCGCTCGATCCGCGACAAC
Organism: uncultured Hyphomicrobiales bacterium; assembly: GCA_964575715.1. GTDB lineage: Bacteria > Pseudomonadota > Alphaproteobacteria > Rhizobiales > Xanthobacteraceae > PNAI01. The sequence goes on along the minus strand of CAZNSG010000189.1, from coordinate 22,338 downwards.
AGATAGCGGGCGGCGGCCAGGACGATGAACGTGATCGCGAACAGGATGAGCCCGAGCGCGATGAGCGAGGCGGTATAGAGGTCGCCCACGGCTTCAGTGAACTCGTTGGCAATGGTCGCCGAAATGGTGGTTCCGGGCGCCAATATCGAACTCGATATCTTGTGCGCATTGCCGATTACGAAGGTGACCGCCATGGTCTCGCCGAGCGCGCGGCCAAGCCCGAGCATGATCGCGCCGATCAAACCCACGCGCACATAGGGAACCACCACGTAACGGAAGACCTCCCATCGGGTGGCGCCGACGCCATAGGCGGCCTCCTTGAGCACGGGCGGGACGGCCTGGAATAAATCGCGCGACACCGCGGTGATGAACGGCAGCACCATGATCGCCAGAATGAGCCCGGCAGTCAGCATGCCGATGCCATAAGGCGGTCCGGCGAACAGATGCGAGAGCACCGGCACCGAGCCGAAAAGGTCGATCAGGCCGGGTTGCACCGTGCTTTGCAGAAACGGCGCCAGCACGAACAGGCCCCAGATGCCGTAGATGATGCTGGGAATTCCGGCCAGCAGCTCGATCGCGATGCCGATCGGGCGGCGCAGCCAGGGCGGACAGATTTCGCTCAGGAACATGGCAATGCCAAGCCCGATCGGCACCGCGATCAGCATCGCGATCAATGAGGTGACCACGGTGCCGTAGATCGGCGCCAGCGCCCCGAACCGCTCGGTCACCGGGTTCCAGCTTTCGTCGATCAGAAAGGACGGCCCGAAGGCGCGCAGCGCCGGCGCAGCGCCGATGACGAGCGCAAGGATGACGCCGCCGAGGATGGCGAGCACCGCGATCGCCGCAAAGCGCGTGAGATGGTGGAAGGCGGCGTCTCCCAACCGCAGCCGGGCGACCGCCTTCGCTCGCGCGGGTACCTCCGCCGCTACGAGCGCTCCGCCTTGCAACGCCACATCGACCACCGGTCGCCTCCCGGTTCGCACTTGGCTCTTCTCCGCGCTTTCTCGGGAGAGCACTCAAGCGAGCTTGCCATCGCGGCACAAGTGGTTTTGCACGGCTTTGCCTGGACAAAGAAAAGGCGCCGCATGGCGCCTTTTCCCCGACATGACGCGGACGTTAGTTCGAGAGCGCGAAGAGAGCCTTGCCGCTCGCGTCCTTGATCTCGCTCGCCCACACTTTTTGGACCGAGCCAACAACTTTGCTCGGCATGGGAACGTAGTCGAGATCCTCGGCCATCTTGCCGCCCTTGGCGTAGGCCCAAGCGAAGAAATTCAACGCTTCCTTGGCAGCTGCGGCATCCTGCGGCTGCTTGTAGATCAGGATGAAGGTTGCGCCGGCGATCGGCCAAGTCGCGGCGCCGGGTTCGTTGGTCAGAACGACGCCAAATCCCGCAGTGCCTTCCCAGTTGGCGTTGGCCGCGGCGGCTGCGAACGACTCGGCCATGGGTGCAACTGCTTTGCCGTCCTTGTTGATCATCTTGGCAAAGGCAAGCTTGTTTTGCTTGGCGTAGGCATACTCGACATAACCGATGGCGCCCTTGGTCTGCGCCACGTTATTGGCAACGCCTTCATTACCCTTTGCGCCAATACCAACGGGCCATTGAACCGACGTGTTGGCGCCGACTTTGCTCTTCCAGTCTGCGCTGACCTTTGAGAGATAATCGGCGAACAGGAAGGTGGTGCCGGAGCCATCCGAACGGTGGACGACAACAATCGGCTGAGCGGGCAGGTTGGCGTTGGGGTTGAGCTTCCTGATTGCCGCGTCATTCCAAGTCTTCACCTCGCCAAGGAAGATTTTTGCAAGGGTGGCGCCATCGAGCGTGATATCGCCCGCCTTGAGGCCCTCAGCGTTAAAAACCGGAACAACGCCGCCCAACACGGTCGGGAACTGGATGAGGCCGCTCTTATCGAGCTGCTCGGCCTTGAGCGGCATGTCGGAGGCCCCGAAGGTGACGGTCTTGGCCTCAATCTGCTTGATGCCGCCACCCGAGCCAATCGACTGGTAATTGACGCCGATGCCGGTCTCTTTCTTATAAGCGTCCGCCCACTTGGCGTAGATCGGATAGGGGAAGGTGGCGCCGGCTCCGGAAATGTCGGCGGCGAGTACATTAGCGGCAAAGCCGACGCTCAGTGCACTTGCAACCGCGATCTTGAATAAATTCATAATCACCTCCGTTGACGTGCTCGTTGTAACGCGATGGCTCGGTAGCAGCCGCCTGTATCAGACCTATGACGGCACCATGACAGACAGATGACAGCTCAAGTTTTTGAACTGACAGGACTTTCAGGTGGGCCCAGCGGTGGGCTCTGAATGAGCGGCAGAAATACCGTGAAAGTGGACCCCGATCCCAATGTGCTCGCAATGGTGAGTCGGCCGCGATGGCGGTTGAGGATGTGCTTGACCAACGCCAAGCCCAGCCCGGTTCCGCCTTCCGCCCGGCTATGTCCGACGTCCACCCGATAAAAACGCTCTGTCAGTCGCGGCAAGTGCTCCGGGGCGATACCAGGCCCGTAGTCGCGCACCGACACTTTGGCCTCGCCGCCGGCGTCATCCCCTGGGACGGATTCCAGCCGGATTTCCACGCGCTTGCCGGACGCGCCATATTTCAGCGCATTCTCCACCAGATTTTCGAATGCGCGAATCAACTCATCCCGGTCGCCGCGCACAATGAGCGACTGCTCGGACGCCTCGATCGTGACTTCGACCTCGCGCTCGCGCGCCCGTGTCTGCAAGGCGTCCAATACCTGGCGGATGATGGGACCGAGTTCGGTCGGTGTCTGGGGTTCGATATGTTCGCTAAGCTCGATGCGCGACAGCGACAAAAGATCGTCAATAAGACGAGCCATGCGGCCCGCCTGAATTTGCATGATGTCAAGGAAACGCTCGCGCGCCGCCGGATCATCGCGTGCAGCTCCTTTCAGTGTGTCGATGAATCCGGCCAATGCCGCAAGTGGAGTGCGCAATTCGTGGCTTGCATTGGCGACGAAATCCGCCCGCATCTGCTCGACGCGGCGGTGCGTGGTGAGATCATGGAAGCTCAGCAGAAGCAGCGTTGAGCCCCGCGGCCCAACCGGAAGCGAGAACGGAATCACATGTACTTCGTGCCAGAGCTCAACCGGCACCCGCTCCGAAAACGCGGCATGCTGCGCTTGGCCGGTCGCGATCGCACGGCGGACCGCCTCGATGAGGGCCGGCATGCGCAGCGTGAGAAATGCCAGCTCTCGCGGTCGCAGCGCCGGTGCCATGGCGAGAGCCCGGCCATTCAACGCAACGACAATGCCGGTGGAATCGAGGACGACAGCCGGGTCTGGCAGCGCATCGATGATGGCCTGGAGCTTGAACCTATCGGTCGTCTCCACAGCCGCTTGAGAAGAAGGTATCGAGCTGGGCATCACACGTGCCGTCCGGGTCGCGAGCAGCGCTGCAACGCCGAATACAACAAAACCGATGGCGGCGAGAAGCGGCGAGAGGCCACCAGCAACGACGAAACCGATAATGACGACCGCTGCCGCGGCAATCAGCCAAAGGCTTTGCCGTACCCGGCTGGTCGTCGCCCAACGCCGCATTTCATCGAATCCAACAACGCGCCCGAGACCCGATCGTGTAAACACCTTGGCCTTTGTCCGTCGACGCCGGTCAACCTACACCAAGGACAGGCGGAAGCACATCGCAACATGCAATCACTTTCCATAGCGCTCATCGAACGCATAGCCGGCTCCGCGCACGGTGCGAATGGGATCGGGCTCTTGGCTGCGGCTGAGAGCCTTGCGCAGGCGACCGACATGAACATCGACGGTTCGCTCATCGACATAATTATCACGCCCCCATACGCCGTCGAGCAGTTGCTCGCGCGAGAACACGCGCCCAGGGTTTTGCAACAAGTATTCAATCAGCCGAAACTCGGTTGGCCCAAGCTCGATCTCCCGCCCGGCGCGAAATACCCGGCGGCGTTCGCGATCAAGCTCGATATCGCCAGCCCTAAGGATCGCGGCAATCCGCTCCGGCTTCGAGCGGCGCAGCAGCGCCTTAATGCGCGCAAGCAGTTCCGGCACCGAAAAAGGCTTTACGATGTAATCGTCCGCGCCGGTGGCAAGGCCGCGCACACGCTCGGTTTCCTCGCCGCGCGCGGTCAACATGATGATCGGCAGCTGGGCCGTTTCGGATTGCGAGCGCAGCCGGCGGCATAGTTCGATGCCGGAGACGCCGGGCAGCATCCAATCGAGCACAACAAGATCGGGGATAGCTTCGCGCAGCTTCAGCTCCGCCTCATCGCCGCGCGCGGCGGAATCCACCGCGTAGCCCGCAGCCTCCAAATTATAGCGAAGCAGGAGCGTGAGAGGTTCTTCGTCCTCGACGATCAGGATGCGAGCGGGCATGTGGGGCGAAGTTCGTCTATGAGCGGCCGAAACGTGCAAAGCACGCGCATCCTCGAGGGATGTGTCATGCCCGTCGAGCCGCTGTATGTGTTGATTCTCATGGGTACAAGGTGCCGCTACCAGACCATTCCGGCGATGTCTAGTGGCAAAGTTTGGCGGGCGATTAATTCTGCGGACAACAATTTGAGATGGTCGTCTGCGTTGCGAAAGTCCGCGTTGATTCACAAATGGATAATGGCTTACCCCCTATCGTGACCAAAGCGGCCTCCTAATATGATATGATGTCTCTTCAATGGAGCCCATGCCATGACCGATACCTCCCTGCTCGACCGCTCCGGCCTCGACCGCGCCCGCGTCGGCAAGCTGATTGCGCGCGGGCTTGACGGCGCCGACGACGGCGAGCTGTTTCTCGAATATTGCCAGTCCGAGATGCTGGTGTTCGACAACGGCCGGCTCAAGCAGGCGACCTATGACACCTCGCAGGGCTTTGGCCTGCGCGCGGTCAAGGACGAGGCGGTCGGCTACGCCCATGCTTCCGACGTCTCCGAGCAGGCGATTGCGCGCGCCGCCGATGCCGTGCGCGCGGTCAAGGGCGGCCATTCCGGCACTTACGCCGATGCGCCGGCGCGCTCAAACGTGAAGCTCTACAGCGACGACAATCCGCTCGCCGCGCCCGCGTTCGAGGACAAGATCAAACTGTTGCAGTCCATCGATGCCTATGCGCGCGGCAAGGATGCGCGCGTGCGCCAGGTCACCGCCAGCGTCGGCGCGTCGTGGCAGGTGGTCGAGATCGTGCGGCCCGATGGCCAGACCTACCGCGACGTGCGTCCGCTGGTGCGCGTCAACGTCTCGGTGGTGGCAGGCGTTGGCGACCGGCAGGAAGTTGGCTCGCACGGTTACGGCGGACGCGAAGGCTATGGCCAATTCATCGCCGAGTCGCGCTGGCAGCACGCCGCCAATGAGGCGGTGCGCCAGGCCCTGCTCAATCTCGAATCCATCCCGGCGCCCGCCGGCGAGATGGATGTGGTGCTCGGCCCCGGCTGGCCGGGCGTGATGCTGCACGAGGCGGTCGGTCACGGGTTAGAGGGCGACTTCAACCGCAAGCAGACTTCGGCCTTCGCAGGACTGATGGGCAAGCAGGTTGCTTCCAAGGGCGTCACCGTGATCGACGACGGCACAATGCAGCAGCGCCGCGGCTCGCTCTCCATCGACGACGAAGGCACGCCCACCAGCCGCACGGTACTGATCGAGGACGGCATTCTCGTCGGCTACATGCAGGATCGCCAGAACGCGCGGCTGATGCACATGCGCGCCACCGGCAACGGCCGGCGCGAGAGCTATGCCCACGTGCCGATGCCGCGCATGACCAACACCTACATGCTCGCGGGCGACCGCGACCCGGCCGAGATCATCGCCTCGGTGAACAACGGCATCTACGCGGTCAATTTCGGCGGCGGCCAGGTCGACATCACCTCGGGCAAATATGTGTTCCAGGTCACCGAGGCCTACCGGATCGAGAACGGCAAGCTTGGCGCGCCGCTCAAAGGGGCCATGCTGATCGGCAACGGCCCGACCGATCTGCGCCGCGTCAGCATGATCGGCAACGATCTTTCGCTCGACACCGGCATCGGCACCTGCGGCAAGAACGGCCAGGGCGTTCCCGTTGGCGTCGGCCAGCCGACGCTGCGCATGGACCGCATCACGGTCGGCGGGACGGGGTAATACCAGCGGCGCTAAGTAATGACCGTCATCCTGAGGTGCTCGGCGCCATAGCAGGCGCAGCCTGCGTACACTTGGCTGCGATGCGCCGAGCCTCGAAGGATGGCGCACGTGTCGTCACCCTTCGAGGCTCGGCTTTCAGCCGAGCGCCTCAGGGTGACGGAGATGAGTCAGTGATTGCTGCCACCACTCAAATCCCCTTCAAAAATACGCGATGCTGCGGCCGCAAGCCGCGACCGCGAGCCAGATCGCGATCGAGGCGATCCCCGCCCAACGGGCCGCAGCCGGCAAGGCCGTCAATGGCGGCAGGTCCTTTACTTTCGCAACAGTGAACAGCTCGAACGCAGCGACATTGACCAGGCCCAGCGCGATGAGAGCAAGTTTGAATTGAAACACCGGATTGAGAATCACGTGACTGGCTTCCGCCGTGAACAAGACTGAGCCGGTGACCAAAAGACCGGCCATCGCCGCGACCACAACCCGGCGCGCCGTGCGCAGCACATAACCCGGCGACGTCGCGGCGAACGCCCCGATCATGCGCAGGTCCATCACCGCCACAGCGCTAGCAAAGATCACGAGCGAGAGGATATGACCGACATTGGCGGTCATGTAGGCCCAGGCCGATTGCCGGATCGCGGCGCCCAAGGACGAGGATTCAAGCGCGACGAAAATCGCGGGCGCCGCATCGGTCATCAGCGCATCTCATAGGTCTTGCCATCGACCGTAATGCGCTCGGCGCGCATTTCATCGCGTTCGGTGGTCGAGGCATAACCAACGGCTGTTACGGTCTTGCCGACCGCCAGCAGCTCAGATTTGGCCCCACGGTTTTCCATGCGAAAGGTAGGCGCGAGCGTAACCGTCCAAATCTTATCTTTCCCCCGCACCGTGATAGCGGCATGCGGATTTTCGTATTTCGAAGTCACAATCGGGCCAGTGACGGTGATGGGTTTGTTGGCTTCGTAGCTGCCCCAGCCATGATGCGCCATTGCGGCGCCGGTCAGCAGCACGAGCATAACACTTATGCCGAGGGTTCTGCGCATTGGTCACTCCTTTGTTCCGAAGCTTATGAATCTCGCGCAAATGCAAATGGTGATTTACGAGTGTGGCGGTTCAGAAGTTCCCTTCATCCCCGCCTCTGAGTCCGTCAAGGGTACTTCTGAACCAAAACCACACTAGAATCGTACATTGCTAGTGTCCCTTTGAATCCGAAGTTCGCAAACGCGAGTGCTGTGAGTTCAGGCGAACTTCGGATTCGGTACACTAGCGTATCAGCAATATAGCTGTGGCCAAAGTATACGCTACCGCACCACCCCCGAAATGCAGCACGGTTTGCGCCGCGGCGGCGTGATCCGGTCCTTGAGGTAGCAGCGCGCCGACGCTCCGAGGTAACCCGGCCGCACATAGGTCCACACCCGGCAGCGGCTCTCGCCTTCGCACGCCGCCTTGCAAGTGGCGCCAGTCGGGTCTGAGGCCAGCAGGAAATTGCGATAATCCCCTCCAAACCTATCGATGGCATGTTCGAGCGCATTGGTGTGCGGTTCGATCAATTGTCCGCCCTTGACACCTGAGGTGCAGCACGGATCGGCGATTCGAGGCGGCACAATGTTCTTGAGCCAGCAGACGGCGTTTGCGCCCTCAGCTGCCGGATATGAGAATGACCAGGCGCGGCAACGCGGATCGCGCTCACAACGAGCGGCGCACTGTTCCGGATCGCCGGAAGAAACTACGAAGTTTGCATAGTCGCCGCCGCGCCGGTCGACGGCCAATTGCGCCCGCGCCGCGCTCGATAGCGCGATGATCACCAAGCAACAGATCACCCGAAGCATTGTTATCGCCATCCAATCCGCCTGCACCCTGTCCCAATATAATAGGAAAGCGGCTCGCTCGGAGCGAAATCAACTGGGGACTTAACGTGCTTGCGGCCAGTCGTCGCAATGATCTTTCACAGCGCCCAAATGAACAAAGGTTCATCGGGCCGCCAATTCTCCAGCCCGTAATCTGACCACGCTTTGAGTATTGCGCTGAATCGATAAAATGAGCGCCCGACGGGCTCGTATATTCGCTCCGTACTGTGCGATTGCAGCGTGACAAAGGCAGCGGCACCACACAATGTAGGCAACATGACCGTGCACGATAGCAGGCATGCGCAGCGACATTCAACCAAGCCCGCAATCGGCGCACTGCGGATTCGCGGCGAACGCGCGAGCACAAATGGCCTTTGAAGCTCTAACAAATAGCGCACGTTCGGGCGCGCAGTTCACGAGTCTTGCCATTCGCACCGGCACCGCGCTCGCCGCCATCGCCATCTTGCTGGCGCCCGCTTTGTGGAACCGATTCCCGCTCCTGGAATACGACACCGGCGGCTATCTGGCGCGCTGGTTCGAGGGCTATCTCGTGCCGAGCCGCTCCACCGTATACGGGCTGTTCCTTCTGGCCGGCTGGCCGCTCGACTTCTGGCCCGTGGTCTTCTTTCAAGCCGCCCTTTCGGTATGGATCATGGCGCTGGTATTGCGGGCCCACGGCCTCGGCGAGCGTCCGTTTGCGTTCCTCCTGGTCATAGCGCTGCTTTCAGCCACGACGGCGCTCTCGTGGAACGCCAGCATGCTGCTGACGGATATTTTTGTCGGCCTCGCCGTGCTGGCATTGCACCTGCTCGTTTTCAAGTCCGATCAAATCAAGCGTTGGGAGCATATTGCGCTGGTCGGATATGTCGCATTTGCGGCCGCCACCCATAGCGCGACATTCCTGGTGCTGCTCGGCCTTGCTGTCGTGGCGCTTTTTGCATCGTTCATCGACCGCGCACGCGTGCCGCGCCTTGCCGCCGTGCGCGCTGCAACCGCTGTTGCACTCGGCGCCGTAATGTTGCTCACCGCAAACTATGTTGTGGCAAGACGCATCGCCTGGACGCCGGGCGGCTACGGAATCGTCTTCGCCCGCATGCTGGAGGACGGCATCGTCGCGCGTTATCTTGACGAGCGATGTCCCGATCCGCGCTTTCAGCTCTGTCCTTACCGCAAGCAGCTTCCGGCGACCGCCGACGAATTTTTGTGGGGCGAGAGCGTATTTGACAAGCTTGGGCGCTTTGACGGGCTCGGCGAGGAAATGCGTACCATCGTGCTCGAAAGTCTTATCGCTTATCCGTTCACGCAGATTAAGACCGCCCTTGCAGCCGCGGCCAAGCAGCTCATCACGGTGAAAACCGGCGAGGGCGTGATTGTCGAGATTTGGCATACCTACGGCATGATTGAAATGTATACGCCGTCAGCACTGCCGGCGATGCGCGCGGCACGCCAGCAGCGCGGGGAGCTTTATTTCGTGGCTATCAACGCCGTGCACGTTCCCATTGCCTTCGCCGGCATGATCCTTCTCCCCATCCTCGTGCTGTTTAGCCTATGGCGGCGCTCGTATGCCGATCTTGGGCTGCTCGCCGCGAGCGCAGTGCTTGCAATCGTCATGAACGCATTCGTGTGCGGGCCGCTTTCCAATGCGCACGATCGCTATGGCGCAAGAATTGTCTGGCTCGCGCCGTTTGTGATCGCGCTTGTACCCTTGCGGCGATTTAGTCTGACGGCGAGTGTCCCGAATCCGAAGTTCGCTTGAATTCACAGCACCCGCGTTAGCGAACTTCGGATTCGAAAGGACACTAGCAATGTACGATTCTAGTGTGGTTTTGGTTCAGAAGTTCCCTTGACGGACTCAGAGGCGGGGATGAAGGGAACTTCTGAACCACCACACTAGCGTCCAGCCGCAGCACCAAGCCGTGGCGCCGATGAAAGCTGGCCCGGTCGCGCCCGTTTCACAGCGGGCAGCACCTTAGGGCGCAAGCAAGCACTTCTGGTCGGCACACCAAAAGAAAGCGCCCGTCGGGGGACGACGGGCGCTGGGTCCAGACCGCTTTGAGGGGAACTCGCGGGCCGGACTGTGGCCGACGGGAGGATCGGCCGGGGCAGATTCGAAAACTCAATTGCAACCGCAGAACACGTCGCGCGCCTGCTTGAGCGTTGCCGCATCGACTCTCGGTGCGAGCGAGGTCGCAAGAACCGGATCGATCATAAGTCCGTTCGAAATTCCGTAGCGCGCCAGCCGACGCTCCAGCGCGCGCGCACGCAACCGCACGGTCGGGTCTGCCCATAAGGAATCGGCATAGGCGTCGCGCAGATCGGCGCGGGAAAGTCCGATATCGGCCAGCATGCGGTCGTCGAGCCTGGCGAGCGCCTGCGCTGCGCGCCGGTTGGCTATGGTCTGGAACATGCGTCCTGCACCTCGGCCCACGACTCGCCCGAACGCGATAAGAGCGCGCACGGCCGGCGCCAAGGCGGCAAAACTCAAGGACGTAATCGCTGGCATGAAAACCTCCATCATTTCCGGGACATTCGGCGCTTTATGGCCCCCGCGTTGCCGCGGAAGCCACCCGAATTGCCCACCCGGTTTGGTCGAACGAGGCGACCATGCCAGAATCCTATTGATAAATGAAACGAATGTTTTTAATCTGACAGATCATTAATTATGATGATTTATCGACCCTGATTCCACGTGCAGAAAAGGCCGGCCAGGAAGCCGGAAAGGGTGACAAGCATGAACGCGCTCATCGACATCGACCAGCTTCGGACCTTCATTGCCATTGTCGAAACCGGCAGCTTCACCAAGGCAGCCGAGGTCGTGCACAAGACCCAATCGGCGGTCTCCATGCAGATGAAGCGGCTGGAGGAGCGGCTCGGCCGCGCGATCTTCGCCCGCGACGGCCGCGCCTCCAAGCTCACCGAAGACGGCGAGCGGCTGCTCGACTACGCGCGGCGCATCGTCAAGCTCAACGTCGAGGCGCTCGCCGCCTTCGGTGACGCCGAACTCACCGGCCGCGTTCGGCTGGGCGTGCCGGATGATTACGCCGACCGTTATCTGCCCGAGATCATGGCGCGTTTCTCGCGCGTCTATCCCAGCGTCGAATTGACCGTGGTGTGCGAGCCCTCGGTCACGCTGTTCGAGCGCATTGACGGCAACGAACTCGATCTTGCCATTGTCACCGACTGCGACGGCAATCGCACCTCAGAATCCTTCCGCCGCGAGCGGCTGTTATGGGTGACATCGAACCGCCATTCGACCCATGTCGAGCAGCCGCTGCCGCTCGCGCTCGGCCGGCCGAGCTGCAGCTGGCGGCGCACCGCGATCGGCGCGCTCGACGGCATCGGGCGGCCCTATCGCGTGCTCTATTCCAGCGCCAATGCCGGCGCGGTCGCGGCTGCGGTTCTGGCGGGCCTTGCGGTGTCCGTATTCCCGGAATCGGGCCTGCGTCCCGGCATGCGCGTGCTCAACCCGGCCGAAGGCTTTCCCGAATTGCCGGCCTGCCGTATCGGGCTTGCGCGCAATCCGCATGAAAGCTCAGCGCTCGCCGACGCGCTCGCCGAGCACATCGTCTCCTCGCTCGACAATCTGTCGGAGGCGGCGCAGGCGGCGGAGTGATCTTCACCTCTCCCCGCTGCGCGGGGAGAGCATAGGCGGCCTACGGCCGCCGTTCTTGAAGTCAAAACGCCGATGCGTAGCATCGGCTACGGAGCGCAGCGAGAAAGTCGGGTGAGGGGCATCGCTGAAACGCCCCCTCACCCGCCTCGCTCACCTTGTTCGCTCGGCACCCTCTCCAACCGAAGTCGGATGTTTCCGACTTCGGTCGCTTAATAAGCGGCCGAACTCGGGTAAACCCGAGTTCGGGTGTAAACGGGGAGAGGGAAATTCAAAACGCATATTCCCGAAACACCGGCTCGACCGAGCCGTTCCACGGCCCGCGGTATTTCTCCAGCAGTTCCTCCGCCGGCGTCTTGCCGCGCTCCACGATGGCTTCGAGCGGTTCGAGATATTGCGTCTCGTCGCGCCCCTGCGCATTGCGCCGCGCACGCCGCGCCAAGCCCGTCCGCGCCAGCGCCAACATCGCCTTGCCAAGCTCGTGCAGGCTGCGCCCGCGGATCGTTGCCGCAAGGCCGCGCCGGGTGACATCATCGCGCAGCTTCTGGCGTTCCTCCGCAGTCCAATCCTTGACCAGATCCCAGGCCGCATCGAGCACGCCATTGTCGTAAATGAGACCGATCCAGAACGCCGGCAGCGCCGGAATGCGCATCCAGGGCCCGCCATCGGAGCCGCGCATCTCGATATAACGCTTCAGCCGCACCTCGGGAAAAATCGTCGAGATATGGTTTGCCCAGTCCGAGATGGTCGCGCGCTCGCCCGGCAGCGCTTTGAGCTTGCCCGCGAACAGATCGCGAAACGACTGCCCCGCCACGTCGATATAGCGGTCGCCACGTTTGATGAAATACATCGGCACGTCGAGCGCGTAATCCGCATAGCGCTCAAATCCCATGCCATCCTCGAACACCCATGGCAGCATGCCGCTGCGGTCGGCGTCGGTATCGCGCCATATCTCCGAGCGGAACGACAGATAGCCGTTCGGCTTGCCCTCGGTGAACGGCGAATTGGCGAACAGCGCGGTCGCCAGCGGCTGCAGCGCGAGGCCGACGCGCATTTTCTTCACCATGTCGGCCTCGGACGAAAAATCGAGATTGGTCTGCACCGTGCAGGTGCGGTACATCATGTCGAGGCCGAGTTTACCGACCTTCGGCATATAGTTCGTCATGATGCGGTAGCGCCCTTTCGGCATGGCCGGCATGTCGGCGCGCGACCAGCTCGGCGTCATGCCGATGCCGAGGAATCCGATACCGAGCGGCAGCGCAACTTCGCGCAATTGCGCCAGATGCGCCATGAGCTCGCTGCAGGTTTGATGCACGGTCTCAACCGGCGCGCCCGAGAGCTCAAACTGCCCGCCCGGTTCGAGCGAAATCGCGCCGCCGCCGGTCACGTCGGCCAGCCCGATAATGTTGTCGCCCTCCATGATCGGCTCCCAGCCGAGCAGCAGCTGCATGCCTTCGAGCAGCGCGCGGATGCCGCGCGGCCCGCCATAGGGCACTGGCTGGTGGCCCTTGAGGGAGAAGGCGAACTTTTCGTGCTCGGTGCCGGCGCAAAATCGCGCCTTCGGCTTGCAGCCGGCCGCGAACCACGCGACCAGTTCGTCGCGCGTCTCCACCGGCGTCATATCGACCAGATCGCGAGCCATGATAACGGATTCTCTGCGGCAAAAAGGTCGCGACCATACACACGGCGCGCAAGAAAAGGAAATGGCGAGTCCATGCGCTATCAATGCTTATACCAACGGCGAGAATAGATGACTCACTTTCCCCGTCACCCTGAGGCGCGAGCGAAGCGAGCCACCGCAAGTCGGCCTTGGCCGACTTGCGCATTGTAATTCCGATCTCGGGTAAACCCGAGATCGGTGGGCGACGGCAACGCAAGTCGGGTTTACCCGACTTGCGTGCTTAATATACCGATCTTGGGTAAACCCAAGATCGGCGGCCGTGCATCCTTCGAGGCTCGCCACCCAAGTCGGCTATAGCCGACTTGGGCATTCTAAAATGCCGATCTCGGGTAAACCCGAGATCGGTGGCGAGCACCTCAGGATGACGGTCATTACTTAACGCCGTTGGTATTAGCCCTTCCAGGTACGTTGCTTTCCCCTCCCCCTTTTCGGGGGTTGGTGCCCTGCGTACGCTGGAGCATTCGCTAGGTGTGAGGGAAAATGAGTTCGTGTCACGCCTTGCGCAAATATTTCCGCACCGCGCGCGAACGCAACCTACGCGCTAGGCTTTCTTCTCAGCGCCCTTGACGCCCGAGCTCATGCAGCTTGCCGAGCCATCGCTCGCGTTGCGCCGCGCTCAGCAACGTGGGGAAGGCGCCATCGGGTACGCCCGCGCCGCCACCGAGCATTCCAATCAGGATCGTCTTTATCGGTCCGATACCGGAAAAGCCAAGGATGTTGCGTTTGAGACTCCTGAGGCTGTGCGCGCGGTAATACCAGCGATAAATAAGCGCCGGCATGCCCATGGTAACGACAATGCGCGCTGTCTTTCCCGCCAGCAGCTTCTTCGGCATCTCACCGCTCCCGATCTGCACTGTAAAACCCGGCCGGAACGTCTGTTCAAGGAATGCATGGAGAAACGCCGGAAAATGGCCATGCCAAAGCGGATAAAAAATCACCAGATGATCCGCCCAGCGGATCGCGTCTTGTGCGGGCAGAATGCCCTCGGGTGTCGCGCCGCGATAGAAGTCTTCGGAATTGCGCAGCAGCGGGAAATCCAGTTGCGCGACATCGATGCATTTGATCTCGTGCGCGGCCGCGCGCGCTCCGTTGGCATAGGCATTCGCAAGCGCGTTGCCGAAGTGATGCCCGCGCGGGTCTGGATGGCCTTGAAGGATAACGATCCGCTTCATCGCGGCTGCCGTCTCCTGCCGCAATTAGAGCATTTTCCGCCGAAGCCTGCCCTCGGACTTGATCCGAGGGTGCGTACCGGTTCGGCGAGAAAATGCGTCAAAACTGAAAGTCTAGGGCAGTTTCCGTTTCCACTTAATCGGAAACCGCCCTAGTTTCTATGCGCCGCTGGCCGAGCCGGCACTTTGATCCAGATCACCGTTGATTGTCGTCGCGGAGCCGCAGCAAGCCTACGGCTGTCCGGTTTAGAGCAGGTTTCGATCAGGTAGAGTCGGTAGGTGGTGTCCGCTCGTCCCCGCGAAAGCGGGGACCCAGGCGCAAGAGGCTGAGGACTCTGAGGTAGCGGATTCTGGATTCCCGCTTGCGCGGGAATGAGCGAATCCACTCGAACGGAATACGCTCTAATTTTCTGCGCATGTCATGAATGCCGCCACACTCCCTCTCCTGCTTGCGGGGGAGGGAGTGCGGTGGCGGAACGATGCGGTAAAACGCAAGTCAGAATGAAGCCACCAGGTGTTCGAATCCAAAGGTGCGTGCAAGGATCATCACATTGCGCCTTTGGTCCTCATCGAGCGCCCTGATCAGCGGGGCCGCAACCGCGGCAATCCGCTTTAATCGTTTCTTGGCCCCGGCAACCGAACTGGCAACTTCCGACGCGGTCATCGCCTGCCACCGCGCGAGATCGCCGAGCGCCGCCTGCACCGGAATCCAGTATGCTTCCTGCTCTGGCCGCAAATTCAGGACGTTTTTAAGGATCGCGATATGCGTCTCGGTTACGATAATCTCGGGCGTGGCCTTCACGCTAATGCGCGGGTCCGAAATTTTACCGGTAACCTGCGCTAACGCCGGAAAAGCCACCATGGTCGTGAGCGCAAACAAGCCCACGCATGTACTGATGCACTCTCGTTTCCACATAAGCATGGACTATCTCCATTGCCGTTATAGGTCGAGCTTGGGCATCATTGCGCCAGGGTGTGAAACTTGGGTTAGCCAACTGAATAAAATTGTTCGCAGTTGCAACCGCGTCCGGCGCGTGATCGATCGAGGTTGAAATGAATTCGATTAAAAATCTTTCAGCAGCCGCTCGATGTAATCGAGCTCGAGCTGCGGGCGGAAACTCTCGCCGAAACGCTTGCGCAGTTCTTCCAGGATTCGCCGCGCGCGCTGCACGTCGATTTCGCCCGGCACTTTCACAGTCGTATCGTCGCCGTAGTCGCGCCCGCGCAACGGCCGGCCGAGCGGGTCTGTCCCCTGATCCGCGCGCCCCTGTTGCCTGCCCCCGGGCTGGCCCGGTCCAGGACCATAGCCCTGCTGCTGCATCGACTGCGCCAGCGCCTGCGCACCCCGGCGCAACGCTTCGAGCGCGCGCCCCTGCGAGTCCACCGCCCCGTCGGCGTTGCCTTCGCCGAGCGAACCCTCCGCATCGCCCATCGCATCGCCGGCACGGCCGAGCGCATCCCCCTCGCCGCCCTGGCCCGGCTGGCCCGGCTGGCCTTGTTGGCCCTGCTGGCCCGGCTGCGGGAAGCCGCGCTTGCGCAGTTCTTCGAGCAGCTTGTTAAGCTGGTCGCGCAACGCCTGCTGGTTCTGCCGCAGTTCGCCAAAGGAGTTTTGATCGCCCTGCTGACCCTGCTGGCCCTGCCCGCGCTGGCGGCGCTGATCCTGTCCCTGCCGGAAGGTTCGGTCGCGCAATTGCTGCTGCTTGCGGATCATATCGCCAAGCTCGTCGAGCGCTGAGAGCATGTCGTCGCCATCGTCGCCGTCCATACCGCCGCCCGGCCGCGCCATTTGCAGATTTTCCAGCAATGACTGCAACTCTTCGAGCAGCCTGCGCGCGGCATCCTTGGCGCCGGAGCGGGCAAGCCGTTCCAGCCGGTCCATCATGCTGCGCAGATCCTGCGCGCGCAGATTGCGCATGTTCTGATCGAGCGGCCGCGCCAGCTGCGGATTGCGGCGCATTTCCTCGGCCAGCGCCTGCATGAAGCGGTCGAGCGCGGCGCGCAGTTGATCCATCAGGCGCTTGATTTCCTCCTCGCTGGCGCCCCGATCGAGCGCCTGGCGCAATGCTTCCTCCGCCGCGCGCAACGCCTGCTGGGCTTCGGAGACATTGCCGTCCTCGATGTTGACCGCCATCTGCCATAGCCGGCCCACAATATCGCGCAAGCCATCGTCATTCTGCGCGCGCGCAAGGTGCCAATAGATCGAGCGCAATCCAAGATAGATGCCGGCTTCCGGTATGAACCGCTCGGGCGCAAGCGCGAGCGCATCGAGCGCCGTCAGCACCTGATCCTTGGCGCCGGCATCGAGCGCGAGTACGCGGCGCTGCTCGATCAGCGCACGCGCAAGCGGTTTGACGAACGGCCGTTCCGGCAGGCGCAATTCATGCGGCGTCGAGCGGCCCTCGTTGCTGGCCTCATCGCGCGCAACCAGCGTCATCACCACGTCGACGCCGGCCCACGGATGCTCGGTGAGATCCTTGCTGGTCTGCCCGACGCCGTTCTTGGTGCGCGACTGCGGCAGCACCAGCGCGAAATCGGGAGCGCCAAAGAGCGAATGCGGCGCGCGATCGGCGGAGGCGGCCGGCGGCTTGCGCGCAAACGTCGCCTGCGCATCGATCACGCCGTAATCGTCCTCCATCTTGTAGACCAGCGCCAGCGTGCCGCGGCCTTGCGACTCCGGTTCCTTCGCGAGCGCGATAGTCGGGGCCCGATCGGGGATCGCAGTGAAGCTCCAGGCGAGATTATCGTTGCCGCGCACCTTCGCGCTGCCGGCGCCCACAATGGTGAAGCGCCGCTCTTCGCTGCCCGACGGCAATTGCGGTTGTGCTCCGCCCGCGGCCGCGGTGAGCGCCCCGCTCACCGCAATGTCCAGATCCATCTTGCCGGTCGCGCGAATGATCAGCATCGAGCCCGTCGGCACGGCGATGGCTGCGGCCGTGCGCGCGGTTTCGCCGGGACGCAAGCCTTGCAAGATCAACGGCGGCCGGCCGGTATAGACCGGCGGCGTCACCCAGGCATCGACGCGATAGTGTCCGCCAGCGATCACGCCCTGCCAATCGAAGGCGGCAGCGATGCGCCGGCCCCGTTCGCCGCCGGCGGCCAGGAAAGTCGAGACCACGAGGATGAGCACGAGCGCGCGTAACGCCATCGGATCGCGCGCAGCCAGCCGCGGCACCGGCATGCCCGCTTTGAGCACGTGCACCGCCCGCAGCGTCCTCTCCACATGGGCCCGCCATAGCGCGACGGCGTGGGTATCGCCCCCGCTCTCCGCCATCTTGTCCGCGATCGTGGTCGCCGGACGATGCGGCAGGCGGCTAGAGCGATCGAGCCGGCGCAACCCGTCCGTGGCGCTCGGCAGGCGCACCAAAAACAGCGGCACTGTCGCCGCAACGCACAGCAGGAAGAAGGCAAAGAGCCCAATCGCCCGGCCGATCGGCGGCAGCCACAGCCAGACACCGAGCCAGGAGATGGCAAGGAACAGGCCGCCCGCGGTCGCGATCGAAGCCAGCGCCGGCCACAGCCGTTCCCAGAAGATCGACCAGCGCGCGCGGCCGAGCGCGCGGGCGAGCAATGCCCGACCCCCCGGCGTCTCTTGGTGGCTGTCAGGACTGTCGGCAGCCGTCACATCGTTCTCCGCAAGGCGCGCTCCGCAAGCGAGAATCCTAAGCTGGGTAATATATCATGGCGTCCGCATCATGGCAGCCGAAAAATATAAGCCTAGAGGCAACTTATAACCAATTATAACCATCCCGGCAGGCGATCCAGCGCGATCAGCTGGTCCACCTCCAGCCGCGGCCGCACCAGCGCCCATTTGTCATCCTTCACAAGCACTTCCGGCACCAGCGCGCGGGTATTGTAGGTGCCGGCCTGGACCGCGCCATAGGCGCCCGCCGACATGACCGCGAGCAGATCGCCGGATTTGAGCGCCGCCATGGACCGGTCTAGCGCCAAAAAGTCCCCCGATTCGCACACCGGGCCGACCACATCCACCGCGGTGCGCGGCGCACCGGCGGGAGCCTCACGCACCGGCCAGATCTCGTGGTGGGCGTCGTAAAGCGTGGGCCGGATGAGATCGTTCATCGCCGCATCGACAATGACGAAGGTCTTGGCCTCGCCGCGCTTGGGATAGAGCACGCGCGTGACCAGGATTCCGGCGTTGCCGACGAGCAAACGGCCGGGCTCGAAGATGAGCGTGCAATCGAGCCCGCGCGTGGCGCGCTTGACCACTTCGGCATAGGCCGCCGGATCGGGCGGCGGCTCGTTGTCGTCGCGATAGGGAATCCCCAGGCCGCCACCGAGATCGACATGCGAGATCGTGTGCCCGTCGGCGCGCAATTCGCGCACGAATTCGGAGAGCAGCATGAAGGCGTTGTCGAACGGAGAAAGCTCAACGATCTGGCTGCCGATGTGCATGTCCACGCCACTCACCAGCACGCCCGGCAGCTTGGCCGCCCGGGCATAAACTTCGCGCGCGCGGCTGATCGGGATGCCGAACTTGTTCTCCGCCTTGCCGGTGGCGATTTTTGCGTGCGTGCGCGCATCGATGTCGGGATTGACCCGCACCGAAATATCGACGACGCGGCCCTTCGCGGCGGCTATCTTCGACAGCAATTCAAGCTCCGGCTCGGACTCAACGTTCACGCAAAAAATACGCTCGTCCACCGCCAGCGCCAGCTCGCGCTCGGTTTTGCCAATCCCGGAGAACATGATTTTTTGCGGCGGAACGCCTGCGGCGCGCGCGCGCTTAAGCTCGCCCTCCGACACCACATCGGCGCCGGCGCCGAGCCTCGCCAGCGTGGCAATCACCGCCTGATTGGAATTGGCTTTGACCGCGTAGCAGACCAGCGCCGGCACGTCGGCGAACGCTTCGGCGAAGACGCGATAGTGGCGCGTGAGCGTCGCATCCGAATAGCAATAGAACGGCGTGCCGACTGCGTCCGCCAGCGTTTGGAGATTTACCGCCTCGGCGTGCAACACACCGGCGCGATAGGCGAAGTGGTGCATCGTTCAATCGATCAGCCAGTCGGCGGGGAGCTTTTTCTTCTGCCCCCGCGGCGCCAGCATCCGGCCGTCGGGCCCGTATTCGATGGCCTGGGCTCCGGACTGGCCCGCCGCTTCGCCGCTGCCCGCTTGCCCTTGCGCCTGCGAACTCGCAGGCGGCGGATCGAGCGGACCTTTGCGCCCGCAGCCTGAAAGCGCGAGCGTGGCGGCAAGCGCGCCAAGAATCGCGCCAAAAACCGCACGATGCGCGGCAAATCGGAAAATCGGGCGAGTGGATCGGGGCACGGCGGACTCCAAAGTTGCGGGCACCATAGCAGATCGAACGCAGGAGACGAGCCACCTCGATTCACCGGCACGGTCCCGCACAACAATTGCAGCGCTTCGCGGCCAATGTAAAATCCCGCCTCTCATAATGCCACAAAGCCCTTGCGGGCCTGACTAATAAATAGTACATGAACCATTTATGAGGCAGTATGCCGATTGGCGATCCGCCCAAGACGCCGCTTGTCTTCTACCGGACGCCGGGCGGAGTCGAAGTCGTCCGCGATTGGCTCAAGCATCTCGCCCCGGCCGTTCGTAATTCGATCGGACAGGATTTGATGCGCGTTCAGTTCCGCTGGCCAGTGGGCATGCCTCTGTGCCGGCCGCTGGGTGAAGGGTTGTGGGAAGTGCGCAGCGACCTCGCTGGCAATCGTACTGCGCGCATCCTGTTTTTCATACGCCAAGGCCGAATCGTCGTGGTGCACGGCTTCATCAAAAAGACCAGAAAGACGCCGGGCGAGGATCTGCAACTGGCGCATAAACGTCGAAGGGAGTTTGAACGATGACAGAGAAAAAAGTGACAAAGAAGATGACAAAATTAGTGAAACGGCGCGACATAGCCGAGCTGTCGACTCTTGACGACTTCCTGAAGGAGGAAGGCGTATTCGAGCAATTTCAGGCGCGAGCGATTAAGGAAGTTCTCGCCTGGCAGCTCATGGAAGCAATGAAAGAAAAAAAGCTGTCACGCAAACGCCTCGCGCATGCCATGGGCACGAGTCGCAGCCAAATCAGCCGCCTGCTTGACCCGCAGGATGGCAACGTGACGCTGACCACCTTGCAGCGCGCGGCGGCGATGGTCGGCCGCAAAGTGCGGCTCGAACTTGTTTAGAATCGATTCGGCAAAGCAAGCGCGAATGCTGTTGGGTGGCGCGCGGATAAACTTGTTCGACTTTATCCAGGCGTTAAAGGCCGCGCGAACCCAACCCGCGGGCTCAACATTTCAGCTTGAGCAACTACTTTGGCACGCGGCCCTTTATCGCATTGGCGTGTGCACCGTAGGTAATGCGCCCTGCGGCATCCGCCGGTAGCCGCGCGCGCAACCGCGTTTTGAGCAGATCGACATCGCCAGCAGCCATTGCGGCGACTGTCGGGCCAATCGTCACCCCCATCAAGTTGGTCGTCCAGAAGTCGTTGAAATCGGCGAATGTCCGTTGCACTGCAATTTCCCGCGTCTCG
The DNA here is from genome assembly GCA_964575715.1 of uncultured Hyphomicrobiales bacterium. GTDB lineage: Bacteria > Pseudomonadota > Alphaproteobacteria > Rhizobiales > Xanthobacteraceae > PNAI01. The sequence continues at coordinate 1,444 of CAZNSG010000189.1, read as the reverse complement.
ACCGCATCAAGACCCGCATTCGTCCACAAATCCCGCAGCGCTTCCATCCGAGATGCGTCGGAACTCGGCGGGAGCGGGAGCGTAACCCCCATCGCGCGCATCTCGACCCGAAACGGTTCCATAGGAAATCCGCCGCCCAACATATCCCATGCATAGGTCGCGACCGTGCCGCCCGGGCAAACCACCCGCACCATCTCGGCGACGCTCTTGGCCGGATCGGGAACAAAGAAAATCACCAGCGCCATGACGGCCGCGTCGAACCTGTCTTGGGAGAAGGGAAGCACCGTAGCATCGCCCTTGCGAAACTCCGCCATGCGCACTGCGGGTCGTGCGCGCGCAAAGGCAAGCTGCCCCTCGGACGGATCAATCCCCTGAACCTCAGCTGGCGCGCAGCGTTCGACGAGCAGTTCGGTGAAGGCGCCGTTGCCGCAGCCGATGTCGATCCACCGCAAGCCCGCGCGCGGCGCCAGCCAATCGAGGAAGATACCGCCCGCGAGCCGGCTCCAGCTTCCCATCATCCGCTCATAGGCGGCGCCGTCATCGAAGCGGATTTGCTGTTCGGCCATCAGGACACTCCTTCGTTGGGATCGAAAACTCGCCGCATGATCTGCTTTCGTTCCAAAATAGCATTCTACTTGGGCCGCCAGAAGCTAAGCGGCTGCGTCCGCAACGCTTCCGGCGTTGAGCATGAGATTCGAAATTGGCGACGTTCAGACGTTGCCCGCCGCCGCTTCCTACGTCACCCCCGCTCCTTCTCAAGCCTCTTCAGCCACCTCTTCGCCTGCGCGCGGACGTTTTTCGGCGCGGTGCCGCCGTAGCTTGTGCGGCTCGCCACCGAACGCTCGACCGAAAGCACGGCGTACACGTCCTTTGTGATGCGCGGCTCGGCCGCCTGCATGGCCGAAAGCGGCAGCTTGTCGAGCGCGACGCCCGCCTGCTCGGCGGCGGTGACAATGCGCCCAGTGATGTGGTGCGCCTCGCGGAACGGCAATTTGTGCGTCCGCACCAGCCAGTCGGCAAGATCGGTGGCGGTGGCGTGGCCCGCGCCCGCCATGACTTTCATGCGCGCTTCATCGGGCGTCATGTCGCGCACCATGCCGGTCATGGCCGCGATGCAGAGCGACAGCGCGCCGAGCGCGTCGATCGCGCCCTCTTTGTCCTCTTGCATGTCCTTCTGGTAAGCGAGCGGCAGCCCCTTCATCACCATGAGCAGCGCGTTGAGCGCGCCGGCGATGCGACCGGTCTTGGCGCGCACCAGCTCGGCCGCGTCGGGGTTGCGCTTCTGCGGCATCATCGAGGAGCCGGTGGTGAACTGGTCGGAGAGCGTGAGCAGACCGCCAAGCGGTGAGCACCACAGCACGATCTCCTCGGCAAAGCGCGACAGATGCACCGCGCAGATCGCCGCTGCGGAAAGCGTCTCCAGCACGAAGTCGCGATCCGACAC
>CAZNSG010000188.1:0-25585 GCA_964575715.1 uncultured Hyphomicrobiales bacterium | reverse complement strand
GAGCGCCGCGAACGGCATCAGCAGCGCGTTGCTCCCGGTAAAACCCACCACCTCACAGGCAATGGCCTTGGCCGGCGTCTCGATCATCACCCTCGCACCGACCGACATGGCGTCGATTGGACCGGCCACCTCCACCATCAGCCCTCGCACGCCCATGACGCGGCCGTAGACCTCGACTCCATCGAGTTCATTGATTTGCTCGGCCAGCGCTTTCATTTGCGATCTCCTAACGATCAGCGCGCGCTCTTAACGCTGTATTTACCCGCATCGTTAATCATTGCGTCACCGTCCTTGGGAATAAGGCACGTACCGCCCCGGTCAGGACGGAGGGGTGAGTCTAGCGAGTCGGTTGCAAGCGGATCTTAAAGCGTAACATGAGAAACGTCGTGTCAAAAAAATCACTCTCTAGCAATATCTTAAGGCGATTCGGGGGAATTCGCCTATGGGATACTTGCATCCTGGAATCATGTTTTGTTAACCATCCGGGGTTAACGTTTCGAATCAGTTTGTCCCACGGCGTTTCCACGAGCCGCCTCTGCGGCATAGCAATTTTGAGCCCGCAGCGGCGAAGAAGGGGACTGGCATGCGCGTCTTGCTGATTGAGGACGATGGCGCCACCGCGCAGTCGATCGAACTAATGCTCAAATCCGAGAGCTTTAACGTCTACACGACGGATCTCGGCGAAGAGGGCGTCGATCTCGGCAAACTCTACGACTACGACATTATCCTGCTCGATCTGAACCTGCCGGACATGTCAGGGTTCGAGGTTCTCCGCAGCTTGCGCGTCTCCAAGGTCAAGACGCCGATCCTGATCCTCTCCGGGCTGGCCGGCATCGAGGACAAGGTCAAGGGTCTCGGCTTCGGCGCCGACGACTACATGACCAAGCCATTCCATAAGGACGAACTGGTCGCGCGCATCCACGCTATCGTGCGCCGCTCCAAGGGCCACGCGCAGTCCGTCATCCACACCGGCGATCTCACCGTCAATCTCGATCAAAAGACTGTCGAAGTTGCCGGCGCGCGCGTGCACTTGACCGGAAAAGAATACCAGATGCTGGAACTGCTTTCCCTGCGCAAAGGCACCACGCTAACCAAGGAAATGTTTTTAAATCATCTCTATGGCGGCATGGACGAGCCGGAGCTCAAAATCATCGACGTGTTCATCTGCAAGCTGCGCAAGAAGCTGGCGAACGCCAGCAACGGCAAGAACTACATCGAGACGGTGTGGGGCCGCGGCTACGTTCTGCGCGAGCCGGTCGAGGACGAGGCGCGCATTCCGGCGTAGCGTCTGGCCGCTACCGCTATTTTGCAAAACCCCGCCGCGAGGCGGGGTTTTTTGTCATCAGCCGCACCGGCTTGCCTGCCGACGAAGGCGAAGAAATCAACGCCCGCCGCCGGCCCCGGCCATGGCCGCGCGCGTGCTGGCAAGATTGATCACGTTGCTGCCGGCCTGCACGTCTCTCAAATTGGGCGCATAGAATCCGCGCTTGTCCGCGATCGGTTTGAATGCGTCGGTCAGGCCCACCACGGTTTCCGCAGCACCAAGGGCAAGAAAGCCGTCAGGAGCAACGACGCGCGCGATGCGGTTGAGCACATCGATCTTGGTTTGCTGATCGAAATAGATCAACACGTTGCGGCAGAACACGAGGTCGAATGTGCCCAACCGCGAGAGGTCTTGCAGCAGGTTGCAAGGCTTAAACTGCACCATGGCGCGCAATTCCGGCGTAAGTTGCCATAGTTCGCCGACCTGCGTGAAATATTTCACCAGCATCATGATCGGCAGGCCGCGTTGCACCTCGAACTGGCTGTAGATTCCGCACTTTGCCTTCTCCAGCGCATCCACTGAGATATCGGTGGCAATGATTTCCACCTGCCACCCCGCCAGCACCTTACCCATTTCCTTGAGACAGATGGCGAGCGTGTAAGGCTCCTGGCCGGTGGAAGCAGCCGCGCACCAGATCCGGATACGCCGCTCCCGCTCGCGCGCAACGAGCAGCGTCGGCATGATTGTAGCGCGGAGATGGTCGAACGGAATCTTATCGCGAAAGAAGAACGTCTCGTTGGTCGTCATCGCCTCGACCACCGCGACGATGAGCGACTCGACACCCGCGCTCTTGAGCTTTTGCACCAGCCCGGCGAGATCGCTCAAACCCGCCTTGCGCACGACCGGCAACAGCCGGCTTTCGACCAGATAATGCTTGTCTGCACCCAACACGAGGCCGGAGCGCGATTTGAGTAGATTACGCAAATAGTCGTAGTCAACCGGAGTCACGGCCGCCCCCCTTGGAATAAGCGCACCATGGCAGGCGCGATTTCGTCGAGTGGCAACACAGCCGAGCATAGGCCGGCCTCGAACACCGAGCCGGGCATGCCCCAGATCACGCTCGTTGCCTCGTCTTGCGCGATTACGTTGCCGCCGGCGGACACAATGTCGGCGGCGCCCCGGGTGCCGTCGCTGCCCATACCGGTCATCACCAACGCCAGATTCCAGGCACCCCAGACTTCCGCTGCCGAGGAAAACAATGGATCGACCGCCGGTTTGCAGTAATTGATCGGCGGTCCGTCGTCGAGCATGATCACCGCGGCGCCACCGCGGCGGACGACCCGCATGTGCCGCCCGTCCGGCGCCAAATAAACCGCGCCGGTTAGGATCGGTTCGCCGTTCACGGCCTCATGCACCGGCCGTCCGGTCGCCCGCGCAAGATGATCGGCAAGAATAATGGTGAACGTGGGTGGCATATGCTGCGTGATCAGCACCGGCGCGCACTCGGTCACCGCTTGCAGTTTTGGCAGGACCGAAATGAGCGCCTGCGGCCCGCCGGTTGAGGCGCCGATCAGCAGCACCTGCGGGGTCACGGTTGAAAACGGCCGGAGCATCCCGCCTGCTTGCGCAACGCCATTGGACGTCATCCAACTCTTGCCGCGCGTCGGCATGCCATTGGCAACATTAGCCCGGGATAATGGCAGTTTGTGATGAGGTACACCCGGCGCCATGCGCCGCGAGCGCGGTCTGCCTAGTGCGCGGATTTTCTCGATCAATTCCCGCTGGAAACCAGCCGATGTTATGATTCCACCCTCGGTCTCAGGCTTGGTGATATAGTCAGCGGCACCAAGCGATAGCGCTCTTAGGCTGACCTCTGCATTATGGCGAGTGAGCGTCGAAACCATAATGACGACGAGATCACGCTTCTTCTCGAGCAATAGCGGCAAAGTCGAAATACCATCGAGCCCAGGCATGTCGATGTCGAGCACGACGACATCGGGATTGATCTGATCGAGCGCGTTGATCGCTTCACGGCCGTTCCGTAACGCGGCCACAAATTCCAGATCGGGTACCTCCGTCACCCAGCGCGCAACCAGGCTACGCATGATGACGGCATCGTCCACCACCATGACGCGAATGGGTGCCGGCGCCATAGCGGGCGCTGCAGGCAAAGCAGGCAGAGCAACACTCATCATTACGAGATACTCAAATGGGCGCCAACTAACCGACTCGAACGGTAGACTGAATCGATCAGATCAGCCCAACCTCCTGGAATTTCGCCTCGACAATCTCTTTGTCGAACGGCTTCATGATGTACTCGTTGGCGCCGGCATGCAGCGCGCGGGCGATATGTGCGACATCATTTTCGGTGGTGCAGAACACCACCTTCGGCCGGTCGCCGCCCGGCAGACGGCGCAATGCCTTGAGAAACTCATAGCCGTCCATCTTCGGCATGTTCCAATCGAGCAACACGCCGTCGGGAAGCTGGCGTTGGCAAGCTCCCAGCGCCTGCTCGCCGTCTTCAGCCTCGATGATCTGGAAATCAAGCCCTTCGAGAATGCGACGCGCCACCTTGCGGATGACACTCGAGTCGTCGACGACCAAACAAGTTTTCATAACGGCCTCACTTCCTTTGCCCGCGGGATAACCCGCTTTCTCAATATTCCCTACGATGTATCTTTACGCGGCCATTGCTTCAAAATTCATGTCAAACACCCGATCGATGTCGAGTACGACCAGTAGCTGGCCATCGAGCCGATACACGCCCGCCGTAACCTCCGCGAGACCGGCATCGAGATTGACCGGCTTGACCTCGCAAGCATCTTTCGCAAGCTTCATCACTTCGCCGACCGCATCGACCAGCAGACCGTAAGATTCGCCCTTGAGTTCGATGCCGACCGCAATCGCTGGAATCTTGCCATCGCGTGCCGGCAGCCCAAGTCGGCGGCGCATGTCGATTACAGTGACGATTCGGCCGCGCAGATTGAGCACACCGGCAATTTGTGGCGGCGCCAACGGCACCCGCGTCAACCGATCCGGTATGAACACGTCCTGCACGCGCGCGATCGGCAGACCGAAAATCTGGTCGTCCAGCGTCACCGTGACGTATTCGATCTGGTTCGCATCGGAGTTGTCTTTGATCGTGCCCATGGTCATGTCTCAAGCGGCGCGGCTTATATCGGCGGTCTGCTCTTTGAGTGCGGCGACCAGGCTTTGACGGTCAAACTTGGCTACAAAATCGTGGAAACCGACACGGCGGCCGCGTTCGATCGATTCCGGCGAACCGTAGGCGGACAATGCAATGATCGGCATTTCTGCCAGGCGAGGTTCTTTGCGTACCGCCTCGGTCAGCGCAAAGCCGTCCATTCCCGGCATGTCGAGATCGGTGACCAGGACATCGAAATGCCGGCCGTTCTTGAGCAGCGCCAATGCCTCCTGCCCGCTAGCGACCGCGGCCACCTCATAACCGGCAGCCCTGAGCACCGGCGTGAGCATGTTGCGGAAAAATGCTGAGTCGTCGACGAACAGCAGTCGGCGCGCCGGTGAATCAGTGAGCCGTTCCTTGCGCTGCAGCCAGTCCCCAAAGGCGAGCGGGAGATAATGGCAAACATCGATGATTTCCGTCGCTTGGCCCCTGATCACCGCGGAGCCGATGACGCCCGGTCGATCGCTCACGACTTCGATGTTGAGCCGGTCCTCGACGATATCCACAATCTCATCAACGACGAGACCCATGGAATGAATAGAATCGGAGAACACCAGCAGCGGCTGTGTGGCCTCGCCACTCTTGATGCGGACATCATCATTGACACGCACCAGCGGCATGAGCTGACCGCGGTACTGCACCATGTGGCGGCCGTTCGAAAGTTCGATCTTGCGGCAATCGATCTCCTCAAGCCGGGTGACGAGCGACAATGGCACTGCTTTGAGCTCCGCCGAGCCGGCACGGAACATCAGCAGCGACGTCGTGCTACCGGACGCATCGGTGCTGTCCACGCTGGATTCATGCTCCCGGCGCGCGACCTCGCTCGCGGCCACCGCAGCACCAACCGCTTGCGCTGCGCCATTGGGATCGATGATCATGATCACCGAGCCATCGCCCAGGATGGTATTGCCTGAGAACATCCCGATGTGGCGCAATTTGGTCGCCATCGGCTTGACCACGATTTCCTCGGTGTGAAACACGCCATCGACAATGATGCCGAAGATTTGCGCACCGACTTCGGTAACCACGATAAAGCCCTTTTCCGGCGTCGATTGCCCGTCATCCATCTTGAGCAGGGTCTTGAGTTGGACCAGCGGAAGTAGCCTGTTGCGCAGTCGCAGCACCGCGGCATCCTTGATGCGTTCGATGCGATGTTCCGATTTGGCGTGCACGCGCACGAGCTCTTCGACAGCGAGCTGCGGAATCGCGAAACGCTGACCACCGACCTGCACGATGAGCGCCGAGATGATGGCGAGCGTGAGCGGAATCTTGATCGTGAAGCTCACGCCCTCGCCTAACACCGACTTCACATCGATGCTGCCACCGATCTGGTCGATATTGGTGCGCACCACATCCATTCCGACTCCACGGCCGGATACACTCGTAATCTTGTCAGCGGTGGAAAATCCCGGTGTGAAGATTAATTCTAGGATCCTTGCCTCTGACATCTTTTCGATTTCAGCCTCGGAGACGAGACCGGCGGCGACTGCCTTCGCCTTGATCCGTTCGGCATCAAGTCCACGGCCGTCTTCTGCGATCGCGATGACGACATGCCCGCCTTCGTGATAGGCGGTGAGGCGGATCGTGCCCTTCGCCGGTTTGCCGGCGGCAATCCTCTCGGCCGGCGATTCCAGGCCATGGTCCGCCGAATTGCGCACCATGTGGGCAAGCGGATCCCTGATTCGTTCGAGCACTTGGCGATCGAGGTCGGTATCTGCGCCGTGCATTTCAAGCTCGATCTCCTTGTCGAGCTCGTTGGCGAGATCGCGTACGATGCGCGGCAGCTTCTGCCAGGCAATGCCGATCGGCTGCATGCGCGTCTTCATTACGCCTTCCTGCAATTCGGCGGTGACGCTGGATAGCCGTTGCAACGGTACTTTGAAATCCGAATCCTCCTGCCGGCGCACGAGATCGAGCAGCTGGTTGCGGGTCAGCACCAGCTCCGACACCATGGTCATGAGTTTTTCCAGCGTGTCGATATTGACGCGGATTGAATGGTTGGCGGACTTGCCCTCACCCTTATCGTCGTCGTCCTTCTCCACGATGATCTTTTCGCGCGCAGGCTTTGCGGCAGCAGCGCGATTCGGCGCGGGTCCTGGCGTTTCGCGAAATGTCCGTTCGAGTTCATCGAGCGAGACTTCACCCGGCCGTAGCGGCCGCTCCAACACCTGGTGAACCAGCTTGCCCACGGTATTGTTCTCGGGCGCAACGGCAGACCCCGTATTGACGCTGCCCTTCGTCGCCATGCGTTCGAGCGCGGCGATCAAATCGCCGTCGGAACCTTCCGACTCGCGCTCATTCCGTTCGAGTTCGGTCAGCAGTTCCTTCACCCGGTCGATGGTGAACAGCACCAGCGTGACCGCTTCCTCGGTCACCGCCATACCGTCGCGGAATTTTCCCATCAAAGTTTCTGCGGCATGCGCAAGCGCCTCCAGCCGCGGCAGGCTGAGGAAACCGCACGTACCCTTGATCGTGTGGACGAGGCGGAAGATGTTGTCGAGAATCTTGCCGTTGTTGGGCTCCTGCTCGAAACGCACAAGCTCGACATCGACCATGTCGAGACTTTCGTTTGTCTCGGTCAGGAATTCTTGCAGCAGATCGTCCATGGCAACGGCCTTTGCCGGCAGGCACGGCCGCCGGGCCGGCACCTGTCGGGTACCGCTAGTGTGTTGGGGAAGCGTTTAATTTTAGTTGCACGGCCAATAAGAAGCTTTGGCCGTTAACGTCTTGTTAGGAACTTTGCCCGCGCAAGACGTCGCTCATTGCGCAGTTATCACGACGGCATCGCCTTCAATCGCGAGGGCGACGGCAAGCCCACAATTCCTGGCAAGCATGCCGGCATAGAACGGCTGGATGGCATGAGCATCGACCGCATGGCCGTCCGGCTCCCCCGTCAGCAGGCCCGGCATGGCCTGTGGCACGCGCGCATTAAGGCCGCTGGCTATGACCCGGAACCCCATGGTCTCGCCTTCGCCCATTGGATCGATGGTCAACTGCCCGCCGCGCGGGATCGCATGGCCAGCGATCAAGAGCATGTTGAGCAGGAGCTTGACGCGATTCTTTGGCAGCAACGCCTGCGGCAGGTTCCAACCGATCTTGATCTTGCCATCCTCCAGCATCCCGCGGGCCACCTTTTCGGCGTCGCCGGTGTCGATTTGAGCGCCGGCCGAGCCGGCCGCACCAAAGGCGATGCGGCAAAATTGCAGCTTTGCCGAGGCCGTCCGAGCACTTTTCTTGATCAGATCGAGCGCGAAGGTCTTAGTCTCTTCGTCGTTGTCGTCCTCCATGACCTCAAGGCCATTCATGATCGCTCCGACCGGACTGATGAGGTCGTGGCAAACCCGCGAGCACAACAGCGCAGCCAAGTCGAGCGGTTCGAGAACGATTGGACTGGACATGGAAATGATCTCCGCAAGCTTGCAATGGACGGCACTCGGACTGTACAGGCGATTCGGGCGTCGAGAGCGAGACGGGGGTGTGATACACCGCAGCGGCTAGAGGTCAAGGCACAGATTGTGAGGACGCAAGGTGACTGATGATTCGGGGATCGCGCCCGACGCGCGTCTGCTCGATGGTCTGACCGCGATTGCCGCGCGTGCAGCCGCAGCCATTCTCGCAATTGCGCCCTCGGCGCTGGCCCCGCGCGACAAACCCGATCGCACCCCGGTTACTGCCGCCGACGAGGCCTCCGAGACCGTCATTCTTGAAGGCCTTGGCCGGTTCCTGCCCGGCCTGCCGGTGGTGTCCGAGGAGACTGCGGCAAGGGCCGATCCCGAGCGCCTGGGGTCTCGATTCGTCCTGGTCGACCCCCTTGACGGCACCCGCGAACTGCTCGCCGGCCGTGACGAATTCACGATCAACATTGCGCTCATAAGCAGGGGCCAACCAATCGCCGGGGTAGTGGCTGCTCCCGCGCGCGGGCTGCTTTGGCGGGGGATCGTCGGCGGGCAGGCCGAGCGCCTTTCCCTGACCCCGAATGCCGGGTCGCTCGTCGCGCGTGATGCCCGTGCCATCCATACCCGCGCGCGGCCATATGCTAGGCACAATAAGACAGGACACGATAGCGCCCTCGTCGCCCTGGTCAGCCGCTCGCACCTCGATCCCGCGACCGAAACCTACCTCGCGGAGCTAAAGCCGGCAGAACGGATCGCCTGTGGATCGGCGCTCAAGTTCTGTCTGCTCGCGGAAGGCACAGCCGACCTCTATGTGCGGCTGGCGCCGACTTCCGAATGGGACGTGGGCGCCGGTCATGCCGTCGTCGCCGCGGCCGGCGGCACCGTGACCACCCCGGACGGTCAACCGCTGTTATACGGACAAATGGGCTTTCACATCCCTGCTTTCATCGCCTGGGGCGATCATGCGGCCCGAGCGTGACTACTCTGCCAGCGTGCTCTCAACCTCCCGCCATTGCCGATAAGCCGCCGCAACAAGCTCGTCCGGCTGGGCGGCGAACAAAACTCGTATCTGAGGATTGCGGAACAGATAAAGCCTCTCGCCAACGATCAGCCAGATTTCAGGATGGCCCGGAACCGCAACACCCCGCATCACCCCCGTCGGATCGTAGCCGCCAAAGACCGGCATATAGACCTCCGGATTGGCGATGAACGCCGCGCGATTGCCCTCATTGATGAAACGCCAGCTGGCCCCGGCATAGCGTGTTTCCAACTCGGGGCGGCCTGGCATTGCCCTTGATTCGGTAAAATAAGCGACTGGATCAAAGCCGCTAATCGCCAATCCGGTGTGGTAGTCGGTGACGATTCGCTCGGTCGTTGCCGCACGGAGCTCGATGGTACCCATCCAACAGCCGATCAGCGCGCCTGCGAAAATTCCCAATACAATGGCGGGCCGGATGTGCGACTTCCGTTTCCTTTGCACTGCCATCATATTGCCCGTCTGAGTCGCTATGATTCGAAAATTCAGCCGCAATATTAGGGCGGTCACGTGAGCAACGGGTTAAACACCGATGGAGCTGGTCATGCGCGCTGTAATCCGTTTGGTCACCCTCGTCCTGCTGCTCTCCCCCCTTGGCGCAGGCACTGTGACGGCTCAACATAGCCAGCCCCCCGCCGAGAACGGCTATTCATCGAATGAGCTGGTTGACTCAGGCCATCGATTTTTTGGCACGGTGTCACGCGGTCTCGCTCAGATCATCGAAAAAGCTGTCCGAGAATGGGGAATCCCCAATGGTTATATTCTCGGCGAAGAAGGCGGCGGCGCTTTTATCGCCGGACTGCGCTACGGCGAAGGCACGCTTTACACCAAGAACGCCGGCGATCTGAAGGTGTACTGGCAGGGCCCCTCGTTTGGCTTCGACTTCGGCGGCGAAGGCGCCCGTACCATGATGCTGATCTATAATCTGCCTTCGACCGACGCGATTTATGCGCGCTTTGGCGGTATCGACGGTTCGGCGTATTTTATTGGCGGCTTCGGCATGACCGCACTGACCTCCAACAACATCGTGCTGGTACCGATCCGCTCCGGCGTGGGTTTTCGCCTCGGCGCCAACATCGGCTATCTCAAATTTACGCCGAAAGCGACCTGGAACCCGCTCTGAGCCGCCCATTACGACAATATTTGCATCTTTCGATGTAGGAGTCCGCGCTTGCCACCATTGGCACGCCGCAAATAAGGTTAATAATTGATTAATTTGGCAGCCTTCTGTGCGCCGTGGCATGGTGCGCCACTGTAGCTGCCAGTTATGGAGACCCTCCCCGCATGGTCGAACCGATCATGATCTTCAGCATTGGATTCCTGGTCGCGAGCGTGTGTGCGCTCGTGCTCATGCCGCTCGTCCACAATCGTGCCGTCCGCCTGACGAAAAAACGGCTGGAAGCCGCCGCGCCGCTATCCATGGCCGAGCTGCAGGCGGACAAGGACCAGTTGCGCGCCGAATTCGCCGTATCCATGCGCCGGCTCGAAATGCAGATCGAACAGCTCAAGGCCGAGAGCGCAGGCCAGCTCGCGGAGCTCGGCAAGAAGACCGACGCGGTCAACCTCCTTAAGATCGAGCTGCGCGACAAGAGCGTGCAGATTGAAGTGCTGCAGGCAAATGTGGCGAGCCTGCAGGATCGATTGAACGCGACCTCGGGCGAGTTGTCGGCCAAAATCGTCCTGCTGCAAGCGAGCGAGCGTCTGCATGCCGACAAGGAGGCCGGCCTCGCCAAACTTTCCGGCGATCTCAACGATCACGCGCTTGCAGCCGACAGCCGGCGCGTTGAGATCATCACGTTGCGCACCCAACTCGACGCTCATAAGGATCTGATCGGCGAATTGCGCAATCAGCTCGACGCCATACGAAAGGTCGAAGCCGAGCTGCGCGCGGAACTTACGGCTGCAAAACGCGACATCGCGGCGACCTCGGCACAGGAGCGGGCTGAAAACGCCATGCTGCGCGATCGCATCAACGAAATTGCTGCCGAGATTGCGCAGCTGACCATCGTGCTCGAGGGCCCACGCTCGCCGATTAACGCCCTATTAGCCGCGGGCGCGGATGCCGCCGCCGGCGCGCGCACCGGAAATGGCGGCGGGACGACGGGCGCCATGGGCGAGCAAACAAGTAGTCTCGCCGATCGCATTCGCGCCCTGCAATCGAAAACAGCGCGGTTGCCCTCCGCCCGTTGAGGCACCCGGCTTGCGCGGGCGCATCAGTTCAATCGCTCGCTTAATGGTTTCAGTTGAAGGCTTACCGCCATCTCATCAAGCTGCTTGATGAGCGCGGCAGTCAGCAAGACACCGTTTTTGCTGCGATCTTCCTTGCGGCGCCGGCGCTCCTCGCCGGGATACCGGATCACATCAAAACCAGGCAGCCGCGCGGATGAGTGCAATTCCTGCAGATGCCGATCCATTTCCGCGGCAAAGATTTCCGGTGGCAGAAACCGCGCAACGTCAAGTGCGATGATGAATTGTCCGGTGTTGCATGGCTCCGTCCCGGGCGCGGTAAAATCGATGACTTCACGGCCAAAGGCGGCGCCATTGAGCACGCCGGCGAGCAAGCCGATGATCAGCGCCAGTCCGCTGCCCTTGTAGCCGCCGATCGGCAGCAGCACACCCTCGGCGACGCGCTTTGCATCCGTGATCGGCGCACCCGTCTTGCGATCGACCACCCAGCCTTCCGGCATCGGCGTGCCGGCAATCGCATGGGTGCGAATGGTGCCGAACGAAGCGACTGAAGTCGCGATGTCGAGCACAACCGGCGCTTTCCTGCCGGCCGGGATCGCCACCGCGATCGGGTTTGTCCCCATCAGCGGCTCCGCGCCTCCCCAGGGCGCCATATGATTGGCGCTCGACACCGCCGCGTAGATACCGGCCATGCCATGCGCGAGCGGGATCGTGGCATAGACGCCGGCCGCTCCAGCATGGTTCGAGCGCCGCGCTCCCACCCAGGCGACACCGGCCTCACCTGCGATCTCAACCGCAAGATTGGCGGCAGACGACATCACCAGATGGCCCAAGCCATTGTCGCCGTCGATCAGGGCGGCGGCTGGGCTGCGCTGCACGATAGCAACCTTGGCCTTGGGATTAACGCGGCCGGTTTGCAGGTTGCGAACGTATTGCGAGAGCCGAAATACGCCATGCGCATCGGCCCCGACCAGATCGGCTTCGATCATCGCGCCGGCAACCACGGCGGCGTCGGCATCGGGAACCCCGCAGGCCGCGAACGCCTCGCGCGTGAACGCGAGCAGGATCGCCGCCGGATAACGCTGCTGTTCGGACATGCGCCTTACGCCGCCCGGGCTTTCGCTCTGGCCGGGAAATACTTTGCCAGCCAGTCGAAGATGACGCTGTGCACGCGCGTGTTGCTCTCCGCAAACATGAAATGGTCGGTATCGGCGAACAGATGCAGGTCGGTCGGCGTGCCCGCGCGTTTGAACATCTCGATCGACTGCTCGGTGGGCGTCACCGAATCGGTCGAGCTGTGGAGCAGCAGCAATGGACGCGGCGCGATATTTCCGACCACATCGTCGGCGCGAAAATCGTACATGCTCTGCGCCGTCTCAGCCGCGAACATCTCGATCGAACCGGCGGCGAGATGGCCACGCAGGTGAGGCGGGATCGGCACGATATCGTAGCGCGGCACCATCAAAGACTTACCGGTTTTTTCGCGATAACGCTTACCCTCTGCCAGCATGGCGGTGAACTTGGCCCACGCCTCCGGTGTCGGATGCTGGCCGCGAAACTTGCGCTCACCATTGCCCCAGCCGCCGGACGAGATCACCGCGGCAACCCGTTTGTCCACGCCCCCGGCATAGACCGCGACCGCCGCGCCAAAGCTCGACCCGATCAGGCCGATGCCATCCGGCTCGGCCTGCTTGTGTTGCGCGAGAAAAGCCAGCGCATTGCGCGCGTCGGCGACCTGATCGAGGCAGAGAATGCACCCGCGCTCGCCCTCGCTCGCACCGCAACCGCGCATGTCGAAACGCAGGGTGACATAGCCGAGCCTTTCGAACATCGCGCAGGGTTGCAGCACATTGTTCGAGTTCATGTTGCTGCCGAAGCCATGCATCACGATGAAGGCTGGCCGCCGTTCGCTCGGCGGAACGTTATCTGGCACCCGCACAACGCCCGCAAGTTTAAGACCATCGGAGGCAAATGTGACTTTGCTCTCAGTCATGCTTGATCTCCTATCGAACGCCGCGGCCGTTTTGCGCCGGCGGTTTAGGCACAGCGCGAGCATAGCCGCAGACCCAAACGATAATCGACGAACTTGGAGCCGAGTTACAATGTCTTATCCGCATGCATGCGCTCTCCGCTGCCAAACGTATCGGCACCCGCGTAACCACGCCGCTGGTAAATTAGCAATTATGGCAGCCCTAAACTCCTTCCCCCCGTCCAGAATCCCCCGTTGCAATGCCGCTCGAGAAGGGGCAATCTTTCCGGCGAGGAGGCCATCCCGGGGACTGTCAAGTAACGTGGGAGGTGGACGTGTTCAACTTCAACATGGCAGCACTTCAAAACCATGAGTTCATTGTTGGCATTGCGGTCGCTGCGATCTTGTTGAGCGCCTTGTTTGCTTCATCCTTGTTCCGCAACATCGCGCTGGCGCTCGCCGCCGGAGGCGTCGTGATACTTTATCTGCAAGGGGGCGTCGCAAACCTGCTCGTGCTGTCGCGGACGCTGGAAACCGAATTCCGTTCCATTCCGGATTTTTCCAGCGGAATGCTCGTCGGCGTCGCCATCGTAGTGGTGTTGCTCCTAGGCTTTAGGCCGCGCGCGGCTACCTGACATATCGAGCGGCATACGAGTGGCAATCTGCGGCCCGGAAATCCCCTGGGCCGCCTATGATCTGCATCCAATCTTGATTTATTTTAGTGTCGCCGTACTGCGGCCGAAACGCACGATATTGATGCTGCGGCGATTTGCGACCGTGTTGTCGTTGTCCGACTCGCTGGCTGTCGGCACGTTGTTATCACGCAGTCCCCGCAAAGCAAGCGAAAGCGAGCCCATGCGACGCGCAAGCGCAAGCGTTTCCGTTTGCCGCGGACTGAGCGCTAGCGTCGCGATTTTGCCGACGATCACGCGTTGACCGTTTTTTTCCTCGACCTGCTGATCAATCGCGAGCACGCGCACGTCGGCCAAGATGGTCTCAGCCGTAAAAAACTCATCGCCGCTGGCCCTCTCGACCCTCGTCAGGATGACGTCGACGTGGTCATTCGGAAGGATGAACCCTCCCGCTCCGGCTTCAGGCGAAATCTCCATTGCAATCGCCCGCACGCCTGACGGCAGCAGCGCGGCAATATACCCGGAGCCGCCAGCCTTGATGACCTTTGCTTCGCGGATCGGCTCGCCGTTGGCAAATGCAATCCGAACGATCGCACCGGAGAGATCATTAATCGCATCCGGCCGGTTTTTTTTCTGGATGAACTGCGGACCGGCGGTAGCCGCGGGCCAGGTCTGCCAAGAGACATTTTGCGGCGTCAGGTTTTGACCGATCCCTATGTCATCCTTCGCAACAAGTATTTCGACCGTATCGAGCTGTGCCTGGGGCTGCGCCGCAGGCGGCGGCTCATTTGGTCCGGATCGGCTTGCGAGCACCGCCGCAAGCCCACCAGCGGCCAACGCAATGACGAGAACAATCACACGCGCGGCATTCATTGCGATAAACCTCGTATGAGCAAAAGCATTGCCAGCCTTCGAGTGGAAAGCTGACCATCAAAACCTCAACGTAAGGTAAACAAAGTGTTTTTAAGCAAATTATCGCGAAAATGGCCCGTTCATTTCGGGCTGATCGGCCGGAAACGAAGAAAAACCATCATCCAATTGGTCGTTCGTCCGCAATAACCTTGCCGTCGTTGGGCAGCGAACCCGGCGCGACCAGCTCGACCCCGCCTCGCAGCTTAGTCACCGCTTGGAGCGCGGCCTCGATCGCCTTCACAAGCCCCGGCTCCGGAGCCGCGCACTCCGCCAAGAGCGTCATCACATCCTGCTCGCCGACGCGGGTCACCGTGAGCCGAATCCGGCCGAGCGCGGGATGGCGCCGCGCCACTTCCACGATTTCGCCCGGGTGCACGAACATGCCTTTCACTTTCGTGGTCTGGTCGGCGCGCCCCATCCAGCCCTTGATGCGCATGTTGCTGCGCCCGCAGGGCGAGGCCCCCGCCATCACCGTTGAAAGATCGCCGGTCGCAAGCCGGATCATCGGATAGTCGCTATTAAATGAGGTTACGACCACCTCGCCGACCTCGCCGTCGGCCATCGGATCGCCGGTGCCAGGCCGCACAATTTCAACGATCAGGTGCTCGTTGATGATTAGCCCTTCCCGTGCGTCGCTCTCGTAGCCAATCACGCCGGCATCCGCGGTGGTATAGCATTGCAGCACCGCAACTCCGCGGCCCGCGAGCTCATGCCGCAATGACCCCGGCAGCGCCGCTCCCGATACCAGCCCGCACTTGAGCGAGGAGGCGTCCTTACCCGCCTTCGCCGCCGCATCAAGAAGGATTTTGAGAAAATCCGGCGTGCCGATGTAGCCTGAAGGTCTCAAATGCGCGATCGCCTCGAGCTGCTGCTCGGTGTTGCCGGGACCCGCAGGGATGACTGCACAGCCGAGCGCATGCGCGCCCGACTCCATGATGAATCCGCCGGGCGTCAGATGATAGGAGAACGCGTTGAGCACAATATCGCCAGCGCGGAAACCGGCGGCATGGAGCGCGCGCGCCGCACCCCACCAGTCCGCACCGCCGCCTTCCGGCTCGAAAATCGGCCCCGGTGACAGCAAAAGCCTCTTCACGCCGCCGGCCATGGTGACGTTGAAGCCGCCGAATGGCGGGTTTGCCTTCTGCAACGCCGTGAGTTCGGATTTGCGCAGGATCGGCAGCCTGGCCAGCGCCGCGCGGCTGGTGATCGATTTCGCATCGAAGCCCGCGAGCTGCTTCGCCCAGCCGGGTGCGGTCATCGCACGCGCAATGACCTCGCGCAGGCGCGCCATTTGTTCGCGCTCACGCGCGGCGGGATCGCGGGTTTCGAGGGCGTCGTAGTGGTCAGTCATGATGTGCTCGAACGTGGCAGCGCGTAACTTCCCCCTGAAGGGGCTAGGGCATGCACACATCTTCAATCGGTATTGGCAAGCCCATTTTTCAGACCTCATGCTGAGGAGCGGCCGAAGGCCGCGTCTCGAAGCATGGCGACAAGCGTCGAGTGCGCGGCCATCCTTCGAGACGGGCGCTTCGCGCCCTCCTCAGGATGAGGTCGGAATAAGTTGTTCGCTCAGCACACTGCTCCAAAAAAAGATGTGTGCATGCCTTAGCCTTTCAGCGGAAGGGAGAAGAAAGAAAGTCACGCCAGCCAGCGCTTGCGCCGCTTGTAGTGCTTGAAGTTGCGGAACGACTTGCGTTTACCCTCGGCGATGCCGAGGTAGAATTCCTTCACATCCTCGTTCTCGGCGAGCGCCGCAGCCTTGCCATCCATCACCACCCGGCCGTTCTCCAGAATATAACCATACTGGGCATATTTGAGCGCCATGTAGGTGTTCTGTTCGGCGAGCAGAAACGACACGTCTTCCTTTTCGTTGAGATTCTTCACGATGCTAAAAATCTCCTCGACGACTTGCGGCGCAAGCCCCATCGAAGGCTCGTCGAGCAGGATCATCTTGGGCTTCGACATGAGCGCGCGCCCGAGCGAACACATTTGCTGTTCACCGCCCGAGGTGTAACCCGCCATTGCGCTGCGTCGCTCTTTGATCCGCGGAAAGTAGCCGTACACCAGCTCGAGATCGCGCCGGATGGCGGCCGAACTCTCGCGCCGGGTAAATGCGCCGGTGAGCAGATTCTCCTCGATGGTCAGATGGCCAAAGCAGCGTCGGCCTTCCATCACTTGGATGCAGCCCCGCCGTACCAATTCGCTGGGCGAGAGCGACTGCACCTCGGATCCATCAAATATGATCGAGCCCTTGGTCACTTCACCGCGCTCGGAATGCAACAAGTTCGAGATCGCCTTGAGCGTGGTGGTCTTGCCGGCGCCATTGGCCCCGAGCAGCGCGACAATGCTGCCGCGCGGCACTTCGAGCGAAACGCCCTTGAGCACCAGGATGACGTGACTATAGACAACTTCAATATTGTTGACCGACAGGATCGTCGCGGCGTCAGGCGAATGCCCCGGACCCGCATTCACTAGCTTTTCTTGCGGCTGCGTCATGCGGGAAGGAGGCGGCGTTGCCGCCGCCTCCTTGTCATGTTCAGCCGAGTGCGCCGGCATCGTCGTTACGAGCAGGACGCCGGCGTGATCTTCTTCTCGGCTGCATATTTTGCCGCCGACTCCTTGACCATGGGTGCGATGACCGCGTCGTCGCCCGTGTACCAGTCCGACGTGATCTTCCAGTTCTTGCCGTCCCAGGTCTGGATGCGGGCCATGCGAGTGCCTTCATGATCGGCGCAGGTGACCTTGAGCGGGGCAAGCACGCCCTCGAACCCGAGCTGTTTGAGCCGATCCGCCGTCAGGTTGAGGTTCTCTAAGCCCCAACGCACTTGTTCGCCCGTGAGCGGTTTCTTGCCGTACTTCTCCTGTGCCGTGCGGATCGCCTCGATGCCGAGCATGGCGGTAATGAGGCCGCGCAGGTAAAGGATTTCGCCGGTCTCATCAAACTTCGCCACGCCCTTGCCCTTGTCGTAGAGGAACTTCTTGAGGTCCTCGTGCACTTTGAACTGGCCGGCGGAGTGCTGTAGCGCCGCGGAATTGTACCCCTTGGCGCCGTCCTCGGCCGGACGCACGTCGGGCTCGGCGCCCGACCACCACACGCCGTACATCTTCTCACGCGGATAGGCGACCGCGACCGCTTCCTTGATCGCGGTCGAATTCATCACGCCCCAACCCCAAAGCAGAACATAGTCGGGACGGTTTTGGCGAATCTGCAGCCAGGTCGCCTTTTGTTCGACGCCAGGATGCGTGACCGGCAGCAGCATGGCCTCGAACCCGTGCATCTGCGCCCGCTTCTGCAGCAGCGCGATCGGCTCCTTGCCGTAAGGCGAGTCGTGATAGACCAGCGCGATCTTCTTGCCCTTGAGCTTGTCGAACCCGCCTTCAAGCTTGGCGATGTGCTGGAGAATAATATCGGCCGCCGTCCAGTAGGTGCCGAGCAACGGGAAATTCCATTGGAACACCGAGCCGTCGCGCGCATCGGCACGACCGTAGCCCGCGTGGAGGATAGGGATCTTGTCGGTGGTAGTCTTCTCGGTCAGCGCAAAGGTCACGCCGGTCGAAAGCGGAACGACATACGCGGCGCCAGTTGGGCCCTTGGCCTTGAGGCGCTCGTAGCATTCGACGCCGCGGTCCGTCGCGTAGGCGAAATCGCATTCCTCGAACACGATTTTTACGCCGTTGATGCCGCCGTCGCGCTCATTGACCAGGTTGTAGTAGTCTGCGGTGCCGTTGGCGTAAGGAATTCCATTTGGCGCGTAGGCGCCGGAGCGGTACACCAGCGCCGGGATGAACTGCTCGTTTTGCGCGAGCGCCGGAGCCGCAAGCGCCATCCCGCTGAGCGCCGCCGCCAGAGCCGCACCGACATTTGTCTTTGTCATTTCCACCCTCCCTATTTTGTTTTGCGCCGGCATTGTAATGAGGCTGCCGGCAAACCAGCCGTCCTAAGGCGCAAGGTTGCGCCCGGTCCTTACCCATATTGTGCTCCTGAATTGACACGCCATCAATATGGGAATGGCCACATTCGCAGCTTTTCCTTGGCGATGGCCCACAGCCGCGCCAGGCCGTGCGGCTCGACAATCAGAAAGAATACGATCATGGCCCCGAAAACCATGAACTCCATATGGGAGATGGTCGCGGTCGAGAGTCCGATCCCTAGCCAGCCAGGAAGCTGATTGAGAAAGATCGGAACCAGCACGATGAAGGCCGCTCCGAGAAACGATCCGAGAATGGAGCCAAGCCCGCCGATGATGACCATGAACAGAATCTGGAACGACCGGTTGACATCGAAGGCGAGCGGCTCCCACGAGCCCAGTCGCAGAAATCCCCACAGCGCGCCGGCGACGCCGATGTAAAACGATGACACGGCAAAGGCTGAAAGCTTGGCATATAGTGGCCGGATACCAATGATCTCGGCGGCGATATCCATGTCGCGCATCGCCATCCACATGCGCCCAATTCGCCCGCGAACCAGGTTCTTGGCCACGAGCGCCAGCACGGCGACAAACGCAAGCACCAGGATGTATTTGCGCGCCGGCGTATCGATGGGAATCCCGAACAGTTCGATGTTTCCGACCGCGACCGAGCCGGAATGGGCGTAATTGGTGAACCATTTTACGCGCGCGAATGCCCACTCGAGAAAGAACTGCGCAGCGAGCGTTGTCAGGGCAAGATAAAATCCCTTGATGCGCAGCGATGGAAGACCGAACACCACGCCCACCAGCATCGACATCAATCCACCAAACAGAAACACCAAGATTATGTTTGTCTCCGGCATGCGTAGCGCCAGGTTGTAGGCCGCATAGGCGCCAACCGCCATAAATCCGCCGGTTCCGAGCGACACCTGGCCGCAATAGCCCGTCAGAATGTTCAATCCGATGGCCGCGAGCGAGAGAATGAGAACCGGGATCAACACTTCGGTATAGAGATACGGGCCGGCGAACAGCGGCACGATCAAAAATGCGAACACAACGGCGCCAAGAACAAACCAACGGTCTTGCGCAATCGGGAAGATCGCCTCATCGGCGCTATAGCTAGTCTTGAATTGGCCGGCTTCCCGGTAAAACACTCTAGTTCTCCTCAAATCCGCTCGATAATGCGCTCGCCAAACAATCCCTGCGGCCGCACCAGCAAGAACAAGAGTGCCAGCACGTAGGCAAACCAGTTCTCAATGCCGCCGCCGGCGAGATCAAACCAGCGGATGAGCACAGGGCCAAGAAACACTTCCGCAAGCTTCTCGCCCGCGCCGATGATCAGGCCTCCGACGATCGCGCCGGGAATCGAGGTCAAACCACCCAAAACCAGCACTGGCAGTGCCTTTAACGCGACCAGCGAGATCGAAAACTGCACGCCAAGCTTGGAGCCCCAGATCATGCCGGCAGCGATCGCGACGATGCCGGAAACCGCCCACACGATCAGCCAGATATGATTGAGCGGGATGCCGACCGATTGCGCGGCCTGGTGGTCGTCGGCAACCGCGCGCAGCGCGCGGCCGATCCGCGTCACCTGAAAGAACACCGCCAGCACGGCGACCAAGAAGCCGCAGATGAGCGCAGCCACGAGTTCTCCAGGATCGATCAAAATTCCGCCGGGGAACACCGACGGGAACAAAAACATCGGGTCTTTCGGAATGCCGAGACTTATTTTATAGATATCGCTGCCCCAAATCGTCTGCCCAAATCCCTCGAGGAAATAGGCCACGCCCAGCGTCGACATGAACAGGACAATGCCTTCCTGGTTCACCAATCGTCGCAGCACCAGAAATTCGATCGCATAGGCCAGCAAGATCATAATGACGACCGACAGGGCGACGGCAAGAGGCAGCGGCATCACCTCCGATAGACGCGCAACCGAGAGCGCGGCAAACAGCACCATTGCTCCTTGGGCAAAATTGAAAACACCCGAAGCCTTGAAGATCAGCACAAAGCCGAGCGCGACCAGCGAATAGAGCACCCCGGTCAACAGGCCGCCGATCAAGGTTTCGAGGATAGGGCCGAGCATGTGCTCTCAATGCCCCACGCCGAGATAAGCGTCGATCACGTTCTGGTCGCGCTTGACTTCATCAGGTGTCGCATCGGCAATCTTGGCACCGTGGTCGAGCACCACAACCCGATCGGAGAGATCCATTACCACGCCCATGTCGTGTTCGATCAGTGCAATCGTCGTTCCGTAATGCTCGTTGACGTCGAGAATGAAACGCGACATGTCCTCTTTCTCTTCGAGGTTCATACCGGCCATCGGCTCGTCCAGCAGCAGCAAATCCGGCTCCATGGCAAGTGCGCGGCCAAGCTCGACCCGTTTTTGCAGACCATAGGGCAGTTGCCCGACCGGAATCTTGCGGATAGCCTGGATTTCGAGAAAATCGATGATTTCCTCGACCCGGTGCCGGTGTTCCACCTCCTCGGCCAGCGCGGGCCCGACCCGCAGAATCTGCCAAAAGAAATTGCGGTGCATCTTCAGTGTACGGCCCGCCATGATGTTGTCGAGCGCGCTCATGCCGCGAAACAACGCGACATTTTGGAAGGTGCGCGCGATCCCGCCGTGGGCCGCATCGTAGGGCCGCATGTTGGACCGCATAACACCCTTGAATGTGATGCGGCCGGCCTGTGGCTGATAGAAGCCGTTGATGACGTTGAGCATCGAGGTCTTGCCGGCGCCATTTGGGCCGATGATGGCCCGCACCTCGCCTTTGCGGATGTCGAAGGAGACACCCTGGATCGCTTTGATGCCGCCGAATGAGAGCGACACATTCTCCATTGACAATAACACTTCGCCCGCGGCGATGGCGCTTTCTGCCGGCGCTCTCATGCCGCCTTCTCCAGGGCGTGATCGGCGGCAAAAACCTTGACGTCCCTGAGTTTAACGCGCGCGGAGATCGCCCCCTTGCGGCCATCCTCGAACGTCACTTCAGTCGCGATATCGGCCTCGCTCGATCCGTCATAAAGCGCCTTGACCAAGGGTGCATAACGTTCGGCAACGAACCCGCGTCGCACTTTCTGCGTGCGCGTGAGCTCCCCGTCGTCGGCGTCGAGCTCCTTGTGCAGGATGAGGAAGCGCTTAATTTGCGCGCCCGCCATTATCTTGTCTGCCGCAAGCGTGCGGTTCACTTCTTCGATATGCCGCTCAATCATGTCGTAGACCAGCGCATGACCGGCAAGCTCCTGATACGAACCATAGACCACGTTGTTGCGCTCGGCCCAGCTGCCTACCGCGGTGAGATCGATATTGAGCATCACGGTGACAAAGTCGCGCTTGTCGCCGTATGCCACCGCCTCGCGAATGTTGGGATAGAATTTGAGTTTGTTTTCGATGTATTTCGGCGGGAACAGCATGCCGTCGTTGATCCGGCCCACGTCCTTCGCCCGATCGATGATTTTCAGATGACCGGTCTTTGCGTCGAAAAATCCGGCGTCTCCGGTCTTGACGTAGCCATCGGCTGTCATCGCCTCACTTGTCTTGGCCTCATCCTTGAAATAGCCGACGAACATGCCGGGTGATTTGAATTGCACTTCGCCGCTCTCGGCGATTCGGATGTCGACGTTGGGAGCCGCGGGACCGACAGTGTCGGCATAGATCTGCCCGTCCGGCTGTGCGGTGACGTAGAGAAAGGCTTCGGTCTGGCCGTAAAGTTGCTTCAAGTTCAAACCGAGCGAACGGTAGAACGCGAACAGATCGGGCCCGATGGCTTCGCCTGCGGTATAGGCCACACGCACGCGCGAAAAGCCAAGCACGTTTTTGACAGGCTCATAGACGAGTAGCTTGCCGAGCGCATAGAGCAGCCGGCCGGCGAGCGGCGTCCGCTGGTGATTGAGAATAGCTTCGCCATAGCGCCGCGCCACGTTGATGAAATAGTGGAACAGCTTCCGCTTGAGAAAGCTCGCGTCCTCCATGCGTATCATGACTCGGGTAAGCATCTGTTCGAACACGCGCGGCGGAGCAAAATAAAAGGTCGGACCAATCTCCTTCAAATCCTGCATCGCCGTCTCGGCGCTCTCCGGACAAGCGAGGCAAAAGCCCGCCACCAGCCCTTGTGCGTAATTGAGATAATGATCGCCGACCCAGGCCAGCGGCAGGTATGCGAGCGCTTCGTCGTTTGCATCGAGGCGATCGAATGCGACCGTGTCGGTAGCGGCATCGATGCAGCCCTTGGCCGAGAGCACGACGCCCTTCGATGCGCCGGTGGTGCCGGAGGTGTAGAGAATGATCGATGTATCCAAACCCTTGCCGTTTGCAATCTCACCATCGAGCCAAGCGCCGACCGAGGCATCTTGCGCAAGCGCCGCGCGGCCAAGCGCGATCACTTCATCGATTGGATGCAGCTTGCTGTGGTCGTAGTCGCGCAGGCCTTTCTTTTCATCGTAGACCATGCATTCGAGTTTCGACAGGCGTGCTGCAATCGAGAGAATTTTATCGACTTGCTCCTGATCCTCGACTGCCGCAAACCGAATTTCGGCATGCACAAGCACATGGGCAAGTTCTTCGGCCACCGCGTCGGCATAGACCGGCACTGGAACGGCGCCGAGCATCTGCGCCGCCATCACCGACCAATAGAGTTTAGGCCGGTTGGCGCCGACGATGGCAATATTATCGCCGCGCTTGAGGCCCAGGCGGTTGAGCCCAACCGCATACGCCCGTACCTCCTCGTGCACCTGCGCCCAGGTCCAGGTCTGCCAGATGCCGAGATCCTTATGCCGGAGCGCCGGCCGCTTGGCATAGAGACGAGCGTTGCGGGCCAGGAGCTTGGGAAAGGTATCCGCAGATGCGGTCATTTCATCCCACTTTCAATGCCATTGTCTGGCGCGGCACCCCCACGCCCTTCCTGCCGCCACCGCCGCAGGCTTAAATTTGATATGAAATCACCGCCCCAATCCGGTCAAGGCTCGTAAAGTCCTCCACCGCAGGCGCACCTGGCCCGATTAACCTCTCGACGAAGTTGCCACCCGTAACAATTCGAGCGAGGAATTCAACATGGCTGTCCTCCCATTGCGTGGCGTCAAAGCCTGCGTATTCGACGCCTACGGCACTCTGTTCGACTTTGCCGCCGCGGCCAGAGGCTGCCGCGATGTCTTGGGCGAGCACGTCGACAGGCTCACCGTGCTCTGGCGCGACAAGCAGCTTCAATACACGTGGTTACGCGCGACTCAAGGCAAGCACGCGGATTTTTGGCAAGTCACCGGCGATGCGCTCGATTTCACTTTGGAAACCTTAGGAATTGAGAACGAAAAGCTTCGTGATCGGCTCATGCAATTATATTTGACCTTGCACGCATTCCCCGAAGCATCCGGCGTGCTGCGGCAACTCAAAAAATCAGGATTGAAGCTTGCGATTCTGTCGAACGGCACCCCGAACATGCTCGAAGCCGCGGTCAAGGGCGCCAAGTTGGACGGGTTGTTCGATGCTGTCCTCTCGGTCGAAGAAGTCGGAGTCTACAAGCCGCACCCGAAGGTCTATCAGCTGGCAGTCGATCGACTTGGGGTTTCCGCTGCCGCCATTTCATTCCAGTCGTCGAATGCTTGGGACGCTTACGCCGCATCGGCTTTCGGGATGCAGGTGGTTTGGTGCAATCGTTACGGCCAGCGTCGCGAACGCCTGCCCGGAAACCCCGATCGCGAGATTAAGTCGCTCGATGAATTGCCCGCCCTGATTGGCATAGGTTGAACGGCCGATGCCCCGAGGGGATAAAGAATCGATATGATGCTGTGAAGAGGCAAGTTGAAAGGCGGCAAATTGAGAGGCGGCAAATTGAGAGGCGGTATGCGGTGGCGCAATTTGATCATGCTGCTCGGCGGCGCGGCGGCTATTGGGCCGCAGGCCGCTCAAACGCTGGTAGATATGCAAAAGCTCGCCCATTGTTAGCGAGAGGACATATAACGTAACATCAGACAATTGGAATTTTGTTTCGATCCGTCGCCGGCGATGCCGAACTTTGTTCGCAAATTATTACCGCATCCGGCTTGCCGGGACCCGGCAGCCATGAAATGCTTTCGCCGGCTTGATAAAACCCTCGATGCCGACTTTGGAACATGGCAGGTAAACATGGCAGGTAAACGTGTCACATCCGTGCTGTGCCCGTCCGCCCAAACAATTTACAAATCCTGGAACGGCCTCGATTTTTCTCAGCTGAGGCCTCAAATACACGAGTACGCCACACCAAGAGCAATATTGCGGGTCGACCACCTGTAAACCGAGGGCGTAAGTTCGTGTGCTGCGTCAGCCCTCTATTGCGTGAATAAGACAAGAAATATACGGGAGGTAAAAATGCTGCGCCTTGCTACCGTAATTCGGCATATCGCGATCGCACTGGCCGCGCTGATAGTACTGGCCACTCCGTCATATTCGCAGACATCATCGGCCAAGGTTCGAATCGAAATTGTGAGTGGCGGTTTTATCGTTGGGGTTGCGGGCGGCCGCGGTACGCTGACATATCAGGGCAAGCATTACCCTCTCAGAATTGGCGGCGTCAGCCTTGGTCTAATACTTGGCGCAGCAAAAGCCGAGCTTATTGGCCAAGCCTATAATTTGAAACGGCCATCCGATATTGCCGGCACCTACACTGCTATCGAGGCAGGATATGCCTTCGCCGGGGGCAGAAAATCCGTAAGATTGACGAATTCAAGGGGGGTCATTCTCGTGCTGCGCGGCAGACAGATTGGTCTGGAGGCCTCACTCGATTTGAGCGGAATGCAAGTTTCGTTACGCTAACGCTTTTTCTTGCTGGCGAGGCTCTGATCGAACCTGCGAAGATCGATCACGATTCTCTCATGCGTACCGCTGCCGATCTCTTCGGTCTCGTCGCTTGCGGTCACCTTGAATTTGATTCGCCGTCCATCGACCGCGGTCACCACTGCTTCGGCGCCAGCAGCCATATTACAACAATAACATGATATATTTCAATATCTTATCTAAATATGATAAACGCAGATACCGACAAAAATACCGCCAATTTTGGTCGCTGACGGGGAGGGAGCTGAGCCTCTGGAAACACCCCAACC
>CAZNSG010000187.1:0-9885 GCA_964575715.1 uncultured Hyphomicrobiales bacterium | reverse complement strand
GGTGCGAAATTCGTGCTCGAATTTGTGGACGGCGCTTGCGTAGGCGGTGTCGAAATCACCGCGGCGAAGCTTATAGCTTAGCGCGAGATTGGTGTTCTTAACACCTTTGAGGTGCTTTAGATCGGCGAAGGTTGCGGCTGGCCGCAGTTCGTCATGCACGTAGACCTTTGAGGTCAGCGCTTCAACTTCGTCAAAGACGGCAGGCAACTCCTCGTATTCAGCAGTGATCAATTGCACCGCCTCCTCTGCGATATGCGAATTACTGGCGATGACTGCGGCGACCGGTTCACCAATAAAGCGAACTTTTTTGTCCGCCAGGATTGGCTGATCGTGGAAGGCCGGCCCATAATAGGGATCCGGTATCACCTGCTTTACGTCTTCGCATGTCACGACGTGAAAGACACCAGAAACGTTCTTCGCCGCGCTCGTGTCGATCGACTTGATGCGACCGTGGGCCACCGTGCTACGAAACAGTTTTGCCACCAGCATCCCTGGCAACCGCATGGTATGGACATATTCGGCACGGCCGGTGACCTTGTCGCGCCCCTCAACGCGGGACACCGAGCGGCCAATTTGCGATCCGATCTTGGCGGTCGTGACCGGTTTTTCAATCGTGGCCATCAGCGCGCCTCACTTCCATCAAAGGCCGCGTGCACGGCACGGCGGACGTAAACACGCAAGAGTTCTCGTTTGTAAGGGACCGATCCGCGCACATCCGCGATGAATTCGGCCTCATCCACAGCCGCATCCGCGGCACGCTGAAGCAGCTTATCGTCGATGCGGTTACCGTTCAGAACAGTTTCGGCCGATTTGAGACGCGTCGCCTTCTCGGTTGCAGCGCTCGCGACGATGCGAATCGATTTGACTGCATTGACGTCACCCTCGATGACGACCGCAACACCAAGCGCTGGCCAGTCGTCAGCTGAACCTGTTGTAACTTTCATGTAGGCAGCTTTTTTGGCGCCCTGAGCAGGCACATGAACGGAAGTGATCAGTTCATTCTTGGCCAATACAGTCTCGTAATATCCGGAAAACATTTCTTCGACCGCAAGACTGCGCTCTCCGTTGGGGCCCGCAACAGTAAGCGACGCGCCAAGTGCCATCAGCACCGGTGGCAAATCCATATGTGGATCGCCATGCGCCATCGCACCGCCAACCGTGGCAACGTTTCGTACCCGAACATTGGATAGAGTCAGCAACGAACGTGTGATGATTGGGGCATGCTTGCGTACATCTGCAGAACGCTCAAGCGCCGAGAGCGTCACCATCGCGCCAATATTCAAGCCGTTCGCGGCGGCCGCTATGGTTGCGTATTTTCTCTCGATCTTTCGCAGGCTCACAAGTTTCGCCGGGCGGTATACGCCGGCCTTCATCATCAACATGAGCGCAGTGCCGCCGGCTATTGGTCGGATCATTGCATCGTCGGGATCGAGTAGCTTTATTGCTGCAGCGAGCGAGGTGGGTTCGGCGAGTTCAAAGGAGATCATCGAGCCCGCCCATACGTAGAAGGACTGGTGGTCGCTATCGCGATCTGCAGGGGCGCACTCAGTGCGCAATTCCGATCGAAATTTTCACCGCCGCAGCAATTCGGCATTGCGCGCCAAACAGATTACGAAGAAAGCCGAGAAAAACGCCTGTTCACGGCAATGGTGAAATGCCGAGATCTTTGGCCGCTGCCGCAACCGTCCTTCTCTGTTCGTCTATCGAAGCCGTGAATTCAGCAGCCCCGCCGACATTGAGCATTTGTCCCGTCAATGTGAGGCGATCGGTTATGATTGGGTCTTTGGATGCTTCCTTGACATCCGCCGCAATACGCTCTCGAAGCGCGATCGGCATGCTTTGTGGGCCAAACAAGCCAACCAATCCGTCGAGTGTAAGCTCGGGATAACCGGCCTCCTTCGCCGTTGGAAGATTCGGATGGGACGGCGTCCTCGTGCTGTTCGTCACAGCGAGCAGCTTGATTTTGCCCGCTTCGAGCTGCGGTCTTAAGGTAGCAAGCGATGCTTCGCAGACTTGGATGCGTTCAGTGGCGAGGTCATTGGCGGCGTCTTGCGGGTTGCGATACGGAACTCGCGCCATATTCAGATCATGCTTCTTGAGAAATCCGGTAAACAGGAAATCGATTGCGCCGGTCGTGCCTGCCCAGTTGAGTTTTCCGGGCTGCGCCTTTGTTAATTCGACCAGTTCCTTTAGCGAATTGACCGGAAGCGACGCGGGCACCGCAATAACGATAATGACGTTCCATCCTCTTGCGATTGGTGCGAGATCACTCTGTTTGTAGGGCAGGTTCGGAATGACGTACGGATGGGCTGTAAACGACGACACCGGTGCGCCAAGGAGAACGTGATCGTCGTTTGCACCAAGGAACGCGGTTATGGCAACGACTCCATCTCCGCCGGGACGATTTTCAATGACCACCGGCTGGCTCCAGCGCTTTTGCAAGCGATCCGCAAATAGCCGCATGCCAATATCTGTCCCGCTTCCCGGGCCAAGCGACAAAATGACTTTGACCGGTCGCTGAGGCCAATTCTGCGCGGATGCCGGAACTGTCCCCTGCACACTTGCGGCAAACAGGACACAGGCTGAGACTGCCAAAGTTCCCCGCAAATTGAACATGATGCATGCCCTCCCACAATCAAATTGCAAGATTGGAAACTTATCGCATACGATATTATCCTGACGTATACTTGTCAATTATTCGAACATTTTGAATGTGGCCGCCTATGACGCTCTCTGACGAAATATTTCAAGCTCTCGCGAAGGACATTGTATCCGGGAAGGTGAAACCCGGCCAACGGCTTGACGAGCCAAGTGTTTGCCGCACGTTCGCAGTATCTAGAACGCCTGTACGTGAAGCGCTTCGCCGCTTAAGCGGAACGGGATTAGTAGAGGTGACGCCGCGAAGAAGCGTCACGGTTGCGCGCATTGATGTCGCGCAGCTCACGGACATGTACGAAGCACTCGCGGAGTTTGAGGGTCTTTGTGCGAGATTGAGCGCCGATAGAATGACCGCACTGGAGAAAAAGCGTCTCGAATTATTGAATGCCAACCGCAAATCCAAAATGGCAAATGGTGGACAGGATTTCGCAGTGCTGAACACCGAATTTCACGAATCGATTTATCAAGGATCGCACAGCCCAAGTATCGCAGGCGTGACAAGAAATTTTCGGCAAAGAATTGCTCCCTTTCGGGTTTTGCAGTTTGTGCCTGGCAAGAGGGAACATTCGTTCCGCGAACACGATGATATCGTTCGAGCAATCTTGGCTTCGGACTCGGAGCGCACCTACCGCATAATGCGTGACCACGTGACGCGGGTCGGTGTTCTAGCGATCGAAAATCTTTCGCGTCAGCGTGACAAAACGGGCGCTCGGCAGCGAGCCATGCCGAAGCGCAAAGTCGGTTGACCAATTCGGTCGAGGAGGGTGATGTGGCAAATATGAATACGATATTGTTTGTTAATATGCGTATCTCCCACTAGTTTGCACCGATCGTTATTTCTCGGCTGATCCCAAAACGCGAAGTCACAAGATTGTACAAACATGGCCAATCGCACTCCCTCGCAAAGTTGGATCGGTGCAAGTTTGCCGCGCAAAGAGGATGCACGTTTTCTCCTCGGCCACGGCAAATTCATTGCCGATATTCGGATGCCGGGCGTTCAAGATGTTGCGTTCCTGCGAAGTCAGGTCGCGAACGGTCGCGTGCGGCAAATCGTCAAACCTGACGATGCTGCGGATAAAGTATTTACACTGGCGGACCTTGGTCCATTGAAAATTCTGGAGGCCGGGCCGGAGCTGCCGCAGCATAAGCTCAGCCCCTACCCTCCGCTTGCCGATGATCGCGTGCGTTATGTCGGACAGTCGATTGCCGCATGCATGCAACCGACACGTGCGCTCGCCGAAGATTTGGCGGATCGTGTTACGGCGGATTTGGAGCAATTGCCTGCAGTCGTGGACGTTGTTGCCGCCATGCAGCCGAGCAGTCCACGAATTTTCGATCATTGGGCAGACAATGCGTACATCACCACCACCGTCGTTGAAGGTAATTCTCAATCGCTGACGTCGGCTCCAGTGCGGCTGCGACGGCAGTTCCGGATGAACAGGCAAGCGACGGTCTCGCTTGAATGCCGCGGCGTACTTGCCTACTGGGACCACAGGCTGAACGAATTGGTCGTCTATCTGTCAACGCAAGGTGGACAAGTGAAGCGGCTTGGCTTGTCTCAAATTCTCGGCTTGCCGGAAAACCAAGTTCGCGTCATCGCTCCCGATATCGGAGGCGGCTTCGGTGGCAAAAATCGCCTGATGCCGGAAGATATCGCGGTCGCGGCGATTGCGATGAAGGTCGGGCATCCAGTGCGATGGATCGAGGACCGCCGCGAGCACCTGCTTGCATCAGTTCACGCGCGGGATCACTATTACGATCTCACGCTGTCGGCCGATAAGGACGGCACCTTGCTGGGCGTCGAGGGCGAAATTTATATCGACGCCGGCGCTTACGCGCTGTGGCCGACGGGTGCGTTCCAGGAAGCGAGCATGGCCTCGCGCAACCTGACCGGCCCTTATCGCATTCGTCATTTGAATCTTAAAGCCTACACGGTTGCCACTAACAAGGCGCCGATGGGACCGTATCGCGGTGTCGCACGGCCGGGTGCGTGTTTTGCTATCGAACGGCTGGTCGACGAAATGGCCCGCGAACTCGGCCGCGAACCTTTCGATCTGAGGCGCCAGAACATTGTCACGGCCGCTGAGCTTCCGTATCAGACAGCCGCCGGCATGAGACTCGACACCGGCGATTATGTTGCTGCGCTCGATACTGCGCGCGACATGATCAATCTGCCGACAGTGCGCAAGCGTCAGGCAGCCGGCGAACGGGATGGCCGCTCCATCGGAGTAGGCTTTGCGTTCTACACAGAGCAAAGCGGGCACGGCACGGCGGAATTTGTCAAACGGAAGTTCCGCGTGATTCCGGGCTACGAGTCGGCCAACGCGCGCATGCTGCCGGACGGTTCCGTGATTATTCATGTCGGTGTGCAGAATCATGGCCAAGGACACGAAACAACTCTTGCGCAGATTGCGGCCCATGAGCTGACGATCGATCCCGATCGCATCTCCATTCGCTACGGCGATACTGCGACAAGTCCCTATGGGTTCGGCACGTTTGCTTCCCGCTCGATCGTTTTTGCAGGCGGCGCTGTGGCGAAGTCGTGCCGGGCGCTCGTAGAAAAAATTCGGCGCATTGGCGCGCATCTGCTGCAGACTGACGTGGCCAACACACGCATCGCGGACGGGGCGGTACACGGTTCTTCTGGCAAAGTCAGCATTGCCGAAATTGCATTCATGGCCAACGTGCGCCAGGAGCAGCTGCCGACCGGAATGGAGCCCTTGCTGGAGGCGATCGGAACTTATGAGCCGACGGTGAGCGGGGGGGTATTCGCCTATGGGGCCCACGCTGTCGTCGTTGCCGTTGACCCGGATAGCGGCGTCGTTGAGCTTCTCGATTATGTCGTGGCGGAAGACTGCGGCACGATGATCAACCCAATGATCGTCGATGGGCAGGTCCAGGGAGGGATTGCGCAGGGGATCGGCACTGCGCTCTACGAAGAAATTCC
Organism: uncultured Hyphomicrobiales bacterium; assembly: GCA_964575715.1. Lineage (GTDB taxonomy): Bacteria > Pseudomonadota > Alphaproteobacteria > Rhizobiales > Xanthobacteraceae > PNAI01. Next base: position 4,280 of record CAZNSG010000187.1, on the reverse strand, counting down.
GTATGACGAACTCGGCCAGCCACTCGCCACGACATTCGGCGAATACATGGTACCCTGCGCATTGGAGATTCCGGATGTACGACTTGCGCATCTGGTGTCGCCAGCGTTAACAACCGAATACGGCGTCAAGGGTCTCGGAGAGGGCGGCGCCATTGCGCCACCGGCGGCGATTGCCAATGCTGTCGCCGACGCGTTCCGCGGCATCGGTGCAAGCTTCAACGAAACTCCGCTGACGCCGCGCCGGGTATCGGAGGCAATCGATCGCGCGCGACGCGCGAAAAGCGTTTCCGCATGAAATCGTCGCCTTTCGACTACATACGGCCTAAGACGGTGGCAGAGGCCGGCGTGTTGCTCGCGCAAGACGGCGTGAGCACTGCGGCGATCGCCGGCGGCCAGTCGCTCGTACCCATGCTCAATCTCAGAGTCGCTCAGATCGATCTCATGGTTGACCTCAGCCGCCTGGAAGAGCTGAAGGTGGTGATCGAGACGCCAGCGAGCCTTCAAATCGGCGCCCTCACATCGCACGCGGCTATTGAAGACGGAAAAATTCCGGATCGGTTCGGCGGGCTCATGCGACGGGTCGCAGGCACGATTTCATATCGCGCGATTCGCAATCACGGGACAATTGGCGGCAGCGTTGCGCTCGCGGACCCGGCCGCAGACTGGCCTGGCTGTCTCATCGCGCTCGGCGCAACAGTAAGAATCGCGGGCCGAAACGGAATACGGATACAACCGATGGCGGATTTCGTGCAAGGCTCGTATTCGACCTCGTTGGCAACCGGAGAGATCATTCTCGGCTTTGAAGTGCCTCGTCCGGATGCGCCGCTGAGCTGGGGTTTTGCAAAAGTCGTGCGCAAAAGCGGCGCATTTGCGAATTCGATGGCGTTCGTTGTCGCCCGGACCAAAGATGGTCCGGTTTCAGTCATTCTCGCCGCCGCAGGCCCGCGCCCGTTTGTTCTCACTGGCACGGCGCGGCAGATTTCTGCTCGTGCGGAATCGGAAGATGCAATCCGGTCGGCCATCGCCGAAGATATTAAAATCCATTTGCCGGATGCGGACGCCTATCAGAGTCGATTGCATACTTCGACGGTCATTCGCGCGGCAAGAGAAATGCGGGCGCAGCAATGAATATCACCCTCGAACTCAACGGCACCAAAGTTGTTCACGATGTAGAACCGCGTGAGACGCTGGCCGACTTTGTGCGCGATCGCTGCGGGCTGACCGCCACGCATCTTGGATGCGAGCACGGCGCCTGCGGCGCTTGCACGGTCGTGCTCGACGGCAAGGCGACTCGCTCATGTCTGGTCCTGGCCGTGATGTGCGACGGCCGATCCATCGTGACCCTGGAGGGGCTGCGGAACAACCCGGAAATGGAGGTGTTGCGCAAACACTTCCACGAATGCCATGGGCTGCAATGCGGATTCTGCACGCCCGGCATGTTGATAACCGCGCGCGATATTCTTCAACGTCGGCATAGTCCCGATGCGGACACCGTCCGTCATGAACTCAGCGGGCAAATCTGCCGCTGCACAGGGTATACAGGAATCGTAAAGGCAATTGTCGCGGCGGGACAGGAGCTCGCCCATAACACGGCTGCGAAACGTTGACATATATCGGTGTCCGAATCCGCAAGTTTTGATCGCGCACTCGCGTATTTGTCATATTGGCACGGGTCAGGAAAATGACCAGACATGAGTGTCACCGGCCACAATTTTCATCTTGGACAGATTGCAGCTGTAGGTCTCCGCTGAATTATTCCATCTCCGGATGATCACTTCCGCGCTCGCTGACGGGGCCACCAGTGGAACAGCGTGCTGTTGCGGATCGTGTGGGGCTGCTGGGTGAGAGCGACGCAGCGATCGCCGACCGCCTGGTCGAGGCTCTCGATACTCGCAAAGCAACGATTGGCGAGCGGCTCATCGACGAATGCCCAAAGATGTTCAGCCAGCTGCAGCTCAGGGCTATGGGCGGGTTGGAAGACGAGGCGGATGCCATCGGGCACGGCCAAGTTCTCAGGACCGTGCCAGCCGGCATTGTCGAGCTGAAGTACGATGCGCTTCTTGGCCCCGGTTGTGCTTGCACCGCAGGCGCGCAATGGCATGCGCAATCCTGCATTTGAAGATGTTCCACTCGCGGCACGGTGTGTTCTGTGGCTGGCAAACGACTATCGTGATCGAAGAATAAAAGGCGGTGAGGGCAGCTTAAGAGACTTCGTGCTTGAACCGGGGATTAGAAATTCTCCCTCGGGCGCCGACGAATTCAGGGTTTGGTGTCAGGGCCAGCCGCACACCGCCGACTGGCACATCAAGAACGGCGGCAACACGCGCGATCCTAGGCGCTGCCTGCGCATTTACTATTTCTGGGACGTCACCACTCGGCAGGTAGTCATTGCCGATATGCCCGAGCACCGACACACAGCGGCAACCTAATCTATGGCCCGTTTGTGGAAAGCAATGTCGAGGAGGCCGCGTGCGCAACTGGCGTAGCGATATTGAGCGCGCTTTGGCGGATTTTATGACCGTAGCTGAACTTGTCGGAAACATGGCGCTGACGGTCGCCGCCGAATACTCAAAGCTGAATAATTTTAAAATGTTTCTCGCTTTGTCCGACAGGCTGGCCAAAAACGAGGGCGAGTTTCTGCGCTTGCCCCATACGACGAAGCTGATGTGGGGCTCCCATCACGTGATCTACGTTTTCTCGAATGTAATTGGCGACCTGAGTCTTTAACTACGATATTAAACTTAAGGAACCACTGGCAACGCAGACGACCGACGGCGCCATGTTTCCGACAATGACAATCGTGACGAATAACCGTATATATGTTCCCATCCCGAAGCCGCTTAAGCCAGCATTTCAGATCACTGACGGCGCTAAAGAATTTTATGTTCGCTTTGATACGATCCCGTGAACCAACGCACGCCATTTCTGGCATGCGCGGCTCGCTGCGATCATAGTTGCGGCCCCGGATTACTTCCCGCATTCGGGCACCCATCACCATTGGAAAGTGGCGAGACTGCGCGGGCGTTGCCAAGACCGCGAATGCGATCGCGGGTGTTACGTACCGGACACTGGTACACCCGCGCCCGTGAACTCCACCATCGGTCGAGCCCTGAGAAAGAAACATTGACCACTTCGCGCGCGCCCGCACTGTCCCCACCAGCGTCCCGACCGAGCGCTGGGATGCTCAGCCGGCGGGTATAATTCCGGCATGGACACGCAGACCCTCTTTGCCCCCGTCAGACGGCCGCTGTTTCGCCGTGCGTCGCAGCCGCCGGCCTTTTGAGTCACCGATGACGACTGTGGTGAATGTGCGCCAGTTCGCACGGCACCGCTTCCTGCGATCCGCGCTGGTAGGCGCCAGGCCGTGCGTCACTTGTACGTTCCCTGGCGCCTGCTCACGCAGGACATCGCAACTCAGCTTTCAAAAGGAGAGTTCCCGTGGCGGAAAAAGAGCACCCGAGACAACCGTCGCATCGTGCCTATTCCGTGATCCGGCGCGATGACCAGGATGACTTCTGGCTCAACATCGGTCTTGTGTTCCCGCACAAGGACGACGGCGGCTACAACATCATGCTGCAAGCGTTCCCGCTCGACGGCAAGATTGTCTACTGCACCATCACCGCGGAGGATGACGTGGAGGAAACTGCGCCGTCGATCCGGTCCAAGCACAACACCGGCGGGCGCATCGCACCGAACCGTCGTTGATCTAGCAGCCCCGCGACACACGCAGGGCTTTTCTTTGTCGTGATGAGCTATTCGGCTTGGCGCAAAGGCGCGGGCTACATACTCGATTACAAACCGGATGCGCGCAGCAACCGACCGATTGCGCAGCTGACGATATATGCCCACGCGCTTTCGCCATTAGCGGGCTTGCGCCTGTTCGACATCAAGTGCGCCTGGTTCAATGAAGAGGAATATTGCGAGTTTTTTCCGCGCGTCCTGCTCGCACGCAAAACAGAATCTTAGCCCCGCCCGAGGCCCCGATTTCCGTAGGTAGTGCGGCCACACTCGCCGGGTGGCAAGGCACATAGCGAGTCATAGCGATGCCGTTTTGTTCCGATGCTATAGCGTTGCTAAGAAATCCCGAAGAAGCAAAAAAACCCGTGATTTACTGGCGGTGGACGCAGTCCAATGCGAGGTCGTCTCCGCTACCGATGTTGCTGATAACAGGGAAAAATACAGGGAATTTCTCGAAATTCGGCATTCTGCTGTAATTTTGGTGCTTCATGAGCGAGTAAATTCAATGGTTTTCAGCAAAATTCCCTGCATGATGGAACAGG
>CAZNSG010000186.1:0-5103 GCA_964575715.1 uncultured Hyphomicrobiales bacterium | reverse complement strand
GGGACCGCCATTGCGCCAGAGCTCCACCACGCCCGCTTTGGCTAAAATCAGTGTCATACTGAATCCGGATGATCAGTTCGGCGTCATTCCGGGGCGCACCCCTAAGCGCGTTTACGCGCGTCCATAGCCCGCGAAGACGGGCGTGAACGCCCTGATGACGCGCTATGGGTGCGAGCCCGGAATCCAGGGCGGCTTGCGCGTGGTGCCCCGGAATGACCCGAAGTAATCAACCGGAAACCGTATTATACCAACCTTCGTAATGATCGACCCTCTCTACTCGTCATGGCCGGGCTTGTCCCGGCCATCCACGTCTTTGTCACCTCAACACAGAAAGACGTGGATGCCCGGCACAAGGCCGGGCATGACGAGTCGGTATTTACGAAGCTTGGTGTAAGATTGCTCCTTGCACTTCTCGCCGGAACCAATAGCCTGATTTTACGTCCGGTTTTGGGGAACTGCGGAAGCGCATCGACGTACGGCCTCGGCGACCGTGACGCGATTGACCCGGAGCGGACAAAGTCGGTGTTTACCGACCGTGCCGTCGTGTCGTTGGAAGCGCGGGACGACGTGCTGCAATGCCCGGTCGCAGGCCTGCGTGTCTGAACCACCGTGGTTGACGCTGGCAACCGTCCAAGCCGCGCGGTAAGTACAGGTCCTAAAGACGCGTCAGCCACAGACTCAATTCGGGGAAGGCCATCACCAGCACAGTGACTGCGATCATGATAAGCACAAATGGGAAGGCACCGGCGAAAATCGTGTTTAAGCTGACGAAGTCCTTCTCCATGGTGCCTTTCACCACATAGACCGATAGCCCAAAGGGCGGGGTCAGTAGCCCGATCTCCACAGCAATGGTCGTCACGACTCCGAACCAGATCAAGTTGCCATCGAGCGCGATGAGCACCGGCAACATGATCGGCAAAACGATCAGCATGATCGAAACGGAATCGATAATCATGCCAAGCAAGAACACGATGATAAAATAGATGACGAGAAAACCCGTCATATCGAGGCCTGCGCTCGTCACCCAGTCGGCAACCTTGGTCGGAATGCCGGTCAGCGCGATTTGGCGCGTGTAGAGGTTGGCGGCAACGATCAGGAACAAAATGACGGCGGAGACGTAGCCGGTTTCCAGCACGATCTCCTTGAATGTCTTGAAATCAAGGCGCCGCTTGGCGATACCGATAAGGATTGCGAGCAACGCGCCGACGGCAGCGGCTTCGGTCGGCGTAAAAATTCCGCCATAGATGCCACCCATCACCGCCAAAATGAGAATGACGATCGGCGCAAGCTTGATGACGATTTCGGTGTAACTGACCTGCTCGATATCTTTTGCTACGCGGATCGCACCGACAAAGCGCGGCGTGAATATTGCCATGAAATAGATTCCGATGCAGAAGGCGACCGCCAGCAGGATGCCCGGAACAACGGCAGCGACGAACAGCTTGCCGACGGATTGCTCGGCCACCAGACCGTAGATGATCAGAAGCAGGCTTGGCGGAATCAGCATACCGAGAACGGAGGAGCCGGCGACGCAGCCAACCGAGAATTTTTTGGTATAGCCCTGCTCGACCATTGCCGGTACGGCGATGCGGCTGAAGACCGCGGCTGACGCCACCGAACTGCCGACAATGGAGGCAAAAATCGCATTGGCAAAGACGGTCGCCATGCCGAGTCCGCCGCGCAGACGGCGCAGCAAGGCGGCTGCGACCTCGAAGGCGTCCTTTCCGATGTCGACTTTTTCCAGCACGATGCCCATCATAATAAAGAGCGGAATCACGCCGAATTCGTAGGAGCCGACCGCGGTCGACGATGCGAGCCCAAGGGTATTGAGCGCATTGATCTCGGCGCCGCGCGCAACCCAGATGCCGACATAGGACATTCCCATCAGGACAAGCGGGATCGGCATCCCGAACAGGACCAGCACCAGCATGGCGCCAAGGCAATAGACGCCGACCATGACTGGCCGCGGATCGGTGGTGAACAGGAACGCTAAAAATCCGGCGACGGCGCCGAGGAAAAGCAAGGCAAACAGCAGGCTCATCGCGACCGGGCCGGCGGGCGGCGGTCGTTTCGATCGCACCGTTCGCAATCCAAAACAATTGGCAGTCTCGATCGCGACCAATTTCACGAATTGAATCAATCCGAAGCCGGCGCCGATAATCAGCGTCAGCTTGAACGGCCATACCGGAATTTTATAGGCCCCCGGCGCGCCGGCAAATTCTCCGGTCTGCCATGCTTTCGAAAAATCCGGCCAAGCCCAGACCAGAATCTTCCAAAAAAGAAACACACCAACGAGCATGCACACCAGATTGAACAGGGCTGCCGCGCGCGGAATAGTCTTCTCGATGGGCTCGATGATCATCTCGACCCGCAGCAGGCGGCGCTGCGCGATGGCGCTCGGTAATTGCAGGAACACGCAGGCGGCGACCGAGAGGGAGACAAATTCCACCACGCCCGAGATCGGCGAATTCAGGAACGTGCGCATGGCGACGTCGATGCAGATCAGCGCCATGATGGCGAAGATCCATGCCGAGCTCACTACCGAAAGCAGGAAGTTGAAGCCGGTATCGATGCGCGCCAGAATATTGCGCGTTGGCGCGGCCGGTTCGCTGGCAATCGTCACACGTCAGCTCCCACCGCCCAGAGTCATTTTCCAAACGCGTCGCTCCGCTGACCTTGGCCCAATCGGCGGCGCAGCGTTGCGGAGTTTATCCTGTAACAGGCAGTACGCGACAATGCCCGCGATCGTAGGCAGGCTCTAAAAATGCATCCGGGCGACGACGGCAGCCGTCGCCCGGATTACGCTTGGATAATAGATTATAGCCCCTTATCCCAATCGCGCACTGGCTTGGCGCCGGCGGCGCGCATCGCGGTCATGTAGTCCTGCATGAGCTGCTTGGCAGGAACGCCTTTTTTTGCGGTGTCATCGACCCAGACCTTTGCGAGATTGGGCATGGAATCGGCCCAGCGCTTGCGCTCTGCGGCCGGCAGGGTGGAGACCTTCGCGCCTTCCGCCTTCATCCGCTCAAGACCCTTGGTCTCGCGATCCAGAACGATGCTGATATTTTCGGCGGCATATTCCTTCGCGATCGGAAGCATCACGTCGCGCACCTCTTGCGGCAGGCTCTCCCATTTCTTCTTGTTGGCCGCGAATGCGCCGAACGTAACCGCGCCCAAATTCACATAGGTCACATAGGGCGCGACTTCATGCAGCTTGATCGGCACCGCGCCGGAGGGGATCAGCACCACGCCGTCGCCAACGCCCGTCTGCAACATGTTGTAGAACGTGGGGATGCCGGCATTGACGAAAGTGGCACCAAGCGCCTCGATCCAAGTGCCGACGGCACCGGCGGCGAGGATCTTTTTACCCTTGAGATCTTCGAGTTTGGTAACCGGGAATTTTGTGAAGAGCTGATAAGAATCCGACGTCGTTGCGCTGAAATAGATGGCATTCTGGTCATCCCATTCCTTGCGAAAGTGGGGACTCTTCGCCATCAACTCGTCCATCACCTTGACGTTGATCTTAGGATCGTCGTTTGTGAACGGAGTTGCAAACATGATGTTTTGCAACGGCATCTTGGCCGGCTCCCACAGCGTGCCCACCCAGCCGAAATCGGTGATGCCCTGTTCGATCGCTTCGATCGTGTTTTCGAAATTGTAGAGCACGCCGCCATAGGCCTCGTTCCATTCGATACGGTATTTGGATCCCTTGGCCGCGAGCGCATTGTTGGTCTTGGCGACGACCGTGTTCTTCATCGCGGCCACCCATGGAATGACCGGCGGGTGACTCGATGCAATCGTGAGCCGGATTGTTTCGGTCTGCTGCGCGGCGGCGGCGGAAACCCACATGATGCTGGCCGCGGCCAGGATACAGGCTTTCATTTTCATGGTGTTTTTTCCTCGAGCTGTTAGGTTGTCGCTGATGTCCGGCTCCATCCTGGCGACCGATCCGATATTGGCATGACCGGATTCTTGCGCGAGTGCATTCAAACGTAAACTATCTCCAGCTTAGGGTCGAGTGCCCGGACGGAGCATTGCGGTATTGCTGCCCACTCAAAAATTACCGGTTGGACAAAACGATATTGTGTGGAGCACGGGTGTGAATCGCACCGCATGCAACCGAGCCTTACCTTGACCCACCACCGGCGAGCGTTTCAAATTAAATGCGACTCGGGTTTGCGAATTGATCTATCGCAAATTGTGGGCATCACGGGGCAGAGCGTTATGGCACAGAACATCTCACCGAACGGCGTGAAGATCCTTTCACCGGCTGGCGCGATCAAGCCTACCGCGACCTGGAGTCTTGCCGCACGCGCAGGCGACTTTGTGTTTGTCGCCGGCATGCGCGGGATCGATCCCACAACAAACCAATTGATTGTGGGCGACGAGGCCCGTATCCGCCAGGGCTTCCTCAACATGAAATTGATTGCACAATCGGAAGGTGCGAGCCTGCGCGATGCCGTGCGGCTGGTGGTCTATGTCACCGACATGAAACGGCTTCGGCCGCTGGTGAACAAAGTGCAGCAGGACTTATGGGGCGGCGAACCCTATCCGCCGCGTTCGATCATCGAAGTTGCGGCGCTCAATCAAGACGACATCTTCGAGGTGGACGGAACGTTCTACGCCCCGGCACCGTAGCCCCGGAAGCGCCACAACAAGGGAGGTGACGACCCTAGGCTCGTGTTGTATCTGCAACGGCCAATTCCTTGCGCAGCAGCTTTTTCTCGGACATAGCCGAGCGCGAAGCGAAGTCGGCTGAGAGGCTACTGACGGTTGGAGCCTCGGCTAGGTCCGCTCCAGGACTGCTGCGTATTTTGCTCCTATGGCTCTATTCCGTGCCCTCCTGTCCAAACTGTGCGAGCCAGGCAAGACTAAATAGCTTTTCCCTCAACTCAATTTCTGCTTTTGATGCTGTGGACGGCTTCTCTGCCAGCACGTGAGTGCCATGAATGTGGGTGCTGTCGAAATTCCTGCTTAGACTGCGATGTCGCCTTCTGTGCAGGTTTTCGGATGCCGGCATGACGGCGCCATCCACGCGCTCCGACGACCGGCGTCCGAAAAGCGCCAAGGCACGAAATCGCGGTCGGTTACGGGCAGAGGTTG
>CAZNSG010000185.1:0-6582 GCA_964575715.1 uncultured Hyphomicrobiales bacterium | reverse complement strand
GCCGATGGCGCAGGTGTCGAAGCTGCTCGGTTCCGAATGTGTCTGGGTGGCGCATGGCTCCGACGGGCTCGACGAGATCACCACTTCAGGGCCGAGCTATATCGCGGCACTGGAGGCCGGCCAGGTGCGCACATTCGAGATCGCGCCCGAGGACATCGGCCTCAAGCGCTCAAAGCCCGAGGCGTTGCGCGGCGGGGATGCGGAAACCAACGCCGCCGCGCTCTTGGGCGTGCTCAAGGGAAAGAAGGGAGCGTTCCGCGACATTGCGGTGCTCAACGCGGCCGCAGCACTAGTGGTCGCCGGTCGCGCCAAGGAATTGAAGGAAGGCGCGGCGCTCGCAATCAAATCCGTGGATTCCGGCGAAGCCGAAGGCCGGCTCGATCGCCTGATCGTGATCTCGAATGCGCAATGACCGATATTCTCAAACACATCGAGCAATATAAGCGCGCTGAGATCGCCGCCGCCAAACGCGCGCGCCCTTTGGCCGAGCTCGAGGCCGACGCCAAGGCGGCCCCTCCCCCGCGCGGCTTTTTGGCGGCGATCGAGCGGGCGCTCGCCGCCGGTCAATACGCGCTGATCGCGGAAATCAAGAAGGCAAGCCCCTCCGCCGGGTTGATCCGCGCCGACTTCGACCCGCCTGCGCTTGCGCGCGCTTACGCGGCGGGCGGCGCGGCGTGCCTCTCCGTGCTCACCGATACGCCATCGTTTCAAGGCCAGCCGGAGTTTCTGACCGCTGCGCGCACGGCAACAAATCTTCCCGCCCTGCGCAAGGATTTCATGTACGAGCCCTATCAAGTGGCGGAGTCACGCGCATTGGGCGCCGATTGCATTCTGATCATAATGGCCGCCGTCGACGACGCCGCCGCAATAGACTTGGAGGACACTGCCTTTGCGTTCAGCATGGATGTCTTGCTTGAAGTCCACAACGCGGACGAACTCGCCCGTGCGCTGCGACTGCGTTCGCGCCTGATCGGCATCAACAACCGCGATCTGAAAACCTTCAAGACCTCGCTCGCCGTCAGCGAGCAATTGGCGCCAAAAATTCCCCCCGGTCGCGTGATCGTCGGCGAGAGCGGCCTCAACACCAACGCCGATCTTGCAAGACTTTCCAAAATCGGCATCAACACGTTCCTTGTGGGCGAAAGCCTGATGCGCCAGCCCGACGTGACCGCGGCGACGAAAGCGCTGCTTTCCCGCTCGCCTGCCCGCGTGGAGTAAGCCATGCCTAAAAAAGCAAACAAGAAACCAATACTCAGCCATCTCGGAGCCAAGGGCGAGGCGCGCATGGTCGATGTCTCGGCCAAGGCGCAGACCGACCGCACCGCCATCGCCGAGGGCCGCGTGGTGATGAAAAAATCCACGCTCGCACTCGTGCGCAAGGGCAATGCCAAGAAGGGCGACGTGCTGGGCGCGGCACGGCTTGCCGGCATCATGGCGGCAAAACGCACCCACGAGCTGATCCCGCTCTGCCATCCGCTCGCACTCTCCAAGGTCGCCGTCGACATCACGCCCGACCGCGCGCTGCCGGGTTTCATCGTGCGCGCGACCGTCAAGTTGAAGGGCCAGACCGGCGTCGAGATGGAAGCGCTCACCGCGGTCGCGGTCGCGTGCCTGACCATCTACGACATGGTCAAGGCCGTCGAGCGCGGCATGCGCATCGAAGGCATCCGCCTGCTCGAGAAGCTCGGCGGCAAGTCAGGGCACTATCGCGCCGAAACTTCACCCAAGAGGCTGCCATGAGAACGATATGGCGCTGATGTCGGTCGCCGATGCTCTTGCGCGCGTGCTCGAAGGCGCTGCTCCCCTGCCGCCGGAGGCCGCCCCACTCGATGACGCCCATGGTCGCGTGCTCGCCGCCGATGTGACGGCGTTACGCACCCAGCCGCCAGCGGATCTCTCCGCCATGGACGGCTACGCGGTGCGCGCGGACGATGTGGCGAATGTTCCGGTAACGCTAGAACTGATTGGCGAGGTCGCGGCCGGACATCCATTCGCAGGCCACGTCGCCAAGGGTCAGGTCGCGCGCATCTTTACCGGCGGCGTCGTGCCGCCCGGCGCGGACGCCATTGTCATTCAGGAGAACACCACGCGCGACGGCCGCCGCGTTAACATCAAAACCACAACATCGCGTGGTAAACACATCCGCCGTGCCGGCCTCGATTTCGCGCAAGGTCAGGTATTGCTCGCACGCGGCCGCCGCTTGACCGAGCGCGATCTGATGCTCGCCGCCGCCATGAATCATCCAACGGTGCCCGTACACCGGCGCCCTCGCGTTGCCGTGCTCGGCACCGGCGATGAGCTCAAAGCCCCCGGTTCGACACCGGGGCCGGGTGAAATCATTTATTCCAACGGCTTTGCACTCATGGCCATGGCGCGCGCCGAAGGCGCCAAGGTGATCGATCTCGGCGTCGTGCCCGATCGCATCGATGAGACCATCGCCGCCATCCGCAAGGCGCGCGCGCAAGCCGCCGACATTCTGCTCACCAGCGGCGGCGCCTCCGTCGGCGATCACGATCTGGTGCAAAAGGCGCTCACCGCCGAAGGTCTCGCACTCTCGTTCTGGAAGGTGGCGATGCGCCCGGGCCGTCCGCTCATGCACGGCCGCCTTGGCGCAATGCACGTGCTCGGCGTGCCGGGCAATCCGGTTTCGGCTTTTGTCTGCTCGCTGCTCTTCCTCGTACCGCTCACCCGCCGGCTCGCCGGCCGCGACGATCTGCAGGCGGCCACCGAATCAGCAACGCTTGGCATTGACCTGCCGGCGAACGACGAGCGCGCCGATTATCTTCGTTCCGCACTTGCGCGCGCCCCCGACGGAAGCTTTATCGCAACTCCATTTACGACCCAGGATTCCTCCATGATGGCCGCTCTCGCCAAGGCCGAATGTCTAGTCATTCGTGAACCTTACGCATCTCCTGCCAGGGCCGGCAGCGCTTGCGTGGTTCTTAAGCTTAAATCCTCCCTCTAGCAGCCGCTCGACTTGTTCACGGCAAATTAAAGTGTTGCGGAACACATATGGAACATATAGTGTCCGTTCATGCTTTGTTTTCGGTGGCGAGCCGCCGAAACCCCGGGGGAGACCAGGCCATGCTGACCCGCAAACAATTCGAGCTTCTGCGCTTCATTCATGAGCGTCTCAAGGAGTCGGGCATCCCCCCCTCGTTCGACGAAATGAAGGACGCCCTCGACCTGCGTTCGAAATCCGGCATCCACCGGCTCATTACCGCGCTCGAGGAGCGCGGCTTTATCCGCCGGCTGCCCAACCGTGCGCGCGCCATTGAAGTGATCAAGCTGCCCGATCTCGTGGCGCAAGGCGTCGGCCGTCGCGGATTCACACCCAACGTCATCGAAGGCAACCTCGGCCGCGTGCGTGTGGGCTCTGAGGATGAGGGCGGCAGGCCGGTTGCCGTGCCGGTCATGGGACGCATTGCCGCCGGTACACCGATCGCGGCGATCCAGACCAAGAGCCACACCATCAACGTACCGCCGGAGATGCTCACCAGCGGCGAGCATTTCGCGCTCGAAGTGCGCGGCGATTCCATGGTCGAGGCCGGCATCCTCGAAGGCGATATGGCGCTCATCCGCCGCACCGAGTCGGCCGACACCGGCGACATCGTGGTCGCGCTGATCGACGACGAGGAGGCAACGCTCAAGCGTTTCCGCCGCCGCGGCGCTTCCATCGCGCTCGAGCCCGCCAATAACTCCTACGAGGTCCGCATCCTGCCGCCGACCCGCGTGCGCATCCAGGGCAAGATGGTGGGGCTGTTCCGGCGCTACTAATCCCCCGGCTCCAGATCCTCGCCGCGCGGCGTGGCATCGCGCGCCGCCGGGCGCGCCGGCAATGATGGCGGTGCGGCAGCCTCGGCCGGCGCCGCCATGCGCACCCAGGGCCGCGCATTGCCTGCTGGCCGCGCCACTTTGATTTCCCATTGATCGCCCACGCGCTGCAGCGCCATCGAGCCGTTCGCCCGCAGCATGGTGCGGTCGATCACCGACGCCGCGCATTGCGGCGGCGCCGTGCGTGGCGTCACCACCAGCGCCGCCCGCCGGCAGTCCTCTTCGAAAGCCGCAGGAGCGCGCACCAGCGCTACCAGCCCGCCATCGGCCAACCGCCCGATGCATCCGGCCGAATCGCACGTGAAACCCACGTGCAATGACGGATCGCTGAACGTACGGCCATCGCCGTCGGCAGCTAGCCATTCCCGCGCGGCGAAACTGTCGTTGCCGGTCCGCAAGATGGCGAGCAGGCCGTTGCCGCCACGCACCGCGATCGATTGTCCGTCGGCGGCGACCAGCACATCGGGCAACGGCGCGCGCGCCGCCCACAGACATCCCATGACCACCAGCGCCGCACCGCACCAGCGCAGCGGCGTCTTCAACAGACAAAGCACGACCAGGCCCGCGGTCCCAAGCAGCAATGGGCCGGTATCGAACGCCGCGATGCGCCCCACCGCGCCGGGCAGATTAGCCACCCACAGTGCAACCGCAATCATCCAATCGATGCCGTCGCCCATCAGCCGCCACAGCGCACCGTCAAAGCCGAAAGGAATGGCAATGAGCGCCAGCAAGCCGGTCGGCATCACCCAGGCAGAGACGATCGGCATGGCGAGCAGGTTCGCGAACACGCCGTAGGGCGCAAGCCGGTGGAAATGGAAAGCTGCGTAGGGCGTGGTTGCGAGTCCGGCCACCAACGACGCGAGCACAAGCGCCACCACTTCGCGCCCGCCCCACAGCGCAACGCGCGCACCGCGCGAAGTATCAGCGCCCGCGATCATCCAGGGCAGCCCTCGTTCGTAGGCGGCGATCAGCGCCAGCGTCGCCGCAAACGACATCTGAAAGCTCGGATGCACCACCGCCTCCGGCGCGATCAGCATCACCGCAAGCGCGGCGACCGCCAGCGTCCGCAACGTGAGCGCCGCGCGGTCCACCATCACGCCGATGAGCACGATCGCGGCCATGATGAAGGCGCGCTGCGTCGCCACCTCCGCGCCCGAGAGCACGAGATAGAAGGCCGCCGCGAGCAAAGCACCGAACGCGGCCCATTTCTTGATCGGATGACGATTGGCAAATGTCGGCACCAGTGCGAACAACGCGCGCAGCACGAAAAACACCACGCCCGCCACCACCGCCATGTGATAGCCCGAGATCGAGAGCACATGCGCAAGACTCGACACATACATGGCGTCATTGACGGGGCTAGAGATGGAATCACGCTTGCCGGTGATCAGCGCCGACGCGATCGAGCCCTTGTCGCCGGGTACGACCGCACGGATGCGCGCATCGATGGCGTCACGCAAACCCTGGACGGCAGCGCTCGCCTGCAGCCGGCGGCCGGGCGGTGCCGGCGGTTCTGCGATCTTGACCGTGCCGAGCACAAAGCCGCTTGCGCCAATGCGCTGGAAAAACATGTCGCGCGCGAAATCGTAGCCGCCCGGCCGCAGCGGCGCGAGCGGCGGGCTCAAGCGCGCTCTGAAAATCACATAGGCGCCGACCGGCGGCGCGGTGCCCTTGCGCACGGAAACGCGCACACGTTCGGGCGCCTCATCAAGCCGCCCGCCCTCGATTTTCAGCGCGCGCACCACAATGCGGTCCGAGCGCTCGCGCTCTTCGCGCACCTCGACGAAACCGGCAATCGCCACATTGCTGGCGACGTGATGCAGGACCGGATGCGCGATGAATGCCGTTTTCAGCGTCGCGGTTGCAAAGCCGGCTGCGGCCGCCACGAGCCCAAGCGCCAGGGGAAAGGCAACCGGCCGCGCGCGCAGCAAGACCGCACCAGCGGCGCATCCCAGCGTCAAGGCGATGGTTGCCCAAAGCGCCGGCTCACGCGCCGCGGTAAAATAAATTGCGATCCCGAGACCGAACGCAACCGGCAGCCAGGGCATAAGCCGCCCGGGCCCGACTTCCGCCACCGCCCAATTTCGGACCTGCCCGGCCGCCGCAAACGCGTAATCCGCCCAAAGCACTGGCCACGCCAGCGCGCGCCGTCGCGCTTGCGCGTCGGACGGCCAGACTTCAATCCGCCCTTTGCCCCTGCCCCACTCGACCATAACGCGGCACCACTGCGCGGCGCCTCGCCAACGCACGCGCTAACTCATCGCCACTTCGAGGCCAGCCGGCTTTAGGCCTTGCCGCCGGCCACCTTGGCATATGTATCACGCAAACCGACGGTGCGGTTGAATACCAAGCGGCTTGGGCTAGAATCCTGATCGCGGACGAAATAACCTTGCCGCTCGAACTGCACCGGCGCTAACGAATTGGTTGCGGCTACAAGCGCCGTTTCAATGCGTGCATCGCGCAGTATTTCCAGCGATTGCGGATTGAGGTCGGCGGCAAAACCCTCACCGCCGGTCGGATCGGGTCGCGTGAACAGCGGATTGAAAATCCGCACCTCCGCCGGAACCGCATCCGTCACCGCAACCCAATGCAATGTCGCTTGCACCTTGCGTCCGTCTGGTGCGTTGCCGCCGCGGGTTGCCGGATCGTAGGTGCATCGCAGCTCGACGATCGCGCCGTTCTTGTCCTTGACGACCTCCTCGCACCTGATGAAATAGGCGCATCGCAGACGCACCTCCTGTCCTGGTG